>JAIENY010000028.1 GCA_019750915.1 Xanthobacteraceae bacterium
CCTGTGCCGCCGAGCGTCACATCGTGCAGGATCGAGACATCGTCCTCGATCACAGCCGTCTCGCCGACGACGAAACCCGTGGCGTGATCCAGGAAAATGCCCCGGCCGATTTTCGCCGCCGGATTGATGTCGGTCTGGAACACGACCGAAGAACGACTCTGCAGATAGAATGCAAAATCCCTGCGCCCGTTATTGTAAAGCCAGTGAGCCAGACGATGCGTCTGGATGGCGTGGAAGCCCTTGAAGTAGAGCAGCGGGTCGATGAAGCGCGAAGTTGCCGGATCGCGATCGAACACCGCTACAAGATCGGCGCGGAAGACATTGCCCAGATCAGGCTCGGCGCGCAGCGCATCGCTGTAAGCCTGGCGGATCAGGTCGCCGGACAGCGCCGCATGATCGAGCCGTTCCGCAAGACGGTGAATAACCGCCGCTTCCAGCCGCTCATGATGCAACACCGTCGAATAGATGAACGTCGCCAGTTCAGGCTCACGGCGCACAATATCTTCAGCCTCGGAGCGAATCCGGGTCCAGACCGGATCGACGGTCGACAGAGCTGACTTCGGGTCGATTTGATGTTTGGCCATGAGTTTACCGTCGCGCTGTGAACGAGCTGAATTTACCACATAATGGAGGCTGGCAAGACCGCAATGCTATCTTTGTGAGGCAGGGATAATAATTCCATCAGGGGCGGCGCGCCAAAAATGTCAGCACGCCCTCTTTATAGACCTTATCGCCCACGGCCCGCATATGGTCCCGCCCCGGAATATCCAGCACTTGAGCGCCTTTCATGATCTGGGCAAGCTCATGCGCCGATCCCGCCACATCGTCGTTGGTTCCAACCGCGATCAGGGTTGGATTTTTGATCGCGGCCGCCTCCTCGCGCGTCATCAGGCGCTTGCGCGTTCCGCGGATGCAGGCCGCAAGCGCGCGTCGATCAGAGCGGGTCTGTTCGGCGAAGGCGCGAAAGGTACGTCCCATCGGGTCCGTCACGGTATCGATGGAGTCAGCCTCAAGAGCCTGTGCGACCGTTTCACCCGGACCGCCATGGCGGACAAGAACCATACCGATGCCCGCGAGAACGACGGAACGCAAACGCTCCGGATTGCTGAATGCGAGGGTGGCGGCAATCCGCGAGCCCATCGAATATCCCATGATGTCGGCGCTGCCGATCTGAAGATGATCGAGCAAGGCGCGCACGTCGCCCGCCATCAGTTCAAGACGATAATCATCCGGATCGTACAGTTTGGTCGATTGGCCGTGTCCGCGATTATCGAGCGCGATGACGCGTCGTCCGGCCTGCGTGAGGGTGGACACCCAGCTCGGATAGATCCAGTTCACGCTCGCGCTCGACGCGAAACCGTGAACGAGCACGATCGGTTCGCCCTCACCGTCATCGGTATAGGCGATCTCGACGGGACCGTTATGGAAACTCGGCATGAAGATATCCGGATTAAGATGGAAGGTGGGAGGTGGAAGCGGCGAAGGGTCTAACGGACTGGAATGCTTGAGGCCAGAGGCAAGGGCTTCCCGTCATGCAGAGTTGGATTGCGCCAGCGCGAGTTCACGGCGGACACGTTTCAGCTTTGCCCGTTGAAGGGCGGCGAGCGTCAGTCGCTCCGTGGTTGCCTTGATCGACACGATGAAACCGGCGAGCGCGAACAGCGCTGCAAAGACCCACCATGCCAGATTGAATGCGCCTGCAGTCAGTAACAAGGCACCTCGGCCCAAAATCTTGATGATCGCGCGTGTCTGCCCACCTTTGGATTCGGCGAGCCGCGCCGCGCGCGCAACGTCCTGCGGCCCATCGGAGATTCGCAGCACGTCGAGCGCGCCCTGAGTGCCTGCTTTTTCCCCGACCCGTCCCACGTCCTTCGCCAGCCGCACAAGACCGCCAGCCTTCTCGACCTTGAACGCCGCCTTGACGGCTTCGACAGTTTTCGCCGGGCGGGTGATGGATGCGGTCTGCACCGCCTGCTCCAGCGCCGGCGTATCGATGACACCGCGCGCCGAGCGTCCGGCCCATTCGGTCAGGCCCGCCCCGAGGCGGCCGACCTTGCGGGCATCCTTCACCATGGTCAGGCCCGCCCGCACCGGCGCAACACCCGCGGCCGACAGGTACGTTGCCGCCGTCACAGCGATGCCAACGCTTGCAAGACCGAGCACGAGGCGGTCTGCATCTTCGCCCATCACCAGGCGTTTGCCTTCGCGTAATACGTCGCGCACATCTCCGAACACGAACAGATCGCCGGCAAGCGTACCGGTCAGGCTCGCCGCATCGTCCGCCTCACCGGTCACAAGGCCGTGCGCGAACCGCCCGGCGACCGAGGCGGTCGTGCCGTGTTCGGCCACAGCGGCATCCACCTGCGCCCGGATCGCGGGAGAGATCGGGATTTTCTTCTCACCGGCCAAATCGCTAAAACTTTTCGCAAGATCGACGTCCTTTGAAGCGAGTGCCTGCACGATACCCTGCTCGATCGCCGCGCCGGCGTGATCCGGATCGGCGGTTGCAAGAGCAGAATCGAGCTGGATATCCGACAGCCGCACGGGATCATCCTGTGCAAGCAGCACCTGCCCGGCCTGATGCGCCCGAGGCCACAGCGCCGCGAACGCAATGGCGAACGCCATCGCGCCTCCAACAGCCATGCTGATTCGCCACAGTCTCATCGGTTACGACCATCCTTGAGGGGTCCGGAACACAGTTAGTATGGCCTTTTTGCGACACAACGCCTTGACAGAAGGCAGGGTCCCTCCAAAAGCAGTCCCTCCGAAAGAAGGGCTTTCCTGGGCGGCGAATAGTGTGTGGAATCCGCCTCAGCATCGCGCCTTCGTTTTCGAAATTTGTGCAACGAGCTAGCAATCCCTGGCGGTGAACCTTATGGTGCACCGCGTCGCCGGGGGTAAGCGATTGCCGTTGCACCAAGACACGGCGCGAGATACGAGACAGTTATTGACTAAGGTGAAATGCTATGGCCGACCACGTCGTTCCACACTTCCAAAATGACCCCGGCGTGAGTGTCATTGAAATCGGTTCGCGCGAGTTCATGTGCGTTGGCGCGACTCCGCCTTTCGATCATCCGCATGTCTTCCTCGATCTCGGCAACGACAACGAAATCATCTGTCCATATTGCTCGACGCTTTACCGCTACAGTGCGGAGTTGAAGCCGGGTGAGGCGCAGCCGCCTCAGTGCGTGGTGAAAGACAAGGTCGCCTAGTGCGACGGCGCGGAGGTCCGCGCCATTTTCGCGACACGCGCGCTTGCGGAATTGTGGGCCGAAGCCTCACTAGAATTATATTTTTCTAGTGTCCTTTCGAATCCAAAGTTCGCAACGAAGGGCGCTGTATCATCAGGCGAACTTCGAATTCAGGATACTTGAACCGCGTGGCGGTATCTCGAACGATCATCATCGCCGGCGCCGGTATCGGAGGGTTGACCGCGTCCCTTACACTGGCGCGCGCCGGCTTCCGGTCCATGATTATCGAGCGCGAGTCAAAGCTTGAGGAGACCGGTGCCGGTCTTCAGATCTCTCCGAACGCCAGCCGCATCCTGATCGACCTTGGCCTCGGACCCGAGCTTGCCGGCCGCGCGATCGTCCCCGACACCATCAGCATTGCCAGCACCCGCGCAAACGGCGATATCGCAACGATCCCGATCCGTGAGATGGCGGAGAAACGCTATGGGGCTCCTTACTGGGTGCTGCGCCGCGCCGATCTTCAGGCCGTCTTGCTCGCCAAGGTCATCGAAAATCCCGATATCGATTTGCAGCTCGGCTGCCGGTTCGAGGACGTCGCAACCTACCCCACGGGTGTCACCGTGGCGCATCGCGCAGGGACGTCCCGCCGGCAGGAAACGGCGCTGGCGCTGATCGGCGCCGACGGCGTGTGGTCGTCGGTGCGCAACGAATTGTTTCCGGATCGGCGGCCGCAGTTCACCGGTCGCATCGCCTGGCGCGGCATTGTCGATTCGGACCAGTTGCCGCGCGGCTTTGCCACCGGCCGTGTGCAACTCTGGATGGGGCCGAATGCCCATCTGGTCGCCTACCCGATGGCCGACGGGCGTCGCATCAACATCGTCGCCATCGTGACCGGAAGCTGGAACCGGCCGGGATGGAGCGAACCAGGCGACGCCAGCGAAATCGGTCAGCATTTCACCCCGCCCCACTGGCCGATCGCTCCCCGCATGATGATCGGCGCGGTCGAAAGCTGGAGGAAGTGGGCGCTGTTCGCGATGCCCGACGGTGGCGTCTGGGCCAAAGACAAGGTCGCGCTGCTCGGCGATGCTGCCCATGCGATGCTGCCGTTCGTGGCGCAGGGGGCCGCTATGGCGATCGAGGATGCCGCTGTCCTGGCCAATTGCCTGCAGCAGCAGCCGGGCGAAATCGCCGCGGCCTTCCGGCATTATGAGCAGTTACGCAAGCCGCGAGTGTCACGCGTGCAGCGGACCGCGCGCGCAACCGGAAAAATCTATCACATGGCCGGTGCGATGGCGTTCGCCCGCGATCAATCGATCCGTCTTCTGGGCAGCCGCCGCTTGTTGTCACGCAACGACTGGATCTACGGCTGGCGCTGAGCCGCCGGACACCGCCTGTTGCTCAATGCCGCTTGTGCTTCGATTTGGTTTCAGGCCCCGCCGGTTTCGCAGGCACGTCCTCCGGCAACGGACCGCAGCGGTTGTCCGCCCGCTTCTGGTCGATCAGATCGAGCTGACCGCGCGTCGCCAGAAAATCGCTCTGATAAGCAAGCCCCGACATCAAGGCGCCGGCGAATCCGGTTTCCGCCTTGGCCATCAGGCCCTGAAGTTCGGCCACACGCGCGGCTGTTTCCTTGCGCGCCTTGTTGAGCTGCTCGCAATTGTACAGATCGTAATGCGACGGATTCACGAAAAAGCTCGAAGCCCGCGACTCGCTCCCCGTGCCAACAAGAGCAAGAACCGCTGCAACACCCATTATTCGCAAAAACATCATTCGTTCCAATTTCCGTCAACCTCGATGAGGATGGAAGACCTATCCTGCTGATGATCAGACCGCCAGCCGCCGCTGCAGATTTGTTTTGACCTCGGGCCACTCGTCATCAACGATACTGTAGCGAACGGTGTTGCGGATGCGCCCGTCAGGCATGATCCGCTCCTTGCGGATGATGCCCTCCTGCTTCGCACCAAGCCGCAGGATCGCCGCGCGCGATTTGTCGTTCAGCTCGTCGGTCTGGAACTGGACACGTACCAGAGCGAGGTCCTCAAACGCATATTTCAGCATCAGATATTTCATTTCGGTGTTCACGACAGTCCGCTGCCAGGATTTCGCAATCCAGGTGTGACCGATCTCGACCTTGCGATGATCGCGGTCAAGCTTCCAGAACCGTGTCGAACCGATCGCCTCTGCCGACTTCGCATGCTCGATCATATAGGGGATCACCGTCCCCTGCGCGAAACCGTTCAGGGCCGGCTTCATGTAGTCCGCGACCGTTGCTGCCGTCGGCACGACCGTAACAAATAGATTCCACAACTCGCCGTCAGCCGCCGCCCGGACCAGGGCATCAGCATCGGCGGACGTCATCACGCGCAGGCGGACGTTGGAACCGAGAAGATCGTGCGACATCGAATCAATCGTCATTGCTGGTCGAAACCTGCCGCCATCCTGCGACGGCCATGCAGGCGATGCCACAGCTTCCACGCCTCCTGCCGATACCGGCGAGCCTGATGGGCGAACCAGCCCTCGCGCTCGAACCGCCCCCGCGCATCGATGGTCGTCTCGACGTCGTCCACTGCGTTGCCCTTCTTCTGCGCGCAAAGCGCCGGAATAAGTTGATAGATCGTCATTCTGTTGGCGAAGCCGCGCGTATGATCGAACAGCAGAAGATCGACCGGGACCGCAAAACGCGTCGTCATTTCCAATAACCGCCCGGCAACGGCTTTTGAGAGAATGTAGCCACCGGCGCGATAGTTCGGGCTTCTCACCTTGCCCGGCCGAAATCCGTTCTGCTGGCTCAGGAATTCAGCATCGAACCACACGCGAATGCCTGCATCCTCGATCTTCACAATGTCGGCGGCGGCCGGAATCCAATCCGTGCCGGACAGAAAGTCGCGCAGGCGCGAGGACAGCAAAACATCGTCTTCGAAGACGCAACCATACGCCTCATCACCTTGCGCGATCCGCCGCCAGCATTCCCTGTGACTGAGAAAGCAGCCGATCTCGCCAGCCGACAGCGGTTTCCATCCCGGCGTATCGATGCGTACGGCATCGACGGCGCTGCTCGAGAGGCTGCGGCCGTCGATCGCGGGCACACGCTCGAACGCAATCCCAAGCGCAGACAATCGCTGGCTCATTTCAGCACGGCGATCCGGGCTTCGATCAAGATTGATGAAGTAGACGGGAATGACCATCGCACCTACATGCCGCAAACAAGGGTATCAGATACCACCGGTTCCACGCCGAGGCTATCGCGCAACAGTTGGGGCAAAATACGTCGTGGCGAGCACGCCACGATTTTTCTTGCCAATCGAATGCCGTAAAGCTGATGGCATGTACGAAAAGGGCGAAATACGCGCACTGACGGGCCTGAGAGGAATCGCCGCATTTGGCGTGGCCCTCACACACATCAATCAAACCAAAAATATCTTCGGAGTGATTTCCTGGGGAGATCAGGCTGTTGACCTGTTCTTCTGCCTCAGCGCCTTCACCCTGTGCCTTGTCTACGGCGCGGGTGAGCGGAGCACCCTAAACCTGAGAGATTTCTTCGTGGCAAGGTTTGCGCGCGTCTATCCACTTTATGCGTTGTTGCTTCTAATATCGGGCATTGTTTCGTATTCGTGGAGTTTGAACGGATTTCCGTATCCCACCCAAAGCGCAGCGATCATCCAGGGCTTGCGGCAGGTCTTCATGATCAACGCCTTGCCAGTGGTCGGCTCCGGTATCCACTGGAATCCGCCGATGTGGTCACTGTCGATTGAGGCGGTCTGCTACGTTGCTCTCTTCCCTCTGCTTTTTGTCCTGTCCGGGAAAACGAAAGACCGTCCGTTACCGCTCCTTGCGATCTCACTGCTTCTTATTGTGGTGCTTGCCTATCTGTTTGTCGCCTCGACGCGGGGCGAGATCTTGAGCCAATACCAGCTGCGGCAGGTAGCGAGCTACTTTGCCCTCAACGAATTTATCGTCCGTGGCGTGTTAATGTTCACCGCTGGATGGCTTGCCTACCTGCTCGCGCTTTCGCACGAGGGCGCACGAAAATGGTGCGAGCGCATGGTCGATTACATCGCGCTTGCGATGATCATCGTGTTGCTCGGGCAAGCGACCAAGCTGCTCGACGGACGTCTGCTCGTTATTCTGATGCCATGGCTGATTATCGGACTGCAAAATCCGGACAGCAGAACGGCCCGCTTCCTGTCCACGCCGGCCGTCCATTTCCTCGGCGTTGTGTCATATTCGATCTATCTGATCCATTGGCCGTTGATGGACCTGACCACCCATTTTTTCCCTGAGCTTTCTAAAAGACTTGCTTTCCGGCTGCCGTTCGAGCTGATCGTGCTGATGTTTTTGTCGGGATGGTCCTATCGCTTTGTTGAAGCGCCTGCGCGCAGGATCATCCGCCGGTCGCTGGGACTTAAAAAACCGGTCGCAATTGAAACGAACAGCGTCGCGCAGGACGTGTCCGCGGCCATTCGCTGAATTAATTCAAAATGGCCCGGTGATAGCGGCTGGCGCAGGACCGGTATCGTGGCCCACTACGGGCTTGTGAACGGTTTTCGGTTGATCGACAATGCCGGTCAAATCGACAAGTTTAGCGATCCGGGAGCCCGACGATGAAAACATTGATTCACGTGCTCGTGATGCTGCTGCCGCTCGCGGCGCTCGCGAAGCCCGCCGCCGCTGCCGATTACGCGCCGATCAACTGTTCCATCGCCAGCGCCGAGTCCGACAAGACCGTCTGCAACAATTACGTGCTCGGCCAGATGGAAGCGCGCACCGCGACGTTGTTCGAGGTTGTTACCTCGCTGGTCGCGATGGGCCAACGCGGCGCCATCCAGGACGATCAGCGCGCGTTCATCGACCTGCGCAACAAGTGCAAGTCGGACGTCGCCTGTCTTCGGGACGTCTACGCGGCGCGTATCAACCAGCTTGAAAACGCGCTCGACGATGTCCGCAGCCGCGGGCCGTTCTGATTTTTCTGCAGGCGAAGCGTGATTGCGGCGCGGCGCCGGATGGTGCGAACGGCGGGAATCGAACCCGCACGACGTTGCCATCGAGGGATTTTAAGTCCCTTGCGTCTACCAGTTCCGCCACGTTCGCGCGGGGGTCTTGTAGCACCGCGACGGCATAAATCAAAAGTGGCATCGCATCACCATCGCGGACCGGCCGCTGCGTGACCCGTGCCGCAATGCATCAACAATAATTCGTGGGGGGAAAGCGCGGGGGTTTCCACCATAAGGCGGGTGTACGGCGCGGCCCGGACGTGGCAAAGACCGCCGCAACAATCAAAAGATATCTGGGGAATCGTCCATGCTGTTTCCAACTTCGATTGCAGGTTCTTTTCCAAAGCCGTCATGGCTTGCCGAACCGAACAAACTTTGGGCGCCGTGGAAGCTGGAAGGCGCCGAGCTGGAAATTGGCAAACGCGATGCCACATTGCTTGCGGTGAAGCTTCAGGAAGATTCGGGCATCACCTACCTCACCGACGGCGAGCAGGCGCGGCAGCATTTCGTCCACGGCTTTCTGGAGAAAGTCGATGGCATCGACTTCGCCCACAAAATCGAAATGGGCATCCGCAAGGACCGCTACAAGGCGATGGTGCCGCAGGTGGTCGCGCCGGTAAAGCTGAAGGGCCGCGTCCACGCATCCGAAGCGCGCGCCGCCCGCGCCCACACAAAAAACAAGCTTAAATTCACGCTGCCCGGCCCGATGACCATCATCGACACGCTGGCGGACCATCACTACCACGACCGCGTGCAGATGGCGTTTGCGTTTGCCGAGCTCCTCAATCAGGAGGCGCTTGCGCTTCAGGAGGACGGCGTTGACCTGATCCAGTTCGACGAGCCCGCATTCAACGTCTTCACCGACGAAGTGAGCAGCTGGGGCGTCGAGGCATTAACCCGGGCCGCGAAGGGGCTGACCTGCGAGACCGGCGTTCACATCTGCTACGGTTACGGCATCAAGGCCAACAACGACTGGAAGGAATCGCTCGGCCACGAGTGGCGGCAGTACGAGCAGATCTTCCCCGCGATCGACGCCAGCCCGATCCAGCATGTCGCAATCGAGTGCAAGAACTCGCATGTGCCGCTCTCGCTGCTCGGCCTGCTCCACAACAAGACGATCCAGTGCGGCGTGATCGATGTCGGCAGCGACGCGGTCGAGACGCCGGAGGATGTTGCCGCCACCATCGCGGAAGTGATGAAGGTGGTGCCGAAGGAGCGCATCATCGCGACCACCAATTGCGGCATGGCGCCGATGCGCCGCGACATTGCCGAGGCCAAGCTCAAGGCGCTTGGCGACGGCGCAAAGCTCGCGCGGGAGCGATTTGGCTGATCAGGAATGCGCGCTCGGATGCAGTACGGGACAATATCCGGCACGCAGGGCACGCACGGTTGAGGGCGGCGTCAGCATCTTCGCGCCGCTGAGCGGCTCGTTCGCCGCACTGTAACCAGCCCATGACCAGAACAGCGGCTTTCCGCACGTGACGAGATATGCGCGCCCGGCTGCCTCGATCATCACGTCATCGGGCAACCGATCGATTGCGGACGGCAGCGGATGCAGACGCTTGGCCCGCCCCTCAATCCTCTCGCGATGAAGAACCGCGTCCATTTCGCTCGCCCTGATGTTTGTTACCCCGTTACCCTCCTGCCACGCCGCGCGAAACGCGTTCGCGTCATCGCGGCGGCAGTGAAAACATGGGCGATGCCCGGCCGCGAGCGCGGTCGCTTCATCGAGAAAAAACAACTCGCTCCAGTGCCGGCCGGACCAGACGTCACGCCGGCGGTTCTGGAATTCCAGCAGGCATACAAGCCACGCCTTGCTGCTCCATCGCCGCGTCAGCGTCTTCGTCCGGGGGGCATGGATGATGCCGCGATTGCCGGTGAACAGTCCGCGGTGCGGCGTGGCGACGATCTGCCCCGTTGGGCCAACACGGTTTTGCAGCGTCATGGATGTCGCCAATCCGTTGCCACGAGGAATTTAGTTCAGGCCGCCCCATCCTTGATCGGCGGCTGGAACGACAGGCCAGTGTCCCACGGAAAGAAAATCCAGGTGTCCTGCGACACCTCGGTGATGAAGGTATCGACCAGCGGTTTGCCCATCGGCTTGGCGTAGACGGCAGCGATGTGCGCCTTCGGTGCGATCTGGCGGATGACACGCGCGGTTTTGCCAGTGTCCACGAGGTCGTCGACAATCAAAAGCCCCTCGCCGTTCGCACCGCCGAGTTTTTTCACACTGTCCGAAATATCCTTCAGAACCTGCATTTCGCCCTGCGTGGTGTGAGCGTAGCTCGTCACGCACAGCGTATCGATCACCCGCATGCCGATCTCGCGCGCGACAATCGCTGCCGGCACCATTCCGCCGCGCGTCACCGCCACCAGCGCCTTGAACGGCCCGGCGCCGTTGAGCCGCCATGCCAGCGCGCGGGCATCGCGATGGAATTGATCCCAGGAGACCGGAAACGGCCTTTGCGCGGAGTCTTGGCTCACTGCACCGAATTCCTTGCGGCATGCAATGCCGCCAGCATCGCCTTCACCTCGCCCATCGCGGCATCGAGCTTATGCTGATCGCGGGAGCGCACGACGATGTTGGTGTTCGGTTTGTTATCCTCACCGACGAACGGGTAACTGCCGATCGAGGTTTCGGAATAGCGTTCGGCGATCTCACGCAGCGGCGATCCGATGTCGCCTTCCAGTGCGTCGGCACGAACCGAGTCCGACAGCATTCGCTGACCGGCCTTCAGCTTCGGAGAGATGATGTCCATCATCGCCTGCATGATGCTGGGCACGCCGGCCATCACGATGACGTTGTCGACCTTGAAGCCGGGCGCGAGGATCGTTGCGCTCTCGATCAGCTCGGCGCCCTCGGGGATGCGCGCCATCCGCAACCGCGCCTCGTTCAGCCGTTCGCCGAAGCGTTCCTTGAATCGCTCCACCACGGCGGGATGGTAGCCGATCGGCACACCGACGGCCTTGGCGACGCTGTCGGCCGTGATGTCGTCATGGGTCGGGCCGATGCCGCCCGTGGTAAAGACATAGGTGAATTTCGTGCGCAGCGCGTTGAGCGCCTCGACGATTTCGGACTCGTCGTCCGGAACGACGCGTACTTCCTTCAGGTCGATGCCCAGATTGGTCAGATACTCGGCAATGAAGCCGATGTTCTTGTCCTTTGTCCGTCCGGAGAGGATTTCATCGCCGATCACAAGCAAGCCGGCCGTCACAATCTCCGTCATCGCATCTCTCTCTTAAGCCTTCCGCAGCAAGACAGAAGCGCGGGTCATTTGCCGCAAACTTTAGCAGACAAACGCCTGCTTTGCGGGCACAAGCACGAAAGATTTTCGCGATTGCCCACAACCAATGCATATCGCGCTGGCCCAAGCCTTGCTACCATGACTTTACGTCATCCAGTTCTGTTTGCTAGCGCGAAAGACATTCGGGGTTCATGGCAGTAGCGTTCGACGAGATGAATGGTCCGGCGGGTTTGCGACCCGCCTATGAAAAACTGGCGAATTGGCTCAACGAGACGCCACCCGAAATCCTACAATACCGCCGCGAAGAAGCCGAACTGCTGTTCCGCAGGATCGGCATCACATTTGCGGTCTATGGCGACAACGCGGCGACCGAGCGCCTGATCCCGTTCGACGTGATCCCCCGGATCCTGTCATCGAAGGAATGGTCGCTGCTGGAGCGAGGACTGAAACAGCGAGTCAAGGCGCTGAACATGTTCCTTAGCGACATCTACCATTCCCGGGACATTCTGCGCGCCAAGGTGGTCCCAGATGACCTGATCTTCCAGAATCCGGTGTTCCGGCCCGAGATGAACGGACAGGACGTCCCACACGACATCTATGTGCACATCGCCGGCATCGACGTGGTGCGCGTGGAGGCCGACAACTTCATCGTGCTCGAAGATAACGCGCGCACCCCCTCCGGGGTCTCCTACATGCTGGAGAACCGCGAGATCATGATGCGGCTGTTTCCGGATTTGTTCTCGCGCCACAGGATCGCGCCGGTGGAAAACTATCCGGACGAATTGCTGGCGGCACTTCGGTCCGTCGCACCGAATGCCGCGTCCACTGAGCCGAATATCGCGCTGCTGACGCCGGGCGTTTTCAATTCGGCCTACTACGAACATTCGTTCCTGGCCGACAAGCTGGGTGTCGAACTGGTCGAAGGCCGCGATCTTGTGGTGAAGAACGACGAAGTATTCATGCGCACGACCGAGGGCCTGAAGCAGGTCGACGTGATCTATCGCCGTCTCGACGACGACTTTCTCGATCCTCTTACCTTCCGGCCCGACTCGATGCTCGGCGTACCGGGGCTGATGTCAGCCTACATGGCCGGCAGCGTCACGCTGGCGAACGCGGTCGGCACGGGCATTTCCGACGACAAGGCGATTTACAGCTACATGCCGGAGGTCGTGAAATTCTATCTCGGCGAAGAACCGATCTTGAAGAACGTGCAGACCTGGCGCTGCCGTGAGAAGGACGACCTCGCCTATGTGCTCGACAATCTCAAAGACCTTGTCGTGAAGGAAGTTCACGGCTCGGGCGGTTACGGCATGCTGATCGGCCCCGCCGCGACTACGGAAATGATAGAGACGTTCCGCGCCAAGCTCAAAAGCGATCCGGACAATTTCATCGCCCAGCCCACACTGGCCTTGTCCACCTGCCCGACCTGTACCGACGCCGGCCTCGCGCCGCGCCATGTCGATCTGCGGCCCTTTGTGCTGACCGGCAAGGACCACACCACGGTCGTTCCGGGCGGCCTTACCCGCGTCGCGCTGAAAGAAGGCTCTCTTGTGGTCAACTCAAGCCAGGGCGGCGGCACCAAGGATACGTGGGTGCTCGATGAGTAATCCAGTTTTACTTCCAGTCCCCTCTTTCATTACGATTTCCCATGCTGTCGCGTACCGCTGAAAGTCTGTTCTGGCTCGCCCGCTATGTCGAACGTGCGGAGTATCTGGCCCGCACCATCGAAGCGACGTTGCGCGCCACCTCACTGCCCGACGCCTATGTCGGCAAAACCAATGAATGGGAATCGGCGCTGCTCACCGCCGGAATCGATAACAGCTTCTATAGTCACTACGAGGAAGCGAACGAGAAGAACGTTATTGAGTTCCTGTCGTTCTCGCGCGAGAACCCGTCCTCGATCCGCAATTGCATCGAGAACGCGCGCCTCAACTCCCGTGCGGTGCGCACCGCGCTGACCGGCGCGATGTGGGATGTCATCAACAGCGCCTGGATCGATCTGCAGCGGGTCTGGCAGAACGGGCTCTCGTCACGCGACGCCATTACCGAATTCCTGCGCTTCGTGCAGGAGATTTCGTTGCGGTTCGACGGGTCGGCCTACCGCACGATGCTTCGCAACGACGCCTACTGGTTTTCGCGGCTCGGCCTGCATCTGGAACGGGCCGACAACACCGCCCGCATTCTCGACGTGAAATATCACCTGCTGCTCCCGCAGGAAGAACACATCGGCGGCCCGCTCGACTATTATCAGTGGACCTCGATCCTGCGTTCGGTTTCGGCGCTCACGGCCTATCACTGGGTCTATCGCGAAACCTTGAAGCCATGGCTGGTCGCCGACCTCTTGATCCTGAACGAGGCGCTGCCTCGCTCGCTGGCGAGCTGTTATGGCAATCTTGTGCAAAATCTGGATCGAATTGGCGTGGCTTATGGCCGGCAGGGCCCTGCACAAAGACATGCCAGAGGCATCAGAAACAGGCTTGAACACAGCCAGATGGACGATATCTTCCAACGAGGCTTGCACGAATTCATCCAGGAATTCGTCGCCGACAACAATCGATTGAGCGATATCATCTCCAAGCAGTATCTGCTGCCGAACTGATATAGCCACTTCGGACAACCGACTGATGCCATGCGCCTGAAAATTTCGCATTCAACCACTTACAAATTCGATCCGCCCGCCAACGGGCTGATCCAGATGCTGCGTTTGACACCGAACAACAACGACGGGCAATACATCGCCGACTGGCAGATCGATACATCGACCGACGCTCGCTTTGATATGCATCACGATGCATTCGGCAACATCACGCATGTTCTGACGCACGGTCCGCTGTCCGAGCTGACCATCGACGTTCGCGGCATTGTCGAAACGCACGATACCGGCGGCGTACTGAAGGGGACCGACGAGCGATTTCCGCCCAACCTGTTTTTGCGGTCAACCCCGCTCACCGAAGCCGATACGGCGATGGAGAGCTTTGCTGTGGGCCTACGCGCGGAGAGCGAAACCGACACGCTTGGGTTTCTTCACGCCCTGCTTGTGCAGATCAATGAATACATGACGTTCGATGCCGATCCGACACATGCCGGAACATCGGCAGCGGAGGCGTTCGCGCTGAAACGCGGCGTGTGCCAGGACTATTCGCATATCTTCATCGCCTGCGCCCGCAGCGTCGGTATCCCGGCCCGTTACGTTTCGGGACACTTCATGCGTGCAGACGGCATTGTCGAGCAGGAAGCCAGTCACGCCTGGGCCGAGGCTCATGTGCCCAACCTTGGCTGGGTTGGTTTCGATCCCACCAACGGCATCAGCACCACGGATGCCCACGTGCGCGTGGCGATCGGCCTCGATTATCTGGGCGCCGCGCCGATTCGCGGGACACGCTATGGTGGAGGCCGCGAATCGCTCGAAGTGGCGATCAGAGTCGATCAGGCCGGCCGCCAGAGCCAATCCTGAGCCTTCTTTATCCATTTTCCCCAAACCAAATCGCGATTCGCCGGCGCGCGGTTGCCCTGTAGGGTCTTGCCGCGTTAAAAGCTTCGCGGAGGCTGAGTATGACTTATTGCTGCGGAATTCTGGTGAAGGACGGTCTTGTGATGATCG
The DNA here is from genome assembly GCA_019750915.1 of Xanthobacteraceae bacterium. Lineage (GTDB taxonomy): Bacteria > Pseudomonadota > Alphaproteobacteria > Rhizobiales > Xanthobacteraceae > Afipia. Next base: position 15,029 of record JAIENY010000028.1, read on the forward strand.
CCGACACACGCACCAATGCCGGCCTCGACAACATCTCGACCTTTCGCAAGCTGCACGTCTTCAGCCAGCCTGGCGAGCGCATTATGGCAGTCGCCTCGGCGGGCAACCTGTCGATCAGCCAGTCCGTGATCTCGACGTTGACGGAAGGCTGGGAAGACCCGGTGACGGGTGAACTGGAAACGCTGTTGAACGCGCCGACGATGTTTCAGGCCGCGCAGCGGATCGGCCGCGCCATTCGCGAGGTTCATCGCATGGAAGGCACCACGCTCTCCGCCGAGGACATCAACTTCGATGTGTCCTTCCTGTTCGGCGGCCAGATCAAGGGCGCGCGGATGCGCATGTTCATGATCTACCCGGCGGGCAACTTCATCGAGTGCACGGTCGACACTCCCTATCTGCAGATCGGCGAGCATAAATACGGCAAGCCGGTGCTTGATCGCGCCATCTCCTACGATGTCGATCTGTACGACGCGCTCAAGGTCGGGCTGGTGTCAATGGACTCGACGATGCGCTCCAATCTCGGCGTCGGAATGCCAATCGATATCCTGCTGGTGCGGCCCGACACCTGCATCGCGGAACTCAACATGCGGATCGAACAGGGCGAACCCTATTTCCACGATCTGCGCTCGCGCTGGTCGGCGGCACTGCGCGCGGCGCACCAAAGCATTCCACGCCCGCCTTACGTTCAGCCCAAGACGTAAATTCATTGTCATGGCCGGGCCCGCTCCGGCCATCGCCGAACACGACGCCGATGCCCGGCATCAAAGCCGGGCATGACGGAGAGAGATACAGACCAACAAGAACCCAAAGACTTATCGGGGAACGCCATGCCACACGACAAGATCGCACTCGTCACCGGTGCAGGCTCCGGCATCGGCAAAGGCTGTGCTCTGGCGCTGATCAAGGCGGGCTTCACCGTGGTGCTGACCGGGCGGCGCAAGGACAAGCTCGAGGAAACAGCGCAGGAAGGAAAACCTTTCGGCAAGAGTCTCGTCGCACCATCCGACATGACGGACCCCGCCTCGATCGAGGCGCTGTTCGCGACCGTGAAAAAACAGTTCGGCCGCCTCGACGTCCTGTTCAACAATGCGGGAATTGGTGCGCCCGCCATGCCCTTTGAGGATCTTCCGTTCGACAAATGGAAGGCGGTTGTCGATACCAACCTCACCGCACCGTTCCTGTGCGCCCAGCACGCCTTCCGCATCATGAAGGACCAGGCGCCGCGCGGCGGACGCATCATCAATAACGGATCAATCTCCGCGCACGCCCCTCGTCCGTTCACTGTCGCCTACACCGCCACCAAGCACGCGATCACGGGCCTGACAAAATCGATCGCGCTTGACGGGCGCGCTTACGATATCGCCGGTGGACAGATCGACATCGGCAACGCGGCGACCGATCTGAGCGAGCGAATGGCCGCGGGAATCCTGCAACCGCACGGCGGCATCATGGTTGAGCCGCGCATGGACGTGCAGAACGTCGCCGACGCGCTGGTCTACATGGCCACGCGCCCGCTCGAGGCCAACGTCCTGTTCATGACGGTGATGGCGACGAAAATGCCGTTCGTCGGCCGCGGCTGACGCAAGGCTACTTCGACCGGGACTCCAGAAGCGCCTTCGCGGCTTCCGCGACCGGACGCCCGATCACGGTCGCAGCTTCCGTCGTCATGTGAACGTGATCGATCGTGACGGGCGTGCCGTCGCTCATCAGAAACGGACATTCGCCGTCGTGGCACGCCGAATCCACGACGGAGACAAAGCCTACACCGTCTTCCTTCGGAATGGCCTGCCGCACCAGATCGTTGCGCTCGAACAGTTTCGCTGAGACCAGATCGGCGGAGCGAGGCGTGATGTGGGCGGCCCTGTCGCGCAGCAACTGAACCGGAAGGCTGCCCTTGTATTCCAGCGAGGGACCGATCACGAGGACAGGGATGTCGCGGCTGCGCATCGCCTTGATGATGTCCAGGAAGGAATTGATCATGACCTTGAAGCCCTGATCATCAGCCTCGACCAGCCTGACACCTGAGATAATCACCATATCCGGTGTGTTGGATTTCAGAAACTCGACGAGATGCTCCCGCAGCGCGATGCAGACCGGCGTTTCGCCGGGCAGCGGTTTCAGCGACGCACGGCAGGCGGCACCGGTCGCCTGCATGATGTTGACTTTGTCCGGATCGAAAATCTGACGCAGCGGCAGCATGTATTGAGCGGATGCACTGTCGCCCCAGACCAGAATGTTCTTTTTGTTCGGATCCGGCGTCAGGCAGGCGCGATCGGAGAAATCCCTCCACTTTTCCACCAGACATAAACCCGCGCGATACCACGCCGGATAGGGACTGAAGGCGCGAAGCCGCATGGCCGGATCGTTGAACGAAAGATCGGTCTGCCAGATCCCCACCCCGCTGCCCAGCACCAGCACCAGCGACGCTGCGCCCGCAACGGCAAAGACCGTCGTGCGGCGCGAGATCAAACTCCTGTTGCGAAACGGCTGCTCAACGAAGCGATACGACAGATACGACACGACCGTGGTGATCACGAACAGCGCGAGCTTTTCAATCCGGTCCAGCGGAAAATGCTGCTTGGAAAAATACCAGTAGAGATAGATCGGCCAATGCCACAGATAGAAGGAATATGAAATCTTGCCGATCTGGCTCGCAATATTAAGCGGAGACAATAGCGCGCGCACCGGCGCTGCGCTTCCCATCCCGGCCCAGATAAACAGGACTGCGCCGACGCAGGGCAGCAGCGCACTGATACCGGGAAACACCGTGTTCTTGCGATAGCCGATCACCGCGATCGCGATCAGCACGACGCCGAGGATGCGAGCGCCGCGGCGGATATGAATATTGGCCGAAGTCGGGATTCCCTCGATCGCGATCAGGCTGCCGGCCAGAAATTCCCATGCGCGCGGCGGGCTGAAGTAAAACGCTGTCTCGGCACGATCGGTGAGCATCAACCATTGCGTGAGCGCAAACGAGGCCAGCGCCAGCGCACCGAGGCCAACCAGCAATGTGGTGCGGCGCCCTTCCCTGTCGGCGTGCCATCGAAACAGCAGCAGGATCACGACCGGCAGCAGCAGATAGAACTGCTCCTCGACGGACAGCGACCATGTGTGCAGCAGCGGCTTTTCATTGGCGTCACCGCCGAAGTAGCCGGACTGGCTCCAGAAATAGAAATTCGACGTGAAGCTGATCGTCGCGATGATCGACTTAAAGAGATCAACGCGCTCTTCGGGCAGGAAGTAGAAAAATGCCGGGACGACCGCGAGCGCGACCATGACATAGAGTGCGGGCAGCAACCGCCGCACGCGCCGCTCGTAAAACGTGGCGAACGAGAATTCGCCCCGCCCTGCATCAGCCTCAATGATCCGGGTGATCAGAAACCCGGAGATCACGAAAAAGATATCGACGCCGACATAACCGCCGCGAAACGGTGGAACGTCCCAGTGAAACAGCGCGACCGACAGCACCGCAATGGCGCGCAGCCAGTCGATGTCTTCGCGATATGTCCGTTCGACCATGAAATCCGGATGGCGTGCGTGAAGGAACCCCGCACCCGCCGCCACACAACGGCCGAGCGCATGCTACCTCTGACCCATACGCCGAATTCAGGCAAGACATGGTCGGCGCGTGTCGTTCAAACCGGCGGCACGCTGCCGGCCATTCAATGCAGCCGGAATACCCCATCCACCGCCTTCATTTCGGCGGGCTTGATCAGCTTGGTATGCGCCACAGTCACCGCGAACAGCGGGCCCTCCAGCTTCGCACGCCAGAACGCGAGAAAATCGTTCAGCGCCGGGAAGTTCGGGAACAGGTCGTAGTTTTGCCAGACGTAGGATTGCAGCAGCCAATTGTGGTCTGGGCGGCGGTAAAGAATTTCAGCCGTAGTCAGGCCATAGCCTGCAAGCTGCTTCTTGAAGTCACTGGAGACAGAACCGCCAGCGACTGAACTTCCTTCAATCATCGTCGTCCTCCTGATCCGGCACCAAATGCTCGAATGAGAATCAAATGACGGCAAGATGAAAAGTTCACTAACCTGTTGATTCTAAAGGCATCAGCAGCGATCCGCGGCGACTGCTAACAACGCCGTTGTGCGGCGCCGTTAACGAATTCTGGCAGTCGTCATTTTTGAGTGCCAAATATTTGCTAGGACACCCTTGCTCCCGGCATGGCGTCAGCCTATGTCCAGAGTGGTTGTGGTAGCACTCAGCTCACCCGACTGCCAAATTCAAAATATATAGCGTATTCAATATCTTAGGAGGACTGCATGAAATTCCGTCCGCTTCACGACCGCGTCGTGGTCAAGCGCATCGACGCCGAAGAGAAGACCGCAGGCGGCATCATCATTCCCGACACCGCGAAGGAAAAGCCTTCCCAGGGCGAAATCGTCGCTGTGGGTCCGGGTGGCCGCGATGAAGCCGGCAAGCTGATCCCGATCGACCTGAAGGTCGGCGATGTCGTGCTGTTCGGCAAATGGTCGGGCACCGAAGTCAAGATCGACGGTCAGGATCTCCTGATCATGAAGGAAAGCGACATCATGGGCGTCATCACCGACGCTTCATCTTCCAAGAAGAAGGCCGCCTGAGCGCGCCTCCCGTTCATTCCAAAGGAAACATCACATGTCAGCTAAAGAAGTGAAATTTGGTGTCGAAGCGCGCGACAAGATGTTGCGCGGCGTCGACATCCTCGCCAACGCCGTCAAGGTGACGCTCGGCCCGAAGGGCCGCAACGTCGTCCTCGACAAGTCGTTCGGCGCTCCTCGCATTACCAAGGACGGCGTCACCGTCGCCAAGGAAATCGAGCTTGACGACAAGTTTGAGAACATGGGCGCACAGATGGTGCGCGAAGTGGCCTCGAAGTCGGCGGACGCTGCCGGCGACGGCACCACCACCGCCACCGTTCTGGCGCAGGCCATCGTCAAGGAAGGTGCCAAGTCGGTTGCCGCCGGCATGAACCCGATGGATCTGAAGCGCGGCATCGACCTGGCGGTTGAAGCCGTCGTCGCCGACCTCGTGAAGAACTCCAAGAAGGTCACCTCGAACGACGAGATCGCCCAGGTCGGCACCATCTCGGCCAACGGCGACACCGAAATCGGTAAGTTCCTCGCCGAAGCCATGAAGAAGGTCGGCAACGAGGGCGTCATCACCGTTGAGGAAGCCAAGTCCCTCGACACCGAACTCGACGTCGTCGAAGGCATGCAGTTCGACCGTGGCTATATCTCCCCCTACTTCGTCACCAACGCCGACAAGATGCGCGTTGAATTCGACGATGCTTACGTGCTGATCAACGAGAAGAAGCTGTCCTCGCTGAACGAAATGCTGCCGCTGCTTGAAGCCGTGGTGCAGACCGGCAAGCCGCTGGTCATCGTCGCGGAAGATGTCGAAGGCGAAGCCCTCGCCACCCTCGTCGTCAACCGTCTGCGTGGCGGCCTCAAGGTTGCGGCCGTCAAGGCGCCAGGATTTGGCGATCGCCGCAAGGCCATGCTGCAGGACATCGCGATTCTGACCGGCGGCCAGGCGATCTCGGAAGACCTCGGCATCAAGATGGAGAACGTCACGCTCCAGATGCTCGGCAAGGCCAAGAAGGTCCTGATCGACAAGGAAAACACCACCATCGTCAACGGCGCCGGCAAGAAGGCCGACATCGAGGCGCGGGTGTCGCAGATCAAGGCGCAGATCGAGGAGACCACCTCGGACTACGACCGCGAGAAGCTGCAGGAGCGTCTGGCCAAGCTCGCGGGCGGCGTCGCGGTGATCCGCGTCGGCGGCGCGACCGAAATCGAAGTCAAGGAGCGCAAGGATCGCGTTGATGACGCGATGCATGCGACCCGCGCGGCTGTCGAGGAAGGCATCGTTCCGGGCGGCGGCGTCGCCCTGCTGCGTGCGTCCGAGCAGCTCAAGAAGATCAAGACCCAGAACGACGACCAGAAGACCGGCGTCGAGATCGTCCGCAAGGCGCTCTCCGCTCCGGCCCGCCAGATCGCGATCAACGCAGGCGAAGACGGCAGCGTCATCGTCGGCAAGATCCTGGAGAAGGAGCAGTATGCTTACGGCTTCGACTCGCAGACCGGCGAATACGTCAACCTGATCTCGAAGGGCATCATCGACCCGACCAAGGTGGTGCGCGCGGCGATCCAGAACGCAGCCTCGGTTGCGGCTCTTTTGATCACCACCGAAGCCATGATCGCCGAGCTTCCCAAGAAGGGCGGCGCGGCCGGCGGCGGCATGCCTCCGGGCGGCGGCATGGGCGGCATGGATTTCTGATCCACGCCTTTCAAGCAATTGCGAAATGCAAAACCCCGGCAGCGATGCCGGGGTTTTTGTTTGCTCGACAGGGTTGGACCGAACGTCGCACGGCGTCAGTTTCCTTTTTTCTGACCCTGATATTTCGCAACAATTTCTGCAAAAAGATCCTGAAGCGCAGGCATTCCCGCCGACATTTCGCGCGCGAGCTCAACGGCTCGCGTTGAATTATTTAATTTGCCTTCTTCGGTGTCGATCATCAGACCTTTCACGAAACTGATATAGGCCGCGGCTGCTTCGTAAGCCGCAAGTCCACCTTCAAGAGTCTTATTCCAGCGCAGGGCATGAACATATTTCACACCATCGGGAAATTCAGTTTCAGGAAAAGTTTTCCTGACATAACTGAACCCGACATCTTCCAACTCCATCAGGACCGGCTTTCCGAGACATTCTGCTTTCAACCTGACTTCTTTCGTTGACAACTCCTGCCGATCCACAAACCTCGTGCTAAAATTCAGCGCATCGACGGCGTCCTGCCATGCCTTCACTGAAAGAACAGGTTCGTTCGACAACATGTATATTTCCATGCTCATGGCCGCCCGCCCCTTCGCAAATAAATTGATTTTCGTGCAATCCCTCGTGTGACATTCAACTCAAAAACTGGAGTATCGGGTGCTGCACCCGTTTTTTCGCGTAGCTCGTTCGCTCGTCCTGGCGTAATCCTCGCGTTGCCTGTCTTCACATCGTAGATTGCAACAATGTCACCTTGAATATTTCGCAGCGTAAGGTCGGTGCGGATGCTTCCCGCAAGTCCATAAGAAGGATCGGCATCTTCCAGACTGAACGGCCGCTCGATGTCACCGACGCCGGGCAGGTTCTTGAGCGCCACTTCGAGCGCAAAAAGCGCATGAACTGCGATGCCATACTTTGACGCACTCATTGCCGGAAGATATTCAAGCTTGCTGGCAACATCCGTCAAAATATCACTCAGCGCATCAGACGTCTCATCGATACTTTGAATGCCGGTGTAGAATCCGGGCGACGTTGTAACGGTAACGCCGCCTTCGCTCGTCCAACGCCCATGCTCATCCCTTGGCTGATCGGGATTGAAGCCGGCTTTCAAGGTCAGCATGAAACGACGGAATGCGTAATCCGCTTTCAATGCAAGAAACCTGTCTTCAAGTTCTACAACGATCCTGACTAGTCTCATCTTGAATTCTCATCTGACTAAGCCACCATCTTGTATAGGATTTTATTCTTAGTAAAGAACAAGCTGACAATAATGGTGCGCGCCGCGATCCAGAACGCGGCTTCAGTGGCTTCGCTCCTGATCACCACCGAAGCGATGATCGCCGAAGTCCCTAAGAAGGGCGGCGCGGCGGGCGGCGGAATGCCTCCGGGCGGCGACACGGGCGGCATGGATTTCTGATCCCCTCGCTCAGGCGCTTACGAAATGCAAAACCCCGGCAACGATGCCGGGGTTTTTTTGACCACAATGGAGAGCTTCAATAATGCTCAAAGCCGGGCGAGCCCGGCTTTGAGGGGCGGCATACCTTATGCCGCTCCGCAGAGCCGGGACCGTCAAAAGCGATATGCAAAAGCGTAAACGCAAACCCCGGCGAAAACGCCGGGGTTTTTGTTTGAGTTATGCTCAACCATCAATGTAAGTTTAGAGATATAGACGTCTTTTTACGCAACATCATTTTAAAATTTGGAGATTGTTAGTGGCAAATATTGAATCCTATCTCCAAAAATATCGAGAAAGTCGAGCAATCGTTATAGGTATCGACAAATACAACCACGCCTCACCATTGCTTCATGCATGTAACGATGCATCAGCAGTTGCAAAAACGCTCGTGGATTTGTTTGCTTTTCCAAAAGAGAACGTGGAACTGTTAGTGAATGATAAGGCTACCAAAGCCGAGATATTACAAGCGTTTCTGCGCTTAGCTGACGGGTCTGTTACTGAGGCTGACGACCGCATTTTAGTTTTCTTTGCCGGGCACGGACATACTGTTACGGGTCGGAGAGGTGAAACAGGATTTCTCGTGCCAGTTGATGGCAGACCAGACGACCTATCAACTTTGATTCGCTGGGACGAATTAACAAGAAACGCTGACCTAATTCCTGCGAAACATATTTTGTTTCTTATGGATGCTTGTTACGGCGGACTAGCACTTTCTAGAAATACTATACCACCGGGCAGCATGAGGTTCTTGAAAGACATGTTGCAGCGATATTCGCGGCAAGTTCTTACCGCTGGAAAGGCGGACGAAGTCGTATCAGACGGCGGTGGTACCCGTGCGGGTCACTCAATTTTCACTTCACATCTCCTTGATGGGATGGATGGGGCAGCCGCTAGCGGACCTATACTGACCGGCCATGCTTTGATGGCTTATGTCTACGACAAAGTAGGAGGAGACCCTCTTTCGCAACAAACGCCGCACTTCGGATTTTTAGATGGAGACGGTGATTTTATTTTCGACGTTACGGCACTCATAAAACTGGATGAGACGGAAACTTCGGACCCAAAGTCCAATGTGGATATTTTTATAAAATCGCCATCAATTTCTGTACCCGAAGTCGCTGCGACAGAGACCGTTGCAGATATTCTCAAGCGCTTGATCGCTGATCCAACTCAGAAGATTAAATTAAATGACTTTATCAACGAGGTTTTACGAAAGACCAGCGAATCTCTTTCGCAAGAGCAATTCGCCATCAATGCCCCAGTAACAAATGAGGGGTTCTCAGCAAGAATACAGAAGTACGAGGAAGCTATTGCCGATTTAACCGTTGTGGTTATCCTTCTCGCTCGGTGGGCCGACCCAGATCAATTGAATTTCTTAGAAAAGATTTATTCTCGCATTTCTGAAATTGAGTATCCGCAAGCCGGGCCTGTAGTTTGGATCAGGCTCTTTTGGTACCCGCTACTATTCTTGATGTACGCCGGCGGCATCTCTGCACTTTCGGCTCATCGATCTACAGCACTAAGAGTTTCAATCTTTTCGCCGATCTACTCAGAGCGACGAATTCTAGATCAAACAAATCCGCCCGCTATTCTGGCGGTTGTTAGTTACATGACCGAGATAGTTGAACAGTTTAAACGCTTGCCAGGATACGAACGTGCGTATGTCCCGCGTAGTGAGCACATCTATAAACGGCTTCAACCGCTACTAGAGGACCAATTATTTTTAGGGCGAAGCTATGATCAGCTATTCGATGATTTTGAAATTATCCTCGCCCTTTCTTATGCCGATCTAAGGGACAAAGACCCAACTACGCATGTCTGGGGACCTCCAGGTCGATTTGCGTGGAAGCACACTAGCGGAAGAGGCCCGTCTCCGTACGAACGATTCGTTAGCAGCGCAAAAAACAGAGGGGGCAATTGGGACTTGCTCGATGAAGGCTTTTTCTCGGGGTCAGACAAACGCTTTTCCGATATCGCTGATGCATACCGTAATCTTCTAAGCAAAATTAATTGGTGGTGACATTCAAGTTATCACCTTGACAATTCTCCTTAATATGACTATATTCCTATTCATCCCGTCTCACTTGAGGGGCGGATCGCGATCGTCACGAACGCGAGGCGGGATGCGGTGGCTGCGCACGGTGTTCGATGCGCGGGCTCATGAGAGGGCGCGGCGCTGTCAAAAGCTCCGGGCCTTTTTTGTTGCCCGTGCTGACGGCGGCATCGTGTTCGGACTGGCCCAAACCGCGAGGTCCCGGCGCAACGCCTTGCGCCATGAACGGTGGCCCGACGCATGGATCGGCCGCCGGGGGCCCCGTTCGCGGAGCGAGCCTTTAAAACCATTGCGTGCGGAACGCCGGATGTTGCGGCGTACCCGTGGTGACTTAAGCTCGTGCGCTTTCATTTTTCGCGCATGAGGCTGCGGATGCGCGAGCATCCGGCGTTCCGCGCGCCCTCATTTTTTGGGCGCAAAGGTTGACGCAAGCTCGGGCGTTATGCGCCGCGAGAATGCGCACGTGTATCTCATTGAACGTGGCTGTTTGAAAATTGAATCGAGATGCTCAGTCATTCTGACGTGCGCGATGAAATCGTGCCTCGAAGGATGAACGGCCCGCAACGTCATGCCCGCGAACGCCACGGCCAGTCGATGACGCCCGCGCTGTAGAGCGCCCACCACATGATGACCGGTTGCAACGCGAGCCGTGGCCCGTGATAAAGCCAGCTGCTCGGCACGGCGGCCAGGTCGATCCCCTCGAACGCGTGCTTGAAGTTCGCGGGCCAGACGCAGAGCGCGTAAACCGCCATCGCCAGTCCGGCCCAATAGCGAAAGGGTCGCGTCAGCAAGGCCACCGAGGCCACAAGCTCGAAGACCCCGGTGATAAAAATGACAGCGGGCGCAAACGGCACCCAGTCAGGCGTGATCCGCAACAACTGGTCGGGCGCGATCAGGTGAGCCACGCCCGCCAGCGTATACAACACGGCAATCGTCCAGCGCATCAGCATGCGTGAACGGCCGTCCGAAGAACTGGATGTCACGTCGATTGTCCGCCCCTTATCAATTCGGAAAAGCAGTTTGCTTGCCACTGAGGAGCTACGGGCGGGCGGCCAACAAGTTTCAAACCGCCGCAATGTTTATTCGCAGCGCGGCCGGTCCTGAGCCTCCTGACCGGCACCTGCCCAGCGTTATAAAACAATCGAAACGTCCCACGAAGACGATATTCGCTGCGACCTTCGCCGCGGCGAAACCGACGGCGGCGGAAGACCTCGGGGCGGCGGAATGAATTTTCCGGTCCACGCCGTTGCGTCGATCAATCAGTATTGAGAGAGACCGCCCCTGCGCGGCCTTTCCTTTTGACTCGCGATGGTGTGTGTTGCTGCCACGCTTCCCGGTTTTCGAGACGTCCATGCCCCATTGCCGCGCCCGCGCCATCCGCCATCGTCAGCTTGTGTCGCGCCTGGCAGGCCTGGCGCTCGCCATTGTTCTGTCAGTGCTGCCGGTTGTCGCACAGGCGGCTCCGGTCCATAAGCGGCCGGTGTCGCACTGGCATGGCTATGGCTTCCTGCCGGGCTACCATCAGCCCCCAAGTAACACCCTGCCGCCCTATATGCAGAGAGATGCACTGCGGCGCGTGGCGCGAAACCACCGGCGCCCCTGGTATATCGACCCCGTTCCGAGCTATTACGGATGGGATGGCGACTGGCACTATTTCGGCCAGCCCGGCTTTTACCGCGGGCGATACAATGGCGGCACCTTCGGTCCTTGCTGGACGCGAACGCCGATCGGACCGATCTGGAATTGCGGCTGATCGGCTTGCTGGAAAAGGACGCCACGGTATCGATCCCTTCAAATTTCTCGACAAGTATTTGAAGAATATCGCGGGGGCTTATCGGCTCGTGCTGGATATGGGCGTTGCGCGCGCCCTCAGTTCGGGGGAAGCGAACGAAACCGAAAGATGGCGCGCCCGCGCCTCAAACAACAGGACGGATGGCCCACGCCTGCAAGCCGTCCGAGTTCACGTCCGCGCGGCGGCAAGCCTCACTCCACCTCGTCGGTCCAGACCTTGAAGCTGATCAGCGTGTTGGGCCCGAAGGTCTGGGTAATCGGAACGTCGGAGGCGTCACGGCCCTGCGCGATCAGCACCCGGCCGATGCGCGGCACGTTGTTGCGCGGATCGAACATCTGCCAGCGGCCGCCGAGATACGCCTCGAACCAGCCGGCAAAATCTCCCACCCACGGCTTCGGCGTGCCGATATCGCTGAGATAGCCCGTGCAATAGCGCGCCGGGATGTTCATGCAGCGGCAGAACGTGACGGCCAGATGCGCGTAGTCGCGGCATACGCCCTTGCCTTCGGTGTAGACTTCCAGCGCGGTCATGGTGGCCCGCGCATGTTCGTAGCCGAACTGGATGTGGTGATGCACGAAATCGCAGATCGCCTGCACCCGCGCCCAGCCCGGCGGCGTGTTCTGAAACAGATTCCATGCGATCTCGGACAGCCGGTCGGTTTCGCAATAGCGGCTGCCCAGCAGATAAACCAGGGTGTCCGGCGGAAGATCTTCGACACGGTGCTGGATCGCATCGCGCGCGACGGCGTCCGGCAGGCCGCTGTCCCTCACCACGCCATCTGCCGCAAGAGTCATCCGGCCCCGCGGCGCGACGATCCGGCTGCACCAGTTGCCGAACAGGTCGCGGTACGGCGTGATCGGCACCGAGGGCGTGGTGGTGAGAAAATCGGGCACGATCACGTCCGACGCGCGCGTGAAGTGCGTGCCCAGCACCATCATCATCGGCGTGGCCTGTGGAAAGTCGTAGATCATCTCGTATCCGACGCGAAGCTCGATCCCAGTCACGTGTATCCAATCCATCTGTAAGAGTGTGATGCCACCCTCAGGCCGCATGTGTTGTTCGAATGCTCTAGGTCAGCGCGATCACCGGCTCCTGCAACGAACTCATCGGGATGTTGACGTGGCAGACCAGGCCGGACGGCTCGAAGATCAGCCGCGCCTCGCCCTGCAGTTGACCCGGCAGGGCCTGCTCGATGAACCGGCTGCCGAAACTCTTCGTTTTCGGTTGAACGACGGCCGGGCCGCCGCTCTCGCGCCACTCGAGCCTGAAGCGCTGGGTCTTGCTGTCAACCTCCCAGACGATCGACACGCGCCCTTCGGACACGGACAACGCGCCGTATTTGAGTGCGTTGGTGCTCAGTTCATGAACCACCATCGAGAGCGAAATGGCAGGCCCCGAGGAAATGGCGATGTTGTCTCCGACGATGGCGAACTGTTTCAGCCCTTCGGTCTGAAACGCTGAGATCGCGTTCTCAATCAGGGAGCGGCACCCCGCCCCCGTCCAGCTCTCGCGGATCAGAAGATCATGCGAGACACCGAGTGCGCTGAAACGGTTTGCAATTGTCGTCTCGGCCGCCTCCAGGCTGGTTGCGCCGCGCAGGCTTTGCGACACGATGGCGGATGCGATCGCCAGCATGTTCTTCACCCGATGATGAAGTTCGCCGATCAGCACGGTCTGGAGCTTGGCAGCCATCTCATGGGCGTGAGCTTCGACACCTGCCTGAACCAGCAATTGTCGAAGCTGATCGTTTTCACTCTCGATGTTGCGGAGCACCGCGGGAGATTCCACAATACACATGGTCGGTCCTGTATTGCGCCCGCCTCACGATTTGCGTTTCGCGCTTGGCGGCGGGCGAAGCTCTGCGATCTTGAGAAGCGCCTCCTCATGGGTGGCATGGGGGCCTGAGACAAAGGTGCCGTTGATCTTGGTCGTGTACCATCCCGACACAACGCCGAGCCAGCGCGACTCCTCTTCCTTGACGTGGCGTGACGAAAGTTCCTTCGTTGACATATCCTGCATCAATAGCACCTCCCGTTCCCGCTGAACGTATGGATGAAGTTTCGGGATCAATCGTTCGCGGAAAAACAATCGAGTTGGAAAATGTAGTCAGCTTTCGCTGTCGAGCCGTGCGAAATCGTTGAGAACCGACGCAACCAGGTCACGGTGGTGCGTGTCTTGTTCGCCAAGGGTGGCGCGATAGAGATTGAGAACGTAACGCGCCTTCGCCGCGGCTTCTGGCCAAGAGACCGCAGGCGCGTCCAATAGCTGCATTTCGGTCCGTAGATGCTGGTCGCGCAACGCGGCAGCGTGCGCTTCGGCATCTGCAAGGATGCGCCGCAACCCGGTCGCCTTTTGCGCAGCCATGCCGCGGCGGGAGTCGAGTTCGACCGGGCCGTCAGTCATTGCCGGCCACCGCATCACGATGCTGTGCATCGGCAAGAGCCACCGAGCTGATCGCGTGTACCTCCACGGAATGGCGGGGGGGCTCACCCGGCACCATGATCATGGTGGCAATCCGCCGGAAGCACGGAAACGACAGGCCTTCGATCATTTCCTCGTCGGTCACGATTTCGTAGGAGCCTGCCGCAAGCACACGATCGACACCCTCGATCTTGACAGGATGCCGAAAAATGACCGTTTCGCGCCGCGAACGGATTGTCACAGGATGAAACCGGCAAAGAACATATGTAACTATGCGCCTTTATTGGCGGAATAGCTAATGTTCATTGCGTTGCAATCAATGCAGATCCGGAACAATTGAAAGATTCATGGCGTCCGGCGGTCCGGCGAGGCAGCGGCTCTCCCGGCGCGGATTGATCCCCGGAGGATCTCGGAAAAAGATTGCCGCTGAAGAGGGACGGATCGGCAGAGCGTCCCATTACGCGATGGCCAGATATGCACGCCTGTTTTACATTTCCGCTCGTGTGGTCCTTGCCTCAGGCAGCATCAGCCGTGACCGATGCAGAACCCGGCGGACACCGGGTTTCTGCCTGTCTCTTGCTGGCCATCGCGGAAGCCGCAGTTCAACGAAACCGTTCAGTCCGGAGCTGCATCGAACAACGAACAGCAGGCATTCGCCACTCGCCCTAGGACTGAGCGGCCGTTTCTGATATGCAAGCCGAAGAAAAATCTCGTGTGATCCCACACTTACGACGCACAGAACGCGACGAAAACTCAAGGACTGGCCATTTCGTCTCAACCTCCATCGCAAATCCGTACTGCGCTGCAGACGGCGGCCGCGATGCTGTGCTTTGCCGCAAACTCGTTGCTGTGCCGGCTTGCTCTGGCTCCCCACACCATTGATCCGGCGAGCTTCACCACCATACGCGTGGCGTCGGCAACCCTCGTGCTGGCGCTTATTCTCATGATACGCGGCATGGGCCGCCCCAAGGTGTCGTTTTCAAACTGGCCCTCGACCGCTGCGTTGCTCGGCTACCTGCTGTTTTTCTCGTTCGCCTATGCGCGGCTCAACGCGGGCACCGGCGCGCTGCTGCTGTTCGGCGCGGTGCAACTCACAATGTTCGCCGTCGCATTGTGGCATGGCGAACGACTGCCGATGTTGTCATGGGCGGCGCTTGCAGTGGCGGTTGCCGGACTGGTCTATCTGGTACTGCCCGGCGTCGCGGCTCCCGACGCTCTTGGTGCCATCATGATGGCGGTGTCCGGCGCAGCGTGGGGCATTTTCACACTGCTTGCGCGCCGTTTTCCAAACGCGGTGCAGGCGAACGCAGACAATTTCCTGGCCTGCCTGCCGGTGGCAGTGGTCATCAACCTGCTTTCGGCATCTCAGGTCCACGTCAGTGACACCGGCCTCGCTCTTGCGGTTGCGTCCGGCGCGCTCGCCTCCGGAGTCGGCTATTTAATCTGGTATGCAGCGTTGCAGAACCTCGCCCGTACCCACGCGGCGACGGTGCAGCTTGTGGTGCCCGCAATTGCCGCGCTCGGCGGCGCGGTGCTGTTGTCGGAGCCTGTCACGATCCGGCTTGTCGTCGCTTCGATCGCCGTACTTGGCGGTGTCGCCGTGGTGCTGACGCGCAAACAGCCTGCACCGCGCATTTCCGGGAGAACGGCAAGCTAGGCGGTCACTCGTCTGCCTGCTTGAGGATCGTTTTCAGCAAGCCCGGAAAGCGGGCATTGATATCAGCCTCGCGCACCGTGTTCTGATGCTCGACGCCATGCTTGGTTGTGTGAATCAATCCGGACTCGCGAAGTACCCGGAAATGGTTCGACAGCGTCGATTTCGCGATCGACGGACACGGCGCCGCTTCCGAGCAGGACATGCAATCCTTCTGCTCGATCAAGGCCTTAATGATCTGCCTCCGCATCGGATCAGCCAACGCGGAAAGCACAGAAGACAATGTAATGTCCTGCCTCGAGGGATGTACGAACTGAACCATAAAAAAAATATAGGGCACCCCTTGAACAGGTTCAATAGTTCAATATTTCCGAACTACCGAATTTCGGAACTTCCGAACCATTCGACCAACAAGAGGTTTTCGCTATGAGCAACACACTTCAGGGCAAGGTCGCGCTGGTAACCGGCGCGTCAAAGGGCATCGGCGCGCAGATTGCCCTCGATCTCGCAGCCCAGGGCGCCGCGGTAGCGGTCAATTACTCTTCAAGCAAGCAAGGTGCCGATGACGTCGTCGCAAAGATCAAGGCCAAGGGCGGCAAGGCCGTCGCCGTGCATGGCAATCTGTCGGAGCCGGATGCGGCGAAGTCGGTCATCGCAGAAACCGTCAAGGCGCTTGGTCCAATCGACATTCTCGTCAACAACGCGGGCATTTACGAGATGGCCCCGCTCGAAGGCATCACGCCCGAGCATTTCCATAAGCAATTCAATCTGAATGTCCTCGGACTACTGCTCGTCTCGCAGGCAGCCGCGCAGCATTTCAATCCGAACGGCGGCGCCATCGTCAACATTTCGTCCGGCGTCTCGACCGTGACGCCTCCAGGCTCGGCCGTTTACACCGCGACAAAGGCTTCCGTCGATGCGATCACGGCGGTGCTGGCGAAGGAGCTTGCGCCGCGCAAGATCCGCGTCAACTCGGTCAATCCAGGCATGATTATCACCGAGGGTGTCGTGGCGGCGGGCTTCGCCGAGGGCGACTTCCGCAAGTGGGTGGAGTCGATCACCCCGCTCGGCCGCGTCGGCAACGTCGAGGAGATTGGCTCCGTGGTCGCCTTCCTCGCCTCAGATGGTGCTTCCTACGTCACCGGCGAAACACTGCACGTAACCGGCGGTCCACGCTAGAAGCAGGATCTGTATCGCCCCGCCAGATCCTGTTCGCGGGACGAAAGGGTCCGGAGCAGTCCGGACCCTTTCTGCGGACATCGCGGATTGGCGACACACACCACCAGCATCGTTGCGCATTGCTGGGCTGCGAATCCCGTTACGCCTTTTTCTCTTCCCGCCGTGTCTGCTAATCAGACGATCGCGCGGTAACGGGAGATACGAATGAAAATCGCAGTCATGGGAGCAGGTGCGATCGGCAGTTATATCGGGGCATTGCTGGCCAAGGCCGGCCACGACGTAACCCTTATCGCCCGCCCCATCCACGTTGACGCAATCATTAATCGCGGCGGGTTGCTCGTCGACAGCCCCAATCTCGACGAAGTCGTTTCGCTTAAAGCTGTTACTGAGCCCTCCGGCGTTTCGGGTGCAGAGCTTGTGCTGTTCACAGTGAAGTCGGCGGACACCGAAGCAGCCGGGAGATCGATGCTGCCGCATCTCGCTCCGACCGCATCGATTCTTTGCCTTCAGAATGGCGTGGACAACGCCGAGCGCCTCGATGCTGCGATCAACAGGCCTGCGCTAGCCGCCGTGGTTTATATCGCAACCCAAATGACCGGGCCGGGTCACGTCCACCACCACGGCCGCAACGAACTGGTGATCGGCAAATCTTCTGAAAGCGAGGGCATCGCCGCACTACTGACAGAAGCTGGAATTCCGACCACGGTTTCCATGACTGTCATCGCTTCGCTGTGGCAGAAGCTCGTGCTCAACTGCTCCTACAATGCCTTGTCGGCCGTCGCGCATTTGCCCTACCGGCGATTATTCGAGGTGTCAGAAACTCCGGACGTGATCCGTCACGTAGTGAGCGAATGCGTTGCGGTCGCTGACGCGCTGAAAATCCAGTTACCGGCCGATATGTACGACAGGGCTTTGGCAATCGCAAAACTCATTCCAGAACAGTATTCATCGACCGCCCAGGACCTCGCCCGCAAAAAGCCGACGGAAATCGACTACCTGAACGGATACATTGTTCGTAAAGGGCGCGAAACCGGCGTTCCCACGCCGGTAAACCTCACGCTCTACGCCATGGTAAAATTGAATGAGGCCGCGCTGGCATAGGCGCGCCTCTTACTTCATCAGCTAGTCCTCATCGTCCTCGTCACGAGGCCGCACATAACGACGGCGCGCATAGCGCGGCGAGGCCTCGGCCCGCGGCGGATAAAACACCGCATAACACCCCGGACTGAGACGTGGACCCGAATTGCGAAGACATGTAGCGACGGCATCAGCGTCAGGAATATATCGCCCGCACAAGCGAAACGCATCTGGGGTGCACGCCTCGCGATCAGCGGCCGTTCCCTGCTGAGCGAATGCGCCAGATCCCAACACAAGCCACACCGTTGCGGCAGCAGCCGCCATTTTGCTGGACCCCATTTTCGATCTCCTATACGGCACGACGAACCTTCGCCTGCAGAACAAGTTCCACGATCAATCCACTGACAAAAGGATGACGGGGTTTGCTCTGCCGGGCAAGTCGCGAGGCGACGCCGCTCACATTTCTGTGCGATCGCAGCTTTCCCGACACATCCAGTCTTTAGAAGTGCTCAAGGTTCCAAGCGCGCAAATCGATCAACGTAATTGACGCCGTTCGCCACGTTCGGACTATCCGCTCCGGGCGCGCCGAATGCGAGTCTCGTTTCGACTTAACGTTTGCGCCAGACGAACAGGCTCGAAATACCGTAATTCCAGACCACACCCATCAGGGCACCTGCGATACCAGCGAGCCACCAGATCGGCTCCTGATCGTAGACCGAAAACGCAACGCCGACATTCGCCAGCAGACCCACACTGCAGACGATGTAAAAAACCACGAGACCCCGTATCAGCGAGAAGCCCTTCAGCCGCTGATCGCGATAGGTAAGTTGGTTGTTGAGCAGAAAGTTTCCCGTCATCGCGAGGAATGCAGCGATGCCCTGTGCGGCCGTAAATGGCACATTGATCGAGAGTGCGAGGTATAGCGCGATGAGATGGACAACAAGACCAAGGGCACCGACGAACGCGAACAGCAAAAACCGCAGGGAGACCAGGTCATTCGTCAGCTTCGCAAGAACGAGGCCGAGAAAATCCATCACGACCAAGGAGTCGAGTTTGCTTTCGCCGTGCAGCCGTGCCCCGAATGTATAGGGCACCTCAACAACACGAAGGCCTCCTTCGGCTGTCGCAATAAGGTCCAGTAGGATTTTGAAGCCCTGGGTCGAGAGCGAAGGCGCGATCTGCTCGAAGCGATCACGCCGGACCATGAAGAATCCGCTCATCGGATCGGCAACGTCGATCTGCAACAGACGCTTGGCTATGTTGGTCGCAAACCGGCTTCCGCTCGCGCGGGTGCTGCCGAAACTGCCGGTGCTTCCTCCGCTCGCGTAACGGCTGCCGATCACAAGATCGGCGTCATCGCCCTGCAAAAGCGAAAGCATCCTGGTCAGTTGGGTTTCATCGTGTTGAAGATCGGCATCCATCACGGCAACGTATGGCGCCGACGAGGCGAGAATCCCTTCGATGCAGGCACCCGACAGCCCCCGGCGGCCAATACGGCGAATGCAACGCACCCGCGGGTCGGCTCGGGCAAGGTCGCGAACGACATTCCAGGTTTGATCGGGGGAATTATCGTCGACGAAAATCACCTCGAAGGGAACGTCCGCCAGGGCGGCATCGAGCTTGCCGAACAGCGCCGTCACGTTATCGCGTTCGTTGAATGTCGGAACGATAATACAAAGCTGTGGAGGGACGCCCGTTTGCGGACGATCTGACATGTTCATGGCCTCTGCGTATAATCGGGACGCCAGAACATGCCAAGGCGACGCCGGCGAATACCGGTCCAATATGGGCCAAGGGAGTTGCCGGAAAACGAATGTTGGGGCCCTGCAGCCACCAAACAGAGGTTTTGGGTTGAGAAAATGCTAACGACCACGAAGGACTTCGGCCAGCGCGTACATCCGGCGCTTGGCCCGGGCGAACATAAGTTCGCCAGTCTTTTCGTGGCCGTTCGGCGATGGCGCAAAAGCAGCAACATCGCCGTTGTGATCAAGATAGGAAGACAATGATTGATCCGCAAGGGGACATAATGACGCGAAAACAGGGTACTCTTTATATCGGGATCGGCGGCTGGACTTTCGCACCGTGGCGCGGCGTTTTCTATCCCGCAAAACTTACGCAATCGAAGGAGCTTGCCTACGCCGCCTCGAAGCTGACCTCGATTGAGATTAACGGGACCTATTACGGCTCCCAAAAACCGGAGAGCTTCCGGAAATGGGCCAGCGAGGTCCCCGACGGCTTTGTATTTTCGGTCAAGGGCCCTCGTTTTGCCACCAACCGTCGCGTGCTGGCGGAAGCTGGCGACTCCATCAAAAGGTTCTACGATTCCGGATTGCTCGAACTGGGCGACCGGCTTGGACCGGTGCTCTGGCAGTTCGCTCCGACGAAAAAATTCGATGAGGCTGATTTCGGAGCCTTCCTTGAATTGCTTCCGCGCACGATGGAGAGCCGCGAGCTACGGCATGTCGTAGAGGTTCGCCACGACAGCTTTAAAGTGCCGGCCTTCATCGACCTGCTTCGTAAGTTCGCAGTGCCTGTCGTCTATGCCGATCACGCAACCTACCCGGCCATCGCCGACGTGACCGGAGACTTCGTCTATGCGCGGCTGCAGACCGGAATGGATACGTTAGAGACCGCATACCCACCGAAAGCCCTCGACAAATGGGCAAAGCGGCTGAGGCTCTGGGCATCCGGCGCAGAACCGGATGACCTGCCTCGCGTGGCAGTCAAGTCTCCGAAAACCTCGCCGCGCGACGTTTTCGCCTATGTGATCCATGAAGGAAAAATTCGTGCACCTGCCGGCGCGATGGATTTGATCGCGCGAACATCGGCCTGACCGCCTCTTGCCACCCATAGCGCTGAAAATTTTTCCAGATCGTTCCACGCATGTTCTCGTCGCAAACGTAGACGGACCGAAAAACTGCCGCTCTAATGATATGTAGTTTTACATAGTCATTTGACCCGGGGCTTGGGGCCCATGCGTTGCGTCGGCGTCACTTTTGCGTCGTGTCTCGCGCTTGCATGCAGCAGCTTGCACGCATTTCCTGCTGACGCCCCGCCTGCCCTGAAAGATTTTTTGGGCCCCAATGAGGGCTCACATACACCCACAATGCTTTACTTCAGCGGTGCCGACCTTTGGCGCAAAGGCGGGACCGTCTATGGAGGACTGCTGTGGTCGCCGGGAGGACTGGACCGGGACGGCTTTACGCTTAAACTTCTGCTTGCAAGCGGCAGCTATCTCTACCAATCGGGATTAACGGACGTGCGCGGCGCCCACGTGCTGGGATCGGTGCTGCCGGGATATCGCATCAAGCGCGGCGACTTCGAGATCAAGGTATTTGCCGGATTGGATGTGCAGCATCATTGGACCAATCCAGACGATCCGTCGAACGATCTTCGCGGCACGCATGTCGGTGCGCGGGTCAACGTCGATATCTGGTGGGAGCCGTTACCCTCCAGAATGATGCTCGCAGCAACTCTGACTGGATCGACTATCGGCAACGGCTACGGCGTGCGCGGCGCTGCGGGATGGCGCGTTTTCGACAGCTTCTGGGCCGGGCCTGAAATCGAAACCTCAGGCGATGAGATTTACCATCAGTATCGCGCCGGGGCTCACATCACGTCCTTGAAATTCGGCGACTACGAATGGGCACTTGGCGGCGGCTATGTCAGTGACAACAACGATCGCTCGGGGTTTTACGGCCGCTTCAGCCTGCTGACCAGGCGATAGACATCACCCGCGGGCGTCGCAAGCCCATGCCCGGATTACGCATTCCTTGCCACCGAAGGCGTAGCACTTCTTGCTGGCTGCATTAAGCGCGCTGGATATCCGCGGTTCTACCGCATAGCCGAAAGATTCACAGGGATGCGTGAGGTCGATCGAAAGCGCTGCGCACGCACGCCGCATGGTCACCACGACAGGGCAATGGCCCTTGCAGTTCTTGCGGGCCTGCGAGACGGCCGCCTCTGTCCCCGGATAGTCAAATGCCTGTCCGTAAGCACCGCACTTGCCAATAACCAGCGCACCCGCGGCAAACGAAGACAGGGACCCTAGGCCCGACAACACAATGGACAAGATCAAAATCTTCGCAAAACGATGTACGGCCAATAACTTCAGCAAAACCCGCCCCCGAAATCGCGCAGAACGTAGCGACCACCGGTTTCAATTGAGTGAACGGGTCGGGGTCGCATCCGAACCGCGGGCGGCGGCCAATTCATTGGGCGTATCGACATCGAGAAACGCACTTCCGCCCTTCACCGGCACCTCCGCAACAGCCTCCTGGTGTTGCGAGATCAGGTGCCTCGCGCCGATATCGCCCTGCAGCGTCAACAACTCCCCAAAGAGCCTGCGCGACCACAGCACCGGATTGCCCCGGCGGCCATCCGCCACCGGCACGGCAATCATAGCGCCGCGCTCCGGCGCGAAAGCATCAATCAACCTGTTGATCAGACCCGCATCCACCAACGGCATATCGCCGAGACAAACGATCGCACCATCGGCCGCCTCGGGCGCAGCCCCGATCCCCGCCTTGACCGATGTGGCGAGGCCATCGGCGTAATCCGGATTATAGATGAACTGAACATCCAGACCTTCGAGAGCCTCCATGACTTTTGTTCGCTCGTGTCCCGTCACCACCAGAACCGGTGACGCGCGCGAAGCCAACGCCTGCTCCGCGACGATCCGGACCAGCGGCTTGCCATTGATCTCCGCCAGCATCTTGTTGGGACCGCCCATGCGCGTGGAGCGGCCGGCAGCAAGAACGATAGCCGCAATGTTGTGTCCCATTTCGTTCTCGCCCTGCACTCGCGGCTGTGGCCGGGTAACGATCTCCATGAGCAGTCCGCCGACCCCCATGCTGGTGATTTCGTCGCGCGTGACCTGCAGCCCGGCTAGCATACGCATTAAAACCCAATCAAAACCGTTTTCCTTAGGCGAGCGGGCACAACCCGGCGCGCCAATGACCGGAACTCCATGGGCGTTGGCAATCAGCAGCAGATTGCCGGGATCAACGGGCATACCGAAGTGCTCGATTCTGCCGCCGACGGCCTGAACCGCAGAAGGAATAATGTCGCGCCGATCGGCGATCGCCGATGCCCCAAAAATCAGGACAAGCTCGGCGCCCTCTGCGAGCAATTCGACGATCGCACGGGCCAAAGGCGCCTCGTTATGCGAGACGCGGCGCTCTGCCACGATTCGGGCGCCTGCACGCGCGAGACGTTCTCGCGTCACCGCCACCGTCTTATCGATGACCTTCGACGAGAGGCCTGGCAGCAACGTCGAGACGACGCCCACACGTTTGAGCTTGTATGGCGCAACGTGAAATTTCACCTTTTCGGCCGCCTCAACCGCTCTGGTACAGAGTTCGGTATCGATACCGAAGGGGACCAGCTTGACCGTGCCGATCATCTCACCCGCAGACACAGCCCGGAACTCGGGAAGCGTCGCCAACGTGACGGCTTCATCGACGAGGTTAAGCGTCTTGATCGCAGCGCCGTCGAGCATCAGGATTCCCGCGCGGGAGGCAAACAGGTTGGCGCGGCCAGTGAAGGCTCGCTCAACTTCGACCCCTTCTCCGGCTACCGCTTCGGCGATTTGCCCGGCCGCGATGTCTTCCGACACATCGCCTTCCTCAAGACGCGCGACGACAATTTCGGTAATTCCCGCCCGGATCGCGTCAGCGGCATCATCGGCGGTAACCAGCGTGCCTTTTTTCAGAATGAAATCGCCCTGACGGATCGCGTGAACGGCAATGCCTCCGATTGCCTCTTTCGGCGAGACGGGACCAAATTTCATGCGGAAGTTCCTTCGAGACGCGTGGACGTTTTTTGCTGTGCCGGCAATCGCAGACCGGCGGTGATTTCCGCCATGATCGAAACGGCGATTTCACCAGGCGAAACCGCACCGATTGCAAGACCGATCGGGGCATGAATACGCGCCACCGCCGCCTCCCTCATGCCTGCTGCCCTGAGCCTGTCGACACGCTTGCCATGGGTTTTCCGTGAGCCGAGCGCGCCGATGTAGAAGCAGTCACGATCGAGTGCATGCAACAAAGCGGGGTCGTCGATCTTTGGATCGTGCGTCAGCGCAGCCACCGCTGTGTAGCGGTCGATCCTGAGCGGCGGCAACGCGACATCAGGCCAATCGGCAAACAGCGAAATGCCGGGAAACCTCGCTTCGGAGGCGAACGAGGTCCGCGGATCGACGACAAATACGTCATAGCCGAGCGACTGGGCCAGCGGCGCGAGCGACTGGCTGATGTGGACCGCGCCAATGATGACAAGTCGTGCCGTCGGCGCATAAACATTGATGAACAGATGCTCGCCGCCGATTTGAAGCAATTCGCTCTTGCCCAGACGCAGTTGTCTGTCGAGTTCGCCATGCAGCGGATCATTCGCGATCTCCGAAGCCTTGACCAGTCGCTGAGCACCCGTCGAAATATTGGTGACCAGCAAAACCGGCCGGCGCGCCAGCCGTTCCGCATTCAGCTGTGAAAGCGTGGCCTGTTTCACGTCGCATCCTTCGCAGCGATCTTCTCGACGAACACGCGAATGGTGCCGCCGCATGACAGCCCGACATTCCAGGCCGTCTCATCGGCTACGCCGAACTCCAAGAGCTTCGGCGCGCCGCTCACGATCACGTCGAGCGCCTCTGTGATCACCGCGCCCTCGACGCAGCCTCCGGAAACCGAACCAAGAAAAGTGCCGTCGTCCTTGATCACGAGATTCGACCCCGCCGGTCGAGGGGCCGATCCCCAGGTCTGGATCACTGTCGCCAGGGCGGCTCCATATCCGGCGTTCACCCAGCTTTCCGCCGTTTCCAGCAAGTCCTCGTCCTGACCAAGCATCAAAGCTTCTCCGTGCGCTGGGGATCCGCCTGGCACTGCCGCGGCCGTCCTTCGATCCGTCTTCGGATAAATGCCGATTATACCCCCAAATTCTTGTCGTAAACGGGATTTGCAGGCCATCGCGCCTTCGTTATTAGGGGGAGCGCCAGCCACCGGAACAGCGGGCAAACGGAGTTTTGATAATATGCCGATGATCGATGCCGACGGTTGCCTTTTGAACGTCTCTGTGGAGGGGCGCGAGAGCGGGCCGACGCTGATGCTGTCCAATTCGCTCGGCACCACGATGCATATGTGGGAGCCGCAAATGCCGGCGCTCACGAAAATGTTTCGTGTCATCCGCTACGATCGGCGCGGCCACGGCAAATCGGGCGTGACACCTGCCCCCTACGCGATTGAACAGCTGGCCAAGGATGCCCTGGCGATCCTCGACGATCTGAACATCGAACGGGTGCATTGGTGCGGATTGTCAATCGGCGGCATGGTCGGGCAATGGCTCGCAGCCCATGCGCCGGAGCGCTTCGACCGGCTGATCCTGGCCAACACCTCCAGCTTTTTTCCTGACCAGACCAATTGGGACAAGCGTATCGACGTGATCCGCAAAAGCGGTATCGAACCGATTGCCAGCAGTGTTATCGCTGCATGGTTCACCCGCGATTTCCGCGAACGCGAACAGGACAAGGTTCAAATTATCAGACAGATGCTGATCGAAACCCCGATCGAAGGCTATATTGGTGCATCTCAGGCTATCGCGGGCATGGACAACCGTGAGCTATTGTCGAAAATCCAAAGCCGGACGCTCGTGATCGCCGGCCGCAATGATCCAACCACGCCGCTGCAAATGAACGACTTCATCCGCAGTCACATTCCCTATGCGGCCATGACGCTGCTCGATTCCTCGCATTTGTCGAACGTCGAACAGCCGCACGACTTTACCGAGGCGGTGATCGGCTTCCTGACGCAGCGTTAGGCCGTTTCGGAGCGGCTTGCGATGTCGCCGCCCAGCAGAGACGTGTCGTCCTGTTTGGCCTGCGCCGCGATATCCTCGACCAGCAGCATGATCGCGCCACCGGCAAGCAGGAGGAATTCGGTCGCGTGCAGGCGCGTCGCGTCCACCTCGTGGACATAGGACGCCGCCAAAAGGCTGGCGAAGCTGATGATACCGCCCAGCCCGAGTGCAAAGCCCAGCGTTTCCCCGATTCCGCCCTTACGGACCAGCGCATCGCGCACCACGACGAGCAAAAAGACGAGAAAAAAAGCTGCAACAACAAACTTGCTCAATGCAAGCAGCCAGGAGAAGCGGATCATCTGCGCAGGAGAAAGAAACAGTTGATCACTGCCAAACATTGCCAATGCAATGTTGGAGCGATCAAAAAAACCGCTTACCGGTGAAGCTGCGATTTTCAGGGCGGCAAGCGTCCAGGTTGGAACAAAATACGCCGCCAGCAGGACGCCGTTGAAAGTACTAATCCGCCAGTCTTTCATCCTCGCTCCCTGCGTTACCCTTTGGGGGTAGCAACCGAGCGGTTTTAACGGCAACAGCAACCCTTTATTAAGGTTAATATAGTCGGCCAAAGGCCGACCTTTCCACAGATATCCCAAAGAAAAACCCCGCCTTGCGGCGGGGCTTTCACGCAGCTTCTCAGCCGCCAGCGTCTGGTTTTAGTGTCCACCCTTTTGGCCGGGCTGACCCTGCTGCCCCTGCTGACCTTGCTGCTGCTGGCCGGGCTTCTGACCTCCGCCCTGCTGCTGGCCGGGCTTCTGGTTCTGCTGGTTCTGCTGACCTTGATTTTGGTTCGACATTGGTGACCTCCTGTTGAACGCGTAGACAATGAGCCAGACAAACGACCGTTCCTGTGGAACCTGAAAATCCTCTTCAGGACCCTGTGAATGCGCGCGCATGGAGGTGTTTCCGCCTGGAACACAACGATCTGTTTGCAGCGCGTGATGAATTGGCCGCTAGTGTTGCCGCCTTAGGTTCCCGCTGATAAAAATTATCCGTGTTCCCAGCGTCTTGGCTGCCGGAGCCGGTGACCACAGGGACAACGCAACCGCGGCAGCCGATGGATTATTTCGCACAGCAACTCATCAATGGTCTGGTACTCGGGTCGATCTATGGCTTGATCGCGATCGGCTACACGATGGTCTACGGCATCGTCGGCATGATCAATTTCGCACACGGCGATATTTTCATGATCGGCGGCTTTATTGCATTGATATCGTTTCTGGTGCTGGTCTCGCTCGGCATCACCGCGATCCCCGTCGTGCTGCTTCTGGTCGTCCTGGTGGCGATGGCGATAACCGCACTTTACGGCTGGACAGTCGAACGGATTGCCTATCGCCCGCTGCGCCATTCTTTCCGCCTCGCGCCGATGCTCTCCGCCATCGGCATGTCTTTCGTCCTGTCAAACTTTGCGCAAGTGGCACAGGGCGCCCGCGTCAAGCCGGTCCCGCCGATCATCACAGGTGGCCACACGCTCCTCGAGAGCAACGGCTTTGTCGTTCGTCTCTCCAACATCCAGATCATCGTTGTCGTCACCACGGTGGTGTTGCTCGCTATCTTTTCATGGGTTGTGACGCGCACGCGTCTCGGACGTGATATGCGCGCCTGCGAGCAGGACCAGACCATGGCGGCGTTGCTCGGCGTCAACGTGGACCGGACTATCTCAATGACCTTCATCATCGGCGCGGCGCTCGCGGCCGTCGCGGGCATGATGTACCTGCTGTACTATGGCGTGGTCGATTTCTTCATGGGCTTCGTGGCCGGTATCAAAGCATTCACCGCTGCCGTGCTCGGGGGCATTGGCTCACTTCCCGGCGCGATGCTCGGCGGACTCGCCATCGGCCTGATCGAAACATTCTGGTCGGCTTACTTTTCTTCTGAGTACAAGGACGTCGCAGCCTTCTCAATTCTGATCGTGGTCCTCATCTTTCTTCCGACCGGCCTGCTCGGCCGGCCCGAAGTCGAAAAAGTTTGAGAGCCCGGCGTGACGTTAGAAACACTTCCGAACGCCATCGCCAAAAACAACGTCAGTTCCCACGGCGTCTCCTTCATTCTGAAGAAAGCCTTGCTCAGCGCATTTGTCGCGGCCGTGCTGTTCTCGCTGATGATCGGAATCCGCACGGAGGCCGGTCCAACAGGGCAGTTGATCTATTGGACGCGGTTTGGCGATCTCGCAATGATTGTTGGCGGCGTATTCGGGGGCAGTATCCTCGTTGAACTTGCCCGTCAATGGTTTGGAGCACCGCAGCGTGCGCCGCTAATTCCGGAAAAGATGCGATCGCAAGTCATTGCGCTTGGGCGATGGATTGGACCCGCCCTCCTCGTCTTTGCGCTGCTTGTCCCGATTATCTTCTACAATAGCCGCTATATGCTCGACCTTGGCGTCCTGGTGCTGACCTATGTCATGCTCGGATGGGGATTGAACATCGTTGTCGGTCTCGCGGGACTGCTCGACCTCGGCTATGTCGCGTTCTACGCTGTCGGGGCGTATTCCTACGCGCTGCTGTCTACGACCTTCGGACTGTCATTCTGGATTTGCCTGCCACTCGCGGGAATTCTGGCGGCACTCTGGGGCGTGTTACTGGGTTTCCCGGTGCTGCGTCTGCGCGGCGATTATCTTGCGATCGTGACCCTGGCGTTCGGTGAAATTATTCGTCTTGTGCTGCTGAACTGGCAAAATGTCACGGGCGGCCCAAACGGCATCTCAGGCATCGCGCGGCCGACGCTGTTCGGCATTCCCCTCGCCCCCGGACCAAACGGCCTTGCCGCGAAGCTCGGCATCGCCTTTTCACCGACACACCGCGTAGTCTTCTTATTCTACATCATCCTAGCGCTGGCATTGCTGACAAACTGGGTCACGATCCGGCTTCGAAGGCTTCCGATTGGCCGCGCATGGGAAGCCCTGCGCGAAGACGAAATCGCCTGCCGTTCGCTCGGCATCAACACCACACTGACCAAACTGTCCGCGTTCGCGACGGGCGCGATGTTCGGCGGCTTCGCAGGCGCATTTTTCGCTACGCGCCAGGGTTTCATCAGTCCTGAATCGTTTTCGTTTCAGGAGTCGGCTCTCGTGCTGGCGATCGTGGTGCTCGGCGGTATGGGATCGCAACTGGGCGTGGTGCTCGCTGCAGTCGCGATGATTGGCGGTTTCGAGCTATTCCGAGGCTTCGAGCAATTCCGAATGCTCGCTTTCGGCGGCGCAATGGTCCTGTTGATGATCTGGCGGCCGCGTGGACTTGTTGGACATCGCGAGCCAACGCTGTTTCTCAAAGGTCCGACGACCATCTCCGCGAACCTCGTCAAGGAGGGCCGATGACCCCATCGGACCACATCCTCGATGTAAAACACCTGTCGATGCGCTTCGGTGGCATCGTTGCCGTCAATGATCTGTCATTTAACGTCAACCGCGGCGACATCACTGCTCTGATCGGCCCCAACGGTGCAGGCAAGACAACGGTCTTCAACTGCATCACCGGATTTTACAAGCCGACGACCGGTATGCTGAAGCTGACCCATGACAACGGAAAAACCTTCTTGCTGGAACGGCTGTTCGACTATCGCGTGTCGAAAACTGCAAAGGTGGCGCGGACCTTCCAGAACATTCGCCTCTTCGCAGGCATGACTACCCTGGAAAATCTGATGGTGGCCCAGCACAATCCACTGATGCGCGCCTCGGGACTGACGCTGCTGGGCCTGTTAGGTGTGCCGAGCTTCCGCCGTGCCGAACAGCGCGCCATTGAGAAGGCGACGTTCTGGCTGGACCGTATCGGATTGAGTGATCGCGCGGATGACGCCGCCGGGAACCTTGCCTATGGCGATCAGCGGCGACTTGAGATTGCGCGCGCGATGTGCTCCGAACCCTCGCTGCTTTGTCTCGATGAACCGGCGGCCGGACTGAACGCCCGCGAAGGCGCGGCGCTCAGCGAATTGCTGCTTTCGATCCGCAAAGAACATGGCACCTCGATCCTCTTGATCGAGCACGACATGTCGGTTGTCATGGAGATCGCCGATCGCATTGTCGTGCTCGACTACGGGGTTAAGATCGCAGAGGGCACACCGCGCGAAATCCGCGACGATCCCAAGGTAATTGCGGCCTACCTCGGTGCCGACGAACAGACCGCGGTGGAAATGATGGAGCAGGACGCATGAACGCGCCCCTCCTCTCCATCCGCGGGCTGCACGCGGCTTATGGCAATATCGAAGCCCTCAAGGGGGTCGACCTTGAGGTCAATAGCGGCGAGATCGTCGCGTTGATCGGCGCAAATGGCGCCGGAAAATCGACGCTGATGATGACCATCTTCGGCCGCCCCCGTGCTCGCGACGGCGAGATCGTCTTTGATGGTGAGAACATCACCGATGTGCCGACTCACCAGCTCGCGCGCCTGCGAATCGCGCAATCGCCCGAAGGGCGGCGCATTTTCGGACGCATGAGTGTCGCCGAGAACCTTCAGATGGGTGCCGACGCGGCTGGCGGCGACAAGGCCAGACACGCCAGCGAGCTTGAGCGCGTGTTAGCGCTGTTTCCGCGCTTGAAAGAACGCTTCAACCAGCGCGGCGGCACACTTTCCGGCGGCGAGCAGCAGATGCTGGCGATCGGCCGTGCGCTGATGAGCCGCCCTCGCCTGTTGCTCCTCGATGAGCCCTCGCTCGGGCTTGCTCCCCTGATCACGCGTCAGATTTTTGACGCGATCCGCTCTCTGAACAAAAACGACGGCCTGACCGTTCTGATCGTCGAGCAGAATGCCAATCACGCACTCAAGCTCGCGGACCGCGGTTATGTTCTGGTCAATGGTCAGATCACGATGTCGGGCACGGGCAAGGAGCTGCTCAACCGGCCCGAAATCCGCGCGGCCTATCTCGAAGGCGGACGGCATTGACATGAACGGCCTCTATGTCAACGAAGCCTGGTATCAGGAGATTTTCATTACGCTGATCCTCGGCGGCGGCTGTGCCTGGCTCGCCGGGCGAGCGATCGCATCCACCTGGCGCAGCGTCTGGATCGCCGCGATTGCTGCGGTGCCAATGGCGCTCGCGGTCCGCTTTGTGCACTTTGCTTTGTTCAACGAGCCATTGTTGTCATTGGCACCATGGCTGATCGAAACGCTGATCATGCTGGCGGTCATATGCCTGTCATTCCAACGGACCAGGGCCCTGCAAATGGTCCGCCAGTATTACTGGCTTTATGAGCCAAAAGGTCCGCTCGGCTGGCGGTTGCGGCAATGCGCGCAGGAACAGATTGCGCAGGACTGAAAAATCGCCGATGACTCGGGCCGGAATTCCGCAGACAATAGCAAGTAGTCCATCCGTCACGTTGAGGATCACCGCATGACCAGACTCCGCCTTGCCACCGTGGCCTTCGCTGCATTGTTCGGCCTGTCCGCGAACGCATCCGCACAAACGATACCAGTCGCCGTCGCTGGCCCGATGACCGGCGGTGAATCAGCTTTTGGCCGCCAGATGCGGAACGGCGCCGAACTGGCGGCTGCGGACCTGAACGCGGCCGGCGGGTTGCTTGGCAAGAAACTGGCGCTGCAAGTCGGCGACGACGGTTGCGATCCGAAACAGGCGCGATCCGTCGCCGAAAAACTGGTCAACGACGGCGTGACGTTCGTCGCTGGTCATTACTGTTCATCCTCCTCGATCCCGGCGTCAGAAGCTTATGCCGACGGCAACGTTTTGCAGATCACACCGGCTTCGACCGCAGTGGCCTTCACCGAGCGCAAGCTTTGGAACGTTCTGCGTGTCTGCGGACGCGACGATCAGCAGGGCGGCACCGCTGCGGCCTATCTTCTGAAACATTACAAGGGCAAGAACATCGCGATCCTCAATGACAAGACCAGCTACGGCAAGGGTCTGGCCGACGAGGTGAAAAAAGCGCTCAACGCAGGCGGCATGCAGGAGAAACTGTTCGAGTCCTACAACAAGGGCGACAAAGACTTCAATTCGATCGTCTCGCGTCTGAAGCTCAACAACATCGATCTGGTCTATGTCGGCGGCTATCATCAGGAAGCCGGCCTGATCCTGCGCCAGATGCGCGATCAGGGACTTAAAACCATCCTAATGGCCGGCGACGCGATGAACGACAAGGAATTCGCGTCCATCACCGGTCCACTGGCAGCAGGAACGCTGTTCACTTTTGGCCCCGATCCGCGCAACAAGCCGACAGCAAAGGCCATTGTCGAGAAGTTCAAGGCCAAGGGCATCGATCCGGAAGGCTACACGCTCTATACCTATGCCGCGTTCCAAATCTGGTCGGACGCCGTGAAGAAAGCCGGCACCACCGATCCGCAGAAGGTGATGGCGACCATCAAAGCTGGCGAGTGGGATACGGTGATCGGCCCGCTGTCCTTCGATGACAAGGGTGACATCAAGCAGACCGGCTATGTCGTCTATCAGTGGGACGACAAGGGCAATTATGCGGAGCTTCCCAACGGCTAGCCAAAATTCTGCAACGCTGGAAACATTTCCAGCAGCCATACTCCGATATTGGATACGGCGCCGGTCAGAAAACCGACGCCGACGAATATCATCAGCACGCCCATCCCGCGCTCGACAATGGCAAGATGCTTTTTCATCCGCGCAAAAACGGATGAAAAGCGTTCGACAAGAAACGCGGCGATCAGAAATGGAACACCAAGGCCCGCGGAATAGACCGCCAGCAGTCCCGCTCCCTTGGCGACCGTTTCCTCCGCAGCGGCAACCGATAGGATCGCCGCCAGCACCGGACCGATACAGGGCGTCCAGCCAAAGGCAAATGCGAGTCCCATCACGTACGCGCCCCAAAGGCCGACCGGCTTTGGAATCGGTAGACGTCCCTCACGCATCAGAAAGCCGATCCGCGTCAAACCCAGGAAATGAAGCCCCATCGCGATGATGGCAAGACCTGCGACGATCGACAGTTCGGCGGACCATTGCCGCAGCACTGTGCCGATGACACTGGCGCTCGCGCCAAGCGACACGAACACCGTGGAAAATCCGAGCACAAACAGCAGCGCGCACAGCAGCACGGCGCGGCGTGAGACCGCAGGCCGCTCTTCGCTGGCAACGTGCTCGATCGTCGCGCCGGTCAGGTAGACGAGATAAGCCGGGACCAACGGCAAAACACAAGGCGACAGGAAGCTGACGAGGCCCGCGAACAAAGCTGCCGGAATGGTGATGTTATGGATCATGGGCTCTAGATGCCCTTTTCGGGCGCGGCGATGCAAGGCCTCACTTTTGCGTGTAGGTGCGCGGCGCAGTAACGAAGGGAACGATTGACCCTTTTGCGACAGTACGGTTTGGTGCGCACGGAGTTCAGCAATGAAAAATCTTCTCACCGATATCGCCGGCGTCCGCGTCGGCCACGCACAGGATGAAAGAATAGCCTCCGGCGTCACCGCCATCGTGTTCGACGAGCCAGCGGTCGCTGCCATGGATGTGCGCGGCGGCGGACCCGGCACGCGTGAAGGTGCGTTGCTTGATCTTGCAAATACGGTGGAGCGGATTGACGCCATCGCGCTCTCTGGCGGATCCGCATTCGGGCTCGAGACTGGCGGCGGCGTTCAGGCGGCTCTCGCCGAACAAGGACGCGGCTTCGCCGTCCGCGGAGCACTGGTGCCGATTGTACCGGGCGCGGTGGTGTTCGATCTTCTCAACGGCGGCGACAAAAAGTGGGGCCGCTTCGCGCCCTATCGCGACCTCGGCTACGCCGCGGCAGTTGCCGCAACGGCGGACACCTTCGCGCTTGGCAATGCGGGCGCCGGCCTTGGCGCAACGACCGGCACGTTCAAGGGCGGCGTCGGATCCGCCTCTGCGAAGTCGGGCGATGTCACCGTTGCGGCGCTCGCCGTGGTGAACGCCATCGGCACCGTGACCGTCGGCGACGGTCCATGGTTCTGGGCTGCTCCGTTCGAACAGCATCAGGAGTTCGGCGGACGCGGCTTGCCCGCCGCCTTCACACCGGACATGTTGCGAAGCCGTCTCAAGGGGGGCCCGAATGTCACCGCAATTGAAAACACCACCATAGCCGTGGTCGTCACTGACGCGACTCTCACCAAACCGCAGGCCCGAAGGCTCGCCATGATCGCGCAGACAGGCTTTGCCCGGGCTATTTATCCCGTGCATGCGCCGCTCGATGGAGACACCGTGTTTGCCGCCTCCATCGGTAACAAGACGATCGATCCGCTTTATGGGTTGACGGAACTCGGAATGGTGGCTGCGAACGTGATGGCGCGGGCGATAGCCCGGGGCGTCTATGAAGCGAGCCGCCTGCCCTTTGCGGATGCGCAACCGTCCTGGAAAAGCAAATTCGGCTGAACTCAAACGGTGCCAAGGCGTTAAGCGGGATAACCTCGGAGAAATGCGGTATGCGCTCCACCGCCATTCGCAACTTTGCCTATGATCCGCTCGCACGCGAATTGTGGATAACCTTCGTAACGGGACGGCGCTATGTTTACTTCGGCGTACCGCCCGAAAAGTTTTCGGCGTTCGGGAATGCCGGTTCGCGTGGTGGATTCTTCAACCGCGAAATCCGCGATCAATACGCCTGCCGCGAGGTGACGACAGATTGCCGCTTTGCGAGTTAACGGAATGCGCCGGCAAATGCTCCGCGCATCGCGGTAGATAGATGACGTGCTTCATAAACGGCGTGATGCACTTCACGTAGGATTTAAGGTTAGTTTCCCCTTTCCATTGGCGCATAACGCCGTGTTCTCCACGTTGCGCCGCGTGCACAATGTCGTGCACGAAAAGTGGAGTAACGTCATGAAGAAGATCCTGTGTTTGGCCGTTATGGCAACGGCTCTCGTGAGTGCGCCCGCCTTCGCGGGCAACAAGGGCATCGGTGTCGGCGCCAACGTTCTGACCGGGAAAGGTGGCGTCCTCGGCCTGCTCGACGGTCGCGGCGCTCTCGTCGTGAATGCCTCGGTGACCACCGGAAAGGGTGGCGTGCTTGGTGCCGTTCTCGGCAAGGGCGGCGTACTCGGTGGAGTCCTTGGCGGGCACGGCGGCGGCTGCGGCTGCGGTTACTGAGCTCCGCTGCAACAAGGCGGACGGGAGATTGCTCTCCCGTCCGCACTAGCCTTTGCGCAGGACATCCCTCGACACCTGCTTGGATAAGTTCCCGACGAAGGGGAAGAACCTCTTGGTCAGCGAAGTTGAGATCACCGTGCTCGTCGCCCTCTCACCGGAGATAAGCCTGCCTTTCGCGCAAGTGAGATCAACTCCGAGGGAGAGATCATTTCCGATATCCCGCACAGCCCCGACACCGAATGTTGATGTCTGCGCTTCGAATGGCGAGTCGAGATAAAGCGTCGTGAAGTGGCCTGCCGCCGCGGAGAGTGTCGTCTTCGGATCGATTTGCCACGACAGTTTCCCTGCATAGATCGTATCGATTGTGATCGGCGAGATCGGGAACGTCGTTTCGTTCGCTCGCCGCGAGGCCGACAAGTCGACCGTCACCTGGGCAATCGTCCATTTCACATTGGCGTCGTACAGAAACGTCTTCACGTTACTGAAATCAACATCATGCCATGTTCCGTAAAGCCGCGAGATCGCTCCCGAAATTGTCAGATCCTTATCGACATATTTCGCGAACAGAAATGGCTGAACCCGTTCGTTGTCGCGGCGGTAGCCGAAGACGTCCAATTCTTCGACATACCGGCGAACGGACAGATTCACCGAGCTTCCGATCTCCAGCTCGCCGGTCACGTAGCTGATGCCGGGAATTATCGTGCCGCGAAGATATTGCTGCGGATTGGGTAGAAAGTCCTGAAAAATTGCATTGGTTTGATTAAGGCTCGAACGCGCACCTTCCACGGTGAGAAAAGCCTTGAAGCCTCCAATCTTCACCTCACCCTTGATCGACTCGGCAAGGTCTGAGGAGCGGACACTGTAGTTATTCACCTCCGCAATTGTTGTCGTTGAAGCAATGCTGGCGTTATCGTCACCGAGCATTCCGCGCAGCACGACCTTGCCGCTCAATGCAGGCACCACCTGCGAATTGGCGTATTGCGTATCGCTCGCCTCCGCCGCAACACCCAAACTATATCCATCAGCCTTCCGCGCCGCTGCCAGCGCAGCATCGGTGCCGATAAACGCAGAGCCGCCTGCGCCACTGCCGTTGGAAAACAACGGATTGGAATCGTACCCGCCACGCAACCGGAGCGACGCCACGAAGTCGTCCTCCGCTATCGCAGGACGCCCCGTCACACCGAAGGCGATCATACAGATCAGCACATGCCGCAATGTCAGAACTCCGCGTCACCAGACATGGCGGCATTACGGAGCGGCATCGTTAGCGGGAAGTGAAAATCGCCCGATGCTACGTATTGCTACGTCGGCACCGGGCGAGATGCTACCGTGTGTGTGCTTGACGGTGAGCGGGCGCGCGTTCTACGCGCCTAGACCTTGATCGATGTAGAAGAAGCTCCATTCACGGCATTTGACTGCGCCTGGATCAGTTTCTCGATCAAATTATACGATGAAGCGGCGTTCGATGACCCGCTCGAAGTTGCGGCGGGGGTCGTGCTCGAAACCTTGCTCCCATCCGCGTACGTCAGGGTCGTTGTCGTGGAACCGTTCGCGTCGGTCGATGTGGTGCTCGATGCGCCGTCGAGAGCCTGCGACAGAGCCGCCGCCAATCCGCCCCCGCCATGTCCGCCGCCGCGATGTGCGCCGTGGGCATGAGGATGTGCGCCGGTCGAGGCGTTCGAGCCCTGCACTGCGCTCTTCAAGTCGGAGAGGTTGACGGAACCATCGCCGTTGACGTCCAGAAGAGCGCTAAACGTGCTGGCGGACAGCCGCCCGCTTTGGCCCTGGCTGGACTGCAACGAGGATGACGCCGCGTTGGTCGATGTAGCTGCGGATGGCGTGATTACGCTAAACGGGTTGGCCGTCGCATCCGTACTGCCCGTTGCCTTCGACGAAGCAGACGACGACACTTTCGACAGCAACGTCAATAGCAAATCCGCCGCGCCGGCCGCCGCTGCCCCTAAAGCTGCATACATGGCGATACTCCCCACACGCTGCGCCTGGCGCAGCCTAGAATTCCCCATTGATGGAAGAGCAAGCGTCGTGCCGCATGAAAATGACCGAAAATAAGGGATTTATTGCAATCAAAGCCGCTCACCAGACGGCAATTTCTGCCGGTGGAGGAAAAAACTGCCGGTCCTAGGCCCTAATCGCCACCAGCGCGCATTCCGGTTTTGCGCGGACACCACGGCCATGGTAGCGAGAGCCACACCCTGACCAGACGAAGATCGACATGCCCCAATCGCTCGCGCCCCGCCCCCTCATTATCGCCCCCTCGATCCTGGCGTCGGATTACGCCAAACTCGGCGAGGAAGTCCGCGCGGTTGATGCCGCCGGGGCAGACTGGTTGCACCTCGACGTCATGGACGGGCATTTTGTGCCGAACATTTCCTACGGGCCCGATGTCATCAAGGCGATGCGGCCGTATTCGAACAAGATTTTCGACGCACACCTGATGATCGCCCCTTGCGATCCATATATCGATGCGTTCGCCAAGGCAGGGTGCGACCACATCACCGTTCACGCCGAAGCCGGCCCTCACCTCCACCGTTCGCTGCAGGCGATCAAGACCCATGGCAAAAAGGCCGGGGTCGCGATCAACCCCGCGACTCCCATA
Source organism: Xanthobacteraceae bacterium (assembly GCA_019750915.1). Classification (GTDB taxonomy): domain Bacteria; phylum Pseudomonadota; class Alphaproteobacteria; order Rhizobiales; family Xanthobacteraceae; genus Afipia. Next base: position 52,381 of record JAIENY010000028.1, read on the forward strand.
AGCGCCATCGAATGCGTGATCGACATGATCGACATCGTTCTGGTGATGTCGGTGAATCCGGGATTCGGCGGCCAATCGTTCATACGCTCAACGATCGGAAAGCTTCAGGACGTGCGTGCGATGTGCGCAGGCCGGGCGATCGATATCGAGGTTGATGGCGGAATCACAGCCGAGAACGCGGCGGAAGTTGCAGCGGCCGGCGCGAATGCATTCGTCGCGGGCTCATCCGTATTTAAGGGCGGCACCTTTGATGCCTACAAGCACGCGATCAGCGCCATCCGCGGCGCTGCCGCCGACGCGCGAGGCGAGGCCATCTGAAACACAACGGCCCCGCCCCCCGCGCGAGGTTTTTATTGCGTCGCCTCTGTGAAAGTCTTCACGTCCTCCTCCAGCAACAGGCGATCCCTGACGAGTTGTCCGGCTGCCTTTTGCACAGCTGCCTCGCGCTCGCCCGGTTTCGGATAGCGCTCTTCCAGCGACAAACGCGGATCTCCACTCTTCTCCCGCTCCGCCTTGGTCGCTGCGAACGGGATCATCGAACCGTTGTTGTCGCACAGTTCTCCCGGCGAAAAACCCGCCTTGCGCACGTTCCAGCCGGTATGTGTCGCGATCGGCGCTTCGAGGGTCGGAAGATGAACGCCCGCGATGGCGCGGCCATCGGCATCGGTCTTCGGCACGAAGATGGGATAAGGCCTGGTTTTCACCGGCGGCATAACGCTGAAATCGATCAACGTTGGACGTGCCATCCGCTCGGTATAAGGAAATCCTGGAATCGCCGGGAAACCGACGTCCTTCGCATCGGGTGAAACAAGTGTGCCATCCGCCACGCTTGGATAGCGGCTGGGCGGCGGCGCGGTGCCGTCGGTGATCCATGCATCAAGATCGACGAGCAATGCACGCACCGAAGGACCCGCGTTCAGCGGATTCGACGGATATTGGCACTGCTTCACCATGGCCGATGCCGCATGCGCCAGCGCGTAGTGCTGGAGGTTGGACAGAAAATAGATCCGCACGTTGTCAGGAATCGGCACCGGCTTGCCGTCCGTCCCCGTAATCACGAGCCCCGCGCGCTGCTGATAGAATTCGATCTCGCTGTCCGATTTCAGAATTTTCGGACAGTTGTTCTGTTCCTGGCAGCGTTTGAGGATACCGTCGCTCTTGCCCGTCAAGGCATCGGTCGTCGTTGCGTAAGCAAACGGAAACTCCGATCCGGGATAAAGCATGTCGGCGTGTTCATAAGGCGAGCGGCCCGGCTGGCTGAACCTATAATTGGTGAACGTCTTCTTGCCACCGGAGATGTGCGGCATCAGACCGTCAAACACTGTTCGCCCGGCTTCGTCTGCGTTGAACCCAAGATAAAGATAGTCATGCAGAAAGCGGCCGCTTTGCGACAGGCCGAAACCGATCGCCTTGTCGATATTACCTGCAACCGGATTGGCATCGCCGGTAGCATCCGTCTTTTCATAACGCAAAAAGGAAACGACATCGCGTGTGGCCGCGAGGCCCAGCCCCATAACCTTGGGGTCTTTCGCCGTGTAAATGAATTCATAAATCGCACCGGCATCGAATCCCGCCGGACGGTTGATTGATATTTTCCTCTCGTCGATGAACTTGAACGACAGATCCGCTGGCGTCGCGCGGCTGTCGCCCTCCGCCTCGCGAACACTGAGCTTGACGTAAGAAGGATCGAGGTCGGCCGCCGGATAACTCAGATTCGCGGTGGCCGGATTGTCATTGTGGTCGAAGATGTATTCCTCGCGCGCAGGCCCGGTCACGCCCTGCACCGTCGGCGGGGAAAACGTCATGCGTCCTTCACCCGGCGCGACGTCTCCCTGCCAGCCGCTCCACACCAGCGTGTAGCCCCGCCGCATCAGGAAGCCGTTGCCTGCGTCGTCTGCTTTTACGGGATTGTTGATGACCTTCGGAGTATCGTCGAACAGCGCGAGCCCGAGTTTGCTGCCGCGGTTCAGAACTTCATAGAACAGCCTGCGATTGCCGTTGGCGACGTTGGTCGGCCGCAGGATCTCAACATCGGTCGTCGCTTCAACCAGGCCCTTGCCGTCGCGCGGCGCCTTGTCGATATCAACGACAATCGTGTTGTGTGGATCGGCAGGCGAAACCGCAACTGTCGCGCGGGCAAACATCCGGTCGTAGGTACCGACGCTTCCGAATATGCGCCCTTCAAACGCAGGCGATTCGGTGCGGACGATTTCGAATTTGACGACCTTGGCTTGGACTGGCGCAGCCAAGCCGGCCGCCGCGACGGCACATGCCGCCGTGACGATCAGGCGTTTCATGACAACTCCCTGTACGCCGGACTTATGATGTCCGGTCGCGAGCTATGGTAGTTTGCAGGTCTCGGTTGAAAAGGCTGCCCTTTGATCAACTGCATCACGGCTTGGTTATGGTGCCCTGCGGTATCGGCCGCCGTGCCGGCTGGTCCTCCGGCAAGCCATCCGGTCTTCAGCGGGGGCGACGGTCCTTCGAAAACCACGCATGGAGGCAGATTGCCTTGTGTTATCAGCCCCAAAGGGTAGTTTCGGACCGTCCGATCTGTTAAAGCGCGGCATCCTCAAAAGCAGCCGCGAGTTCAAGATGATCCCCCGCTATTCCCGCCCCGAAATGACCGCCATCTGGGAGCCGCAGACGCGCTTTCAGATCTGGTTCGAGATCGAGGCTCATGCGACCGACGCCCTCGCCGAACTCGGCGTGGTGCCGAAGGAAGCCGCCAGGAAAGTCTGGGAAAAAGCCAAGGGCGTCACCTTCAACGTCGAACGTATCGACGCGATCGAGCGTGAGACGAAACACGACGTCATCGCATTTCTTACCCACCTTGCGGAGATCGTGGGACCCGAGGCGCGGTTTGTGCATCAGGGCATGACTTCGTCCGACGTGCTCGACACCTGCCTCAACGTCCAGTTGACCCGCGCCGCTGACATTCTTCTGGCCGATATCGACAAGGTGCTGGATGCGCTCAAGCGCCGCGCCTTCGAGCACAAAATGACGCCAACCATCGGCCGCTCGCATGGAATCCATGCCGAGCCCGTGACGTTCGGACTGAAGCTGGCTTACGCCTATGCCGAATTTACCCGCGCCCGCGCCCGCCTCGTCGCGGCGCGTAAGGAGGTCGCCACCTGCGCGATTTCGGGCGCCGTCGGCACCTTCGCACAGATCGACCCGCGCGTGGAGGAACACGTTGCGAAGGCCATGGGCCTCGAGGTTGAGCCGATCTCGACACAGGTCATTCCCCGCGATCGCCATGCAATGTTCTTCGCGACGCTCGGCGTGATCGCGTCCTCGATGGAGCGCCTTGCCGTCGAAATCCGCCACATGCAACGCACCGAAGTGCTGGAAGCCGAGGAGTTTTTCTCCGAAGGCCAGAAAGGCTCTTCGGCAATGCCGCACAAACGCAATCCCGTATTGACGGAGAACCTCACGGGCCTCTCCCGGATGGTGCGCGCCTATGTGACTCCTGCGATGGAGAACGTCGTTCTCTGGCACGAACGCGACATCTCGCACTCCTCGGCCGAACGCATGATGGCTCCTGACGCGACCGTGACGCTTGATTTCGCGCTCAACCGTCTCGCGGGTGTGATCGACAAACTTCTGATTTATCCGCAGAACATGCAGAAGAACCTCGACCGCCTCGGCGGTCTCGTTCATTCGCAGCGCGTGCTGCTGGCGCTGACTCAGAAGGGCGCATCGCGTGAAGACGCCTATCGCCTCGTGCAGCGCAACGCGATGCCGGTCTGGCGAGGCGAAGGCGACTTCAAGACGCTTCTGAAGAACGACGCCGAAGTGAAGAAGTATCTGACCGACCCCGAAATCGATGAAAAGTTCGACCTCGGCTATCACCTCAAGCATGTTGACACGATCTTCAAGCGAGTGTTCGGAGCCTCCTGAATCCATGGGCGTCATCACCGCAGTCAGTCTTCGCAGAGGCCATCACTTCAGTAAGACCAACGGCCTGAGCATTCGACTGATCAAGGGGCTCGGGGTCGCCGGTGATGCGCATATGGGAGAAAACGTGAAACATCGTTCGCGTGTGGCAAGAGATCCGACGCTGCCGAACCTGCGTCAGGTTCATCTGATTCACGAGGAACTGTTCGACGAATTACGCGACAAGAATTTCACCATTCGCCCCGGCGATCTGGGTGAGAATATCACCACGCGCGGCGTCGACCTGCTCGCTCTGCCCGCCGGGACACACCTGCATCTGGGCGATACCGCTGTGGTGAAAGTAACCGGACTGCGTAATCCCTGTATCCAGATCGAGCGCTTTCAAAAAGGCCTTCTGGCCGCGACGCTCGACAAGGAATCCAGCGGACGATTGATCCGCAAGGCCGGCATCATGAGCACCGTGCTCGCCGATGGCGACGTTCGCCCCGGAGATGCCGTAAGCATCATGCTGCCTGCTGAACCTCACCAACCGCTGCTACCTGTCTGAGATATGCCTTCAAACCGACTCGCCTGTGAGCATCCTGTGAAGCACGCGATCCCGTCTGTAGAAATGACGATACAGCGCCGCCAGCAAATGAAGGACGATCAGCGCAAGCAGGATATAGGCACCCAGAATGTGATTGTCCTCATAGGCGTGCGCTGCAGCCTTGTCCGTCGAGGTGAACTGCGGAATGTTGAACAATCCAAACCAGCTCGCATAAGGCCTCGCGGTCGCTCCCGAATGTGCCCAGCCCAACATCGCAACGACGAATGTCACAAGATAGAGCGAGCCCTGAAGCATTCTTGCCATCCACCGCTCCCAGAACGGCGTGCCCACCGGCAGCGCAGGGGTTGGGTTGATCAAACGCCAGGCCAGGCGAAGGATCAGCAACAGCAGCACGACGTAACCAATATCGGCATGGATCGAACGATAGAAATACCGGTCGGGACGCTGCGGAATGTGGTTCATCCACCAGCCATAACCAATCATGCCGATGATCAGAACAGCCAATATCCAATGAAGCGCGCGCGCCGCGCCTCCCCATGTCTTCGCCGTGTTCTTGAACATTTCCCACTTCCGCAATTCGTCTACCGCACGAAAGCCACAGAAGGCGGGCAGGAACAAGAACGCAATTACAGCAGACTTTGGAATTACTCCAAACGCGCGTAGAGACGCTGAAAACCAGGTCAAACTGACAACAACGAATTTATAACGGGAATAAATTACAGTTTCGTCGTGTCTAAAGAACCAACCATTCTTGTGTTCGATTCCGGCCTTGGCGGTTTGACCGTTCTGCGCGAGATCGTGGCCGCTCGACCGGACGCGGCATACACCTATGTCGCCGATGACGCCTTCTTCCCTTACGGACAACACACCGAGGAAGAAATCATCGGCCGTGTCGTTCCGCTGATCGGAGAACTTATCGGCCGACATCCCCCCGATCTTGTCGTCATCGCCTGCAACACAGCGTCTACGCTGGTGATGTCGCATCTGCGCGAAGCCTACTCTGTGCCCTTCGTTGGCACGGTGCCGGCGATCAAGCCAGCGTGCGCATTGTCGAAGACCAAGCGTGTCTCCGTGCTCGGCACTCGTGGCACCGTGAAGCGCGAATACACCAAGTCCTTGATCCGCGACTTCGCGCATGATTGCGACGTGACGCTGATCGGCGCCGAAAATCTCGCGACACTCGCCGAAGCCGCGCTGCGCGGTGAAGCGGTGAGCGACGAGGCCATCCATGCCGAAATCGCCCCATGCTTCATCGACGGCGATGCCCGCACCGACACCGTTGTTCTTGCCTGCACCCACTATCCTCTGCTGCTTGAGCAGATCGTACGCGTGGCACCCTGGCCAGTGGATTGGGTGGATCCCGCGCCCGCCATCGCCCGGCGTGTCGAACATCTGCTGCAAACCCGAAAGAACGACGACGCCCCCTCGTCAGCGCAGTTCCTGCTCACCTCCGGCCGTGCGCTCAGTCCAGTGCTGGCGAAAGCAATCCGCCCGTTCTTCGGCGCGAGCACATTCGGCACAACGCCGAACTCCTTGCCTCAAGCGGGATAAACGCCTGGAATTGTTAGAAATTCTCGCCGTTCCATGTCATGAGTTGTCCGCGGTTCGGCCTGAAACGAGCTGCTGGAACCGTACGAAGCGCGTCAAAACGAAAGCAAGACCAAAGGTTTGACTTTGCGGCGCTTTCTCCTTAAGAACACCCCTGCTCGCGGGCCGTTTTCGGCCCGCGTTGTGTTTCGCGACCCGTGGTTCTCCTTGTAGGCTTATGAGGCGAACCTGTCGGTGCCGGAAATTTCCGGCACACAGGAGGGCGCGTTTCCTCAAAAACAACTTTTTACGAAAGAGGACGCGATGACTAAGCGCAGTGAGGCGAAGTATAAAATCGATCGCCGTATGGGCCAGAACATCTGGGGCCGCCCGAAGAGCCCCGTCAACAAGCG
>JAIENY010000025.1 GCA_019750915.1 Xanthobacteraceae bacterium
AGGGTCAGGTGATCGACGGCGTGGTCAAGAACATCACCGATTACGGTGCGTTCGTTGACCTCGGCGGCATCGACGGCTTGCTGCACGTCACCGATATCGCGTGGCGCCGCGTCAATCATCCGACCGAAGTGCTGTCCATCGGACAGACGGTGAAGGTCAAGATCATCAAGATCAACCACGAGACTCACCGTATCTCGCTCGGCATGAAGCAGTTGCTGGATGATCCGTGGCAGGGCATCGAGGCGAAGTATCCGCTGCACTCCAAGGTCACCGGCCGCGTCACCAACATCACCGACTACGGTGCGTTCGTTGAACTCGAGCCAGGCATCGAAGGCCTGATCCACGTCTCCGAGATGTCGTGGACCAAGAAGAACATGCACCCCGGCAAGATCGTCTCCACGTCGCAGGAAGTCGAAGTGCAGGTGCTTGAAGTCGACTCCTCCAAGCGGCGTATTTCGCTCGGTCTCAAGCAGACCATGCGCAATCCGTGGGAAGTGTTCATCGAGAAGTTCCCGGTCGGCTCCGTGGTCGAGGGCGAAGTCAAGAACAAGACCGAGTTCGGTCTGTTCCTCGGTCTCGAAGGCGATGTCGACGGCATGGTCCATCTCTCCGATCTCGACTGGAAGCTTCCGGGCGAGCAGGTGATCGACAACTTCAAGAAGGGCGACGTCGTCAAGGCCGTGGTTCTCGATGTCGACGTCGAGAAGGAGCGTATCTCGCTTGGCGTCAAGCAACTCGAGGGCGACCCCTTCGCAGAACCTGGCGACGTCAAGAAGGGCGCCGTCGTGACCTGCGAGATCCTCGAGGTGAAAGACTCCGGCATCGAGGTTCAGATCACCGGCACCGACTTCACCACCTTCATCAAGCGCTCGGAGCTTGCGCGTGATCGTGACGATCAGCGTGCCGAACGCTTTGCTGTCGGCGAGAAGGTCGATGCCCGCGTCATCCAGTTCGACAAGAAGGCCCGTAAGGTCCAGGTGTCGATCAAGGCGCTGGAAGTCGCTGAAGAGAAGGAAGCCATCGCGCAGTACGGCTCGTCCGACTCGGGTGCGACACTTGGCGATATTCTCGGCAACGCGCTGAAGAAACGCGACAAGTAAGCCGCATCTGACGTAATTGTGAGAAGGGCCCCGGATTTCCGGGGCCCTTTTTGCTGCGCGTTCCGTGCAACACCGTCCGGTGTTTCTTCATATTGCGGTGTATTTGATGTAATCAGGTTACGCAGTTTCAACGATGCGCAGGCAAAGGCTTGTGCGGTTCCGGCCGGATACGGCCGTTCTGGAGAATGGAATGTCGTTTGAGTCCGATCTGATCGTCGATCGCCGTCGCATTCGTCGCAAGCTGACATTCTGGCGTGTCCTCGCAGGCCTGATCCTGATTGTCGGTGCGGGTGCCATCGCGATGTTGCTAACGCCCGCGGGCCGCAGTGCGATCACCGGCAGCAATGCGATTGCGCGGGTGAAGATCGAAGGCCTGATCCGATCCGACGATGAGCGCGTTGCCGCGCTCGAGCGGCTGGAAAAGTCCAGCGTCTCCGCTGTGATCCTTCATATCAATTCGCCCGGCGGGACCACCGCCGGCTCCGAACAGCTCTATGATGCGCTGACCCGGCTAAAGGCGAAGAAGCCGCTCGTGGTTGTTGTCGAGGGGCTGGCTGCGTCTGGCGCCTATATCACGGCTATCGCCTCCGATCACATTATCGCGCAGCAAACCTCGCTGGTCGGCTCGATCGGCGTTTTGTTTCAGTTTCCGAATTTCACCGATCTGCTCAAGACGGTCGGCGTCAAAATGGAAGAGGTCAAATCCGCGCCTTTGAAGGCCGCGCCGAACGGCTACGAGCCGACAAGCCCTGAAGCGCGCGCTGCGCTCGACGCCCTGGTGAAGGACTCTTACGCTTGGTTTAAGGATCTGGTGAAGAGCCGCCGGCACATGGACGACGATACGCTGCAGACCGTTTCTGACGGCCGTGTGTTCACAGGCCGTCAGGCGATCGGATTGAAGCTGGTTGATGAACTCGGCGATGAAAAGACCGCTGTGGCGTGGCTGGTTGCGCAAAAGAAGATCGGCAGTGAACTGCCGGTGCATGACTACAAGCTCGCGCCGCGCCTTGGCGACATGACGTTCCTGCGCGTTGCCGCCATGGCGCTTCTCAATGCGGCCGGATTGAATACGCTCGCACAGGCGATTGATCCCAACGGTGTTATTGCTGGGCGCGAAGGGCTTGGTCTCGACGGGATGCTGGCATTGTGGCGGCCCTCGGGCACCAATTGAATGACTGAATCAGGTTTCATCCTTCTCAAAGGACACAGAGCAACTGGAAATGCCTCTACCGTCACGGAAAATCGCGGGCACGCCGAGCGTTAACCGACTTGACAGTTCAAGGCTTTTTCAAGGAAATGGGCTTCACAGGTTCCACGAGCTAACCCATCGATGATCAAATCCGAACTCGTTCAGCGCATTGCCGAGCATAACCCACACCTCTATCAGCGAGATGTGGAGAACATCGTCAACGCCATCCTCGATGAAATCGTGGATGCACTGGCCCGTGGAGATCGCGTTGAACTGCGCGGCTTCGGTGCGTTTTCTGTCAAGCATCGTCCCGCACGTGCCGGGCGCAATCCGCGCACCGGCGCTCATGTGCCTGTCGAGCAGAAGAGCGTGCCGTTCTTTAAGACCGGTAAGGAAATGCGCGAGCGGCTGAACCGCGACGGCAACGGGCACGCCGGCGACGAACCGCCTGCGTCCTGAGGCGTTGCCGTCGGCGGGATAATCGAAGCGTTGGTCCCCTCCGTCTGGGAAGATCGTGATGCGTAAGATCATCAATGCCATCGTGATCGTTCCGCTAGCTCTGGTCCTGCTGGCCTTTGCCGTGGCTAATCGCCGTTTTGTGGTGGTGTCGTTTAATCCCTTCGACTCCGCCGACTTGTCGATGGCGCTGAACCTGCCGCTGTTCATTGTCATCATCGCGAGCGCGATCCTGGGCGTGATCGCGGGAAGCTGCGTCACCTGGTTCGGCCAGCGCCACTGGCGACGCGCCGCCCGCCGCCACGAGGCGGAAGTCGCCGACGCCCGCCTGCAGCTGGCCGACCTGCGGCTCAAGCTGGCGCCTCCTGTGGCGCTGACCAGGCCTTCCGGGCCGTCCGTTCGGCCCTCTTATCCCGCCATCGGGCAAGACAAGCAGGGCGCGACGTTGTAGAACGCGCCTTCACTGCTTGGAACGCTTGGAACATGTCCCTGATCGTGAAAATTTGCGGCCTGTCCGAACCGGAGACGCTTCATGCTGCTCTGGATGCGGGCGCCGACATGGTCGGTTTCGTGTTCTTCGAGCCATCGCCACGGAATGTCGATATCGCCGGTGCCGCTGAGCTGGCGAAGCTGGCGCGTGGCCGGGCGCAGATTGCGGCGCTGACGGTGGATGCCGATGCCGGATTGCTCGAACGGATCATCGAACAGGTCGGTCCGGACTGGCTGCAGCTGCACGGCAAGGAGACGCCCGAAGCGGTCGCGGCGGTCAGGACAATTTATGACGTGCGCGTGATGAAGGCGTTGCCGGTTTCTACCCGCGCCGATCTCGCGCCTGTCGCAGCCTACGCCGAAATCTCCGATCGTATTTTGTTCGATGCTCGCCCGCCGAAGGACGCAACACGTCCCGGTGGACTGGGCGTGCCGTTTGATTGGCATCTGCTGGAGGACATAATTTTGAAAGCACCGTTCATGCTGTCGGGCGGGCTGAACGCAGAGAATGTCGTCGAAGCGGTCCGGTTGACCAGGGCGCAAGGCGTTGACGTGTCATCCGGCGTCGAGCGTTCGCTTGGGGTGAAAGATTCAAATTTGATCCGTGCCTTCATTCGCGCCGCACGAACGGCAGAGGCACAAGTAGAAGATACGAAAGTCGCGAGCGCATGAGTCTTCCCAAGCCCAATTCCTTCCGCGCGGGTCCCGACGAGCGTGGTCACTTCGGCATTTTCGGCGGACGCTTCGTTGCCGAAACCCTGATGCCGTTGATTCTCGATCTGGAAAAAGCCTATGCCGACGCGAAAGCGGACCCGGCATTCGCGGCGGAAATGACCGCGATGCGGAAGGACTATATCGGTCGGCCATCGCCGCTATATTTCGCAGAGCGTCTGACCGAGCATTTGGGCGGCGCGAAAATCTATTTGAAGCGCGAAGAGCTGAACCACACGGGTTCGCACAAGGTGAACAATGTGCTCGGCCAGATCATGGTCGCGCGCCGCATGGGCAAGAAACGTATCATCGCCGAAACCGGTGCGGGCCAGCATGGCGTTGCGACCGCGACGCTGTGCGCCCGTTTCGGCCTTGAGTGCATCGTCTATATGGGCGCCGTCGATGTCGCGCGTCAGCAGCCGAACGTGATCCGTATGGAGATGCTCGGCGCGAAGGTGGTGCCGGTCAGATCCGGTACTATGACCCTGAAGGACGCGATGAACGATGCGTTGAGGGATTGGGTGACCAATGTCGCGAACACGTTCTATTGCATCGGCACCGTGGCGGGTCCGCATCCCTATCCGATGATGGTGCGCGACTTTCAGTCGGTGATCGGCGATGAGACGCGCAACCAGATGTTGGAGGTCGAGGGCCGGCTGCCGGATTCACTCGTCGCCTGTATTGGCGGCGGCTCCAACGCGATGGGCCTGTTTCATCCGTTCCTCGACGATCCGGGCGTGGAGATTTTCGGCGTCGAGGCCGCCGGCCACGGGTTGACCCAGCTTCACGCAGCCTCGATCGCGGGCGGGCGTCCCGGTGTGCTCCATGGCAACCGCACCTATCTGCTGATGGACGACGACGGTCAGATTCAGGATGCACATTCGATCTCGGCCGGCCTCGATTATCCCGGCATCGGACCGGAGCATTCCTGGCTGCACGAAACTAACCGCGTTACCTATCTGTCCGCGACTGACGAGGAGGCGCTGGAAGCGTTCCAGTTGCTGTCGCGTCTGGAAGGCATCATTCCCGCGCTCGAGCCTGCGCATGCGATCGCCAAAGTGACCCAGCTCGCGCCGAAGCGGCCGAGAGATCACCTGATGGTGGTCAATCTGTCTGGGCGCGGCGACAAGGACGTACCGCAAGTCGGCGAAATTCTGAAAGGCAGAAAGACGTGACCACGCGCCTCGATAACCGGTTTGCTGAATTGAAGGAGCAGGGGCGCTCGGCACTCGTCACCTTCGTGATGTGCGGCGATCCAGACCTCGACACGTCCCTGTCGATCGTCAAGGCGCTGCCGCAGGCGGGGGCCGACATCATCGAGCTCGGTATGCCGTTCACCGACCCGATGGCGGACGGTCCCGCGATCCAGGCGGCGGGCCTGCGCGCGCTGAAAGCCGGGACCACGCTGAAGAAGACGCTTCAGGTCGTGCGCGACTTTCGTAAGGGCGATGCGGTGACGCCGGTGGTGCTGATGGGGTACTACAATCCGATCTACATTTATGGCGTCGACCGGTTTCTGGTCGATGCGAAAGCGGCGGGCGTCGATGGACTGATCGTGGTCGATCTGCCGCCGGAGGAAGACGAGGAATTGTGTCTTCCGGCAATGAAGGCAGGATTGAACTTCATACGCCTCGCAACGCCCACAACTGATGACAAGCGGCTGCCTGCGGTGCTCGCGAACACGTCGGGCTTTGTCTACTATGTCTCGATCACCGGCATCACCGGTGCGGCAAGCGCGGACGCCACGCAGGTGAGCGATGCGGTGGCCCGGATCAAGCGCCACACCAAGCTGCCGGTTTGTGTCGGCTTCGGCATCAGGACACCGGACGCGGCGCAGAAGATCGCGGAACGCTCGAATGGCGCCGTGGTCGGCTCGGCCGTGATCGATGTCATGCGCGCGACGCTCGACGAGGGAGGCAAGGCGACGGCCAGGACGGTGCCCGCCGTCGCCGATTTCGTTGCGTCGCTGGCCGCTGGCGTGCGCGGCGCCAAACAGGCTGCTGAATAGATAAAACGCCTCAATTCTGTGGAAGTTTGGGTTGCCCTGCCTGTGCGGGGTGTCCATATATCGCTCGAACCGCAAGCGGGAGCCTGCCATGAACTGGTTGACCGACGTCGTCCGCCCGAAAATCCGCAATATGATCCGGCGCGAGACACCGGAGAATTTGTGGATCAAGTGCCCCGATTCCGGCCAGCTCGTCTTTTACAAGGACGTCGAAGCCAATCAGTTCGTCATCCCCGGCTCGAATTATCATATGCGCATGGGCGCAGTCGCGCGTCTGAAGTCGATCTTCGACAACGAAACCTGGTTCGATGTCGCGCTGCCGGATGTCGCGCCCGATCCGCTGAAATTTCGCGATGAGCGAAAATATGCCGATCGCATCAGGGATGCACGGGCGAAAACCAGCATGAACGATGCGATCAAGGTCGGATACGGCCGGATTGAAGGCGCACCAGCCGTGATAGCCGTTCAGGATTTCGATTTCATGGGTGGATCGCTCGGCATGGCGGCCGGCGAAGCCGTCGTGAAAGGACTCGAACTCGCGATCGAGAAGAAATCGCCATTCATCATGTTTGCAGCGTCGGGCGGCGCGCGGATGCAGGAAGGCATTCTGTCGCTGATGCAGATGCCGCGCACCACGGTCGCGATCGAGATGTTGCGCGAGGCGCGTCTGCCCTACATCGTGGTGCTGACCAATCCGACAACCGGCGGTGTGACAGCGTCTTATGCAATGCTGGGCGATGTGCATTTGGCAGAGCCCGGCGCGCTGATCGGTTTTGCCGGCGCGCGCGTGATCGAGCAGACCATCCGCGAGAAGCTGCCGGAAGGTTTTCAGCGTGCCGAATATCTGAAAGAGCACGGCATGGTCGATATGGTCGTGCATCGCCATGACCTGCGTCCGACGCTTGGGCGGCTGTGCCGGCTTCTCACCAAGGCGCCCGCGGTCTCGCCAGCGCTTCCGCATCTGCCTGTGCCGGATGCCGCCCAGCCTTCGCCCGCGTGAGCGTTGCCGCGCCAAAGCCGCCGCGTGAATTGAACGATCTGCTGTCGCGGCTGGCCGCCCTGCATCCCAAGCGGATCGATCTCAATCTCGACCGCATGCATCGCATCCTTGCGGCGCTCGATAATCCGCAACAAAAGCTGCCGCCGGTGATCCATGTCGCGGGGACCAACGGCAAAGGATCAACCGTCGCATTTTTGCGCGCCATTCTGGAAGCCGCAGGCTTGCGCGTCCATGTCTATACGTCGCCGCATCTGGTGCGCATCAACGAGCGGTTCCGGCTTGGAAAGATCGGCGGCGGCATCCTCGCGAGCGCCGCGCAGCTTGAAGACGCCTTTGCGCTCTGTGAACGCGCCAATAAGGGCGAGCCGATCACGTTGTTCGAGATCGAGACGGCGGCAGCGTTCGTGCTGTTCGCGCAAAATCCGGCTGACGTGCTGTTGCTCGAAGTCGGACTTGGCGGGCGTCTTGACGCGACCAATGTGATCGACCGGCCGCTGGCGAGCGTCATCACGCCGATCGGCATGGATCATCCGGAATTTCTCGGCGATACACTGACCAAGATCGCGGGTGAGAAAGCCGGCATCATCAAGCAGAGCGTGCCGGTGATTTGCGCGGAACAGACCCCCGAAGCACAGACCGTGATCGAGCAGGTTGCGCGCAAGATGCGCGCGCCGCTCTCGAGCGCCACGCAGGAATGGCATGTCCACACCGAGCACGGACGCCTGGTTTTTCAGGATGACCGCGGCCTGCTCGACATTACAGCGCCACGGCTGTTCGGCCGCCATCAGTTCGAGAACGCCGGACTTGCGATCGCAACCCTGCGTGCGATCGAGTCAATCAAGATCGACGCTTCGGCATTTGAGGCGGGGATTGCGCGCGCCGAATGGCCCGCGCGGATGCAGCGCCTGACCTCAGGGACGCTGTTCGATTTCGCGCCGAAGGGCGCGGAGCTGTGGCTCGATGGCGGGCACAACGCCGACGGTGGCCGCGTGGCCGCCTCGGCGCTGGCTGACCTCGGTGAGCGGATGGAGCGGCCGGTCGTGCTCGTGGTCGGGATGATGGGCAATAAGGACGCGCATGCGTTTCTGGCGAATTTCGCCGGGCTGACGCGGCACGTGATCGCGGTGCCGATCCCGGATAACGACAACGCCATGTTGCCCGACGCTTTGGCCGATGCCGTGCGGTCGCTCGGTCTTCGAGTCGATGCCGCGCCCAGCGTGGAAGCCGCGTTGATGGCGATTTCAACGCTCGTCTACGAGGTGCCGCCGCGAATCCTCATCACCGGCTCGCTGTACCTCGCTGGATATGTGCTCGGCGTGAACGGGACGCTTCCGCAGTAGCGCAAACAAAAACGGCCGATGAATCACCGGCCGTCTTTCATCTTAGAACCTGAAAACGTCAGACCGCTGCGGTGATCCACTGTTGCAGCTTCTGCTTTGGCGCAGCGCCGACCTGACGGGAGGCCATCTCACCGCCCTTGAAAATCATCAGAGTGGGAATAGACATCACGCCATACTTCGATGCCGTCTTCGGGCTTTCGTCGACGTTAAGCTTGACGATCTTCACCTTGTCGCCCATCGCACCGGCGATCTCATCCAAAGCAGGCGCTATCATGCGGCATGGGCCGCACCATTCCGCCCAGAAATCTACGACAACCGGGCCGTCCGCCTTGAGGACTTCGGCCTCGAAGTCGGTATCGGAAACCTTGCCTACGCTCATTTTTGCCTCGTTGATCCGGCCCCGATCCAGAATCGAAGCCTTCATGAAGGCAGCAACGTATGAACGACGCTTAACCGGGTCAAGACTGGCGCGCACGGCGCCTTGCTGCTATGCCGATTCGGCGCGCCGAAATAAATCAATGGTTTCAATGCCTAACTCAGGTCAAGCGTCGGTTGCGGGCCCTCTGCGTCCAATGTCGAAGACGGAATTTCCATGATTGTTGCAGTTTCCGTCCACAGAAGCGCGCAACGCACGGTGCGATTCGCATAAAGTTTCCTCAGCACCGCGCGATAAAGCGCGAGCTGTTTGAGGTACGGCGAGGGAACATCACTGATGCGATCGGGCGGCGCATGATTGGTCTTGTAATCGACGATCATAATCTCGCTTTCGCCGATCACCAGTCGATCGATCTGTCCCGAAACCAGCGCGACGCCATCGCGTGTTTCGATCCGGCCAGCGATTGACACTTCGGCGCGGCTGTCCGGTCCGAACAGATTCGCGAATTCGGATGTTCCGATTAACGCGATCACCTGATCGGCAAGCCTTGTCTGTTCGTGTTCGTCGAAAATGTCGCCTGCGTTGCGCTGAAGAAATGTCGTTGCCGTAGCCTTGCGTTGGCTGGCCGCGACATCCGGCAGCGACTGCAGCAGCCGGTGAATCAGCGAACCTCGCCTGATCGCCCTCATTCGCGCGATCTCGCCCTCGTTCGCCCCGAAGGCGCGGTGGGCCGCGTCATATCCGTCAGACGGGCGCAGGACCGCAGGTTGATGCGGTTCAGATCCCGCTTGCTGGTGCAGCCACTGCGGGAGCGGTTCGGCATCGGTTTGCGGAGGCGGCATCGCGTCGGTAGCGATACGCTCTACCTCGCCGTCGCGGGTGTATCGCCGGACATGGCCGAGAGTGGTATCGAACTCCTGCAGATGCAGGCCCGAATTCGTTAGGCCCTTTTGGATCAGGTCGTACCATGACAGCTCCCGCACGGAGCTGCGGTTGCCAGGCTGGCATCCGCCGACGACCAGGCGTTCGGCGGCGCGCGTCATCGCCACGTAAAGCAAGCGGCGATATTCGTCTTCGGTGTCCTGCTTCATCGCTCCGCGCGCGGCGGCGACGGCCGGATGATCATGATCTTTCTTTCCGGCCCAGATCACGATGTTGTTCGGCCCCGCATTGCCCTGCGGCACGCGGATCAGATTGAGCCGCTGAGTGTCGGCGGGCGATGTTGTGGTGTCGACCAGGAACACCACCGAGGCTTCCAGCCCCTTCGATCCGTGAACAGTCATCACCCGAACCTCGTCGCGGGTGATTTCCATGTCGCGCTTAACCTCAGTGTCGGCAGCTCTCAGCCACGCCATGAAACCCTGCAGCGATGCGGGCGCCTTGCGCTCATAAGTCAGCGCCAGTTCAAGAAACTCATCCAGCGCGTCGTTCGCCTCAAGTCCAAGCCGCTTCAGGATCCGCGCCCGCCCCTGGTCGCCGCCGAGCAGCCACGCAAAGAACGCAAACGGAGTTGCTTGCGCGAACCGCTGCTCGCAGGCGTCGAGGCGCTCAAATGCATCCTTCAGCGTCGCATCGCGCTGCGCGTGATGTACGAACGCGTCGCGTAGCGTACCGGTCCGCAGGGGCGCGAACGACAGAAGATCGTCATCAGTCAGGCCGAACAGCGGGGATTTAAGCGCCACCGCGAGCGCAAGGTCGTCATGCGGCTGCAGCAGCGCGTCCGCGAGATTCATCAGATCGATGACCGCGATGTGCTCGGTCAGTTTGAGCCGATCCGCGCCCGCGACCGGAATGCCCGCGCGCTTCAGCGATTGAATGACGGCGTCGAACACCTGCCCGCGCCGTCGCACCAGAATCAGGACGTCGCCATAGCGCAGCCGCCGCTGCTGCTCTGCTGTGCCGGTGACCGTGTGCTGTGTGATCAACGATTTGATCTCGGCTTCGATTCGCCGCGCAAGTCTCACTTCGGGACTTGTCACCGAGACCGCATCGAATGGCGCGTCCCAGCCCTCGATTTCCTCGACGGACTGCGGCTCCTCGAGATTCCACAGATCGACAAGCGCCGGGGCCGCGTCACTGAGCGCCATATGCGGGGGCATCCCGCCCGCATCGGTGGTGACGCTGCGGAAGACGTCGGCTGATTGGAAGGTGCTCGACACCGCGCGCAAGACGCCTTCGCCGGAACGGAACGAATAGTTGAAATTGATCTTCTCGAAGGTCAGCGAGGCTGCCCTGAAGCGACGCTCAAGGACACCGCGGCGGTTGTCGAACTCGCGCGGCGCGGCGCCCTGGAACGAGAAGATCGACTGCTTCTCGTCCCCGACCGCGAACACCGTGCGCTTGATGCCGTCACGCGCGCCTTCGCCCGCGGGAAATTCCTCGATCAGCCGCTCGATAATATCCCACTGGCGTGGGCTGGTATCCTGCGCCTCATCGATCAGCACGTGGTCGATGCCGCGATCGAGTTTGTAATGGACCCATCCGGCGCTGGCGGGCTGGGTCAAGAGCTCGTGCGTCTTGTCGATCAGGTCGTCATAATCCAGCAGCCCGCGAGCGAGCTTCTCACGGCGATAGTTCGCCGATACGCCATTGGCGATCACAAGCAGCGCCTGTGTGCGGTCGCGCTGGATCACCGCGCGGCGTTTTCCGATCAGCGCGACGACGCGCGGCTGTTCCTGATCGAGCCTCGCGGCGAGGGAGCCCTGCGATTTCGCCAGCGGCTTCGTCATCAGCGTTTTACGCGGCGTTCCGGTGCCGGTCATGAACAGGCCCAGATATGCATCGACCTGTGCCGCGCCGGCTGTTGCCGCCGCGGCGCGCAGCCGTGTTCCCTGTTCTGCATCCGTGGATGAGCCGGTCTCAAAAGCCGCGGCGACGCTCAGCCATTCGCCGCGGGGCAGAAAAGGCCCATCGACGATTTCGTTTTCGACGTCGATGAGGCTTGTCTGCGGATCGATCCCGAACGTGCGGCAGACCTGCGCCATTGCCGTGGCCACGCTTCCGGCTTCGTCCGACCACGCCATGAAGTGATCGCGGCTGAGGCACGCCTCGCGCACGACGTCCTTGAACGTGACATCCGCGGCGTAGGTCATCGCCACGTCAAGCGCGTGGCCGATCGCGCTGTTCGGGGCGCGGGCCGCGTCGAGCAGCACAGAGAGGTTGGCGCGCTCCATCATGTCGTTCTGATCGCGGTCATCCAGAACTGCAAAGTGCGCGGGCACATTTGACTCGAACGGAAACTGCTGCAGCAGCCGGGTGCAAAGCGCGTGAATGGTTTGCACTTTCAGGCCGCCCGGCGTTTCCAGTGCACAGGCGAACAGTGTGCGCGCGCGTCGCCGCGCTTTCGCATCGGCGACCGTCGCGCCAACCGCGTGGATTGCGGTACCCAGTTCATCATCGCTCAGCGTCACCCAGCGCCCCAGCGTGGTGAAAACGCGCTCGGCCATGTTGGCCGCGGCAGCCTTGGTAAAAGTGATGCAGAGGATCTTTTCAGGCGGCACGCCGTTCAACAGCAAGCGAATGACGCGGTTAACCAGTACATGAGTTTTGCCGGATCCGGCGTTGGCCGCGACGAATACCGAGCTGTCTGGATCTGACGCGCGGGTCTGCGCCTCGCGCACCGCATCGGGAATGTTCGAGCGTGGGGCGCTCATTCGCTCGCTCCGCGGAGCTTGCCGGCCGCCGACCACTCCTTGATGCGGGCGAGATCGTCGTAAGTGCCATATCGCGTGGACCACATCGCCAGATCAAGTGAGGTATAAGCCTGCTGTTCGCTCTCAAACCGGCGGATCAGCGTTTTTAGCTTGGCGAGCGCCTCGTCGGCAGCGTCGTCCGGCCATTGCGGCGGGTCGCTGCGGTCGCGGCGGAGCTCCAGGATTTTTTGTTCACCTGGCGGATTGTTGCCGCTGAGACGGACATAAACCAGTTCGCTCACCGAGGAATGTTTCGGAATCGTCTTGAATCCGCCGCCGCGCAGGATCGCGGCTTCCAGCGTCAGTTGCGGCGACAGACCGAGCCGGACCTGTTTGCCGGTCGGCGGATTGCCGGTCTTATAGTCCACGAGTGCATAGGTCAGGTCGGTGCGACGTTCGATGCGGTCGGCGCGGGCGGTGAGAATAAATTCGCGGCCACCCTCGAGCGGAATCGAAAGCCGTCCCGATAGCTCGGCATCGATGCCAACGACGTTGTTGCGGCGTTCGGATTCCCAACCCGCGAACCAGCCCGAAATCCGCAGAAAGCGTGGCCACCACAGCGCGCGGGCCTCGGGATGCTCGATTAGCGCGGCGAAGTGCTTTTCTCCAAATCTGCGCAGTTCGCCCGCGGTATCGGGCGGTAAAGCGTGCGGGTAGGTTTGCGTGAATTCGCCCAGCGCCTCGTGGATCGCAGAGCCGCGATCCGCGACAGAAAGCGGCATGTCCACCGGATCGAGTGGCGCAAGCTTGAGGATGTGCCTGGCGTAAATCGTATAGGGATCACGCAGCCAGTCCTCGATCTCGGTGACCGACAGCCGCAGCGGCCGTAGCGCGATTCCCGGCTTGGGTGCGGGCTGTTCGGCTGGCTCGACGGCCGTAGGCTGGTCGAGTGCTTCGGCATAGCGGACATATCGCGCACCGCGTGCGCTTGCGTCATGCCAGCGCTGTGTGCCGACGACCGCCTCAAGCCGATGCAGGAAGCGCGAGGCAACGGCGGGAGCGCCGCCCGTCTTCGCGGCATGAGTGAGCATGATATCGCGGGTGCCGAGAAGCTGCGCGAAGTCATGTGCGGTGAGGCCGATGCGGCGCTCGGGCAGATCAAGGCCAAGCTGATGGCGCATCGGGCGGCTGAGCCACGGATCGATCCGCGGCGCCGGCGGCCACACGCCTTCGACCAGCCCGCCCAGAATGACGCGATCGGATTGTGTCAGCCGGGCTTCGAGCAGGCCGTAGATGCGCAGGTGCGCATCTGCGTTTTGGGGACGGCGCACCACGCGATCGCCGAACGCGGTCGCAAACATGTCGGGATATTCGCTGAGCGCCAGCGTCAGTCCGGTGTCGCCGACCTGCGCGAGTTCGTCGAAGGCCGTAAGCAATTGCTGCCCGTCCGTGCCGTTGAATGCGGCGACGTCGCCGATATCGTCGACGGAAAGTGCCGTGATGACGGCGCGATGAATTGCGGCGACTGCCGCAACGTCGTGGGCGCCGGTCGAAAGTTTCTCGAGCGGCATCATTGCTTCGCCAAGAGCTGCGAGCAGATGATCGATGGCGTCAAGGTGCTGAGGATCGATTTTTGCGCGCGGCTCGGCGCGATGAATTGCGGAGGGTTCTCCACGGCTGAGCTTTTGCAATTCGGCGCGAAAGCGAGCGAATTCCGAGCGCAGGCCGTTGCACCCCGCAGCGGGACGCGATCCGCGCAGCAATGCGAGCTCGAGACAGGCAATGACATGCCGGTACTCCGCGGGAGCTCTGCCGAGGCGAAACAGCGGATGCTTCAGCAACGCAAGCAGCGAAGGGGGCGCCAGTCCGCTCGCGGCGGCCTCGATCGCAAGGCGCGCGAAGATGCCCGCGGGTGTTTCCATCAGTCCGTCGCCGCCCGAATCGTCAAAGGACAAATCCCATCGCCCCAACGCAGCCATTACCCGGCGTGCCAGCCCGCGGTCCGGCGTCACCAGCGCGGCCGTCTTGTTCTCTGCGCGCGCCTCGCGCATGGCGACAGCGATCGCCAGAGCCTCCATTTCCGGATTCGCCGCTTCGATCACGCAGAGATCGCGCACGGCGTTCGCGATCTCCAATTGGACCTGCGGCTCGCTCAATCGCTGCTGCCAGCGTGCGGTTTCGCTTGCGGGCCGCATCGCTTCGGAGGCCAGCAATTCACGGCCGCCGTCAGGTTTCGTGAGCGGCTGAATATCTGCGCGTTTCAGATTGAGCCGTAACAGCAAGCCGTGGAGAGCGTATTGCGGATGGCTTGGGAGCGGAGGTTCGACAAACGCGCCCAGCGCATCGCGGATGCCGCCGATGGTGCGCCAGGCCTCGTCGTCGAGGTCGGTGTCGAGTCCCGGCAGCACAACGGCGCCATGCGGCAGTTGCGCGACCGCGTGGAGGAATTTCGCCGTCGATGGCATCGAGCCAGTCGAACCAGCGGCGATAACCGGGCCTGGATGATGGATCAGGCGCGCGGCTTCGGCCTCGATCAACCTGTCTCGCCGCAGCATCGGTTCGATCCGGTCGATCTCACGCAAGAAGGACGGCCAGGTGTCTTTGGCGATTTTCAGAAAGTCGAGCGTGAGCTTCCAGTAATGGTCGTGCGCATCGGGCACCAGCGTATCGAGCGCGCTCCAGTCGACGCCGCGCGTCGTGATGTCGTCGATCAGCCGTGCCAGATCGTCGGCCAGCGCCAATGTCGAGGCCGGTGCGCCGGTCACGAGCGGCGCAGAGGCGCCCTCGGCGGGCTGAAGCCGCCGCGCCCACGCGCTGACCAGTCGCGCGAGCACCAGACGGCGCTGCAATCCCCCAAGCGCGGGCGGAATGTCAAGCGACGGTAAATCCAGCGTCGCCTGCGCGAAGGCGAGCTCGTCTTCATCCACATCGCCAAGCGCGACGATGCGCGGCAACAACACCGCCTCGCTTGCCATGACGTCGAGAAAAATCTCCCGCGCCATGCGGCACGCGCGCTGTGTCGGCAGGTAGAGGGTCGCGGAGGGGAGACGGTCGGGATGGCGGCGAGCTTCGAAACCATCGATGAGCCGGCCGTCGATCAGCGCGGTGATCACGGCGTGCAGAAACGGTTCGGAAGCGGGAACATTGAAGACGCGCATGGCCCGCCGATGTTTAGGCGAGTCCTTTGGCTTGTGCCAAGACTTATCGAGCCGGGATAGCTCCGGCGAGGTGAATTTAGGCGACGCTCGCCAGAAATGCTTCTTCCGCCGCGCCCACCGCGGTGGGGGTGCCGACATGCATCCACACGCCTTCAAGGCGAAGTCCGAACAGCCGCTCCTGTTCATTGGCCTCGTCGAACAGGCGGGTCAGCGAGAACTCGCCCCGCGGCGCGTCCCTGAAGATCGCCGGCGACATGATCGCGACGCCGGCATAGACGAACGGCACCACCTGGTGCTCCTTGCGCTTGCGCAGCTGTCCGTCGGTCAGCATCGCGTAATCGCCCGCGCCCTCATAGCCGATGCTTTGCGCGGTTGGCGCCATCAGAAGCAGGATGTCCATGCGTTCAGGATCGAATGCATCCGCCAGCCGTCTGAGATTTGGCGTTACGCTGTCGATCCACATCGTATCGGCATTCAGGTGAAAGAACGGCTCATTGCCCAGTTGCGGCAGGGCCTTGACCACCGCGCCACCGGTGCCGAGCACTTCGTTGCGCTCATCGGAGATGACGACCTTCGGCCGTGCGCGATTTGCGACGTGCGCGATGATCTGCTCGCCGAGATAGCGGACATTGACTACGGCAGTTTCAACATTCGCATCCGCGAGACGGTCCAGCACATGGTCGAGCAGCGGTTTGCCCGCGACCTCGATCAGAGGTTTTGGCGTGTGTTCGGTCAGCGGCCGCATGCGCAGGCCAAGGCCGGCAGCGAGGACCATGGCGGTGTGAGGCTGGACTGGCATGTCTTTCTCGAGCGATTCGCCGTTCACGGGAAACCATTCTACCACCCGCGGCGAGGAAGCGGCAGTCGATCCGCTCTAATGATGTTCCGTGACAGGATTGCGACTCGGAAACCGTCAGACTTCGACGACCTGAGATGAGGATTTGCGTCCGGCAGGGCGTTTTCGGTTGTCCTGTTTCAGGAACTGCACCCCGATCTGCTCACCGTTCACCCAGGAAAGTTCGCAGCGGCGATACGCGAGTCCGGTCGATGACAGCAGCAGGAAAAACTCCTTGAGGCCAAGGTTCTCGACCGATCCCTGCACGGTCAGCTTTGCGCCAACCTCGGAGATGTCCTCGATCAGGCAACTCCGGCGCCAAGTTCCGTCGATGCCCATCATATGAGCTGCAAAGCCTCGCTCAAAAATGACCCGCTCACCCTTTTGTCGCTCAGCCGCCATGAGGCACCCTAATTGTCTGTTTCCCCGAAATGACGGCTTTTTGACGCGCGATCATTTGTGAGAACGTACCGACGATCCGGCTAACAGGCAGTAAACTCCCAGACTTAAATACCGTCGACAGGCGGAGGCACGTTGGCCTGAAACCATTCCCGGACGGAGGCAAGGGAGGGATGGGCGAAGGCGCGCTGCAGGTATTCCCAGATTCTGGGCTGATGCCGCAGATATTGCGGCTTGCCGTCCCTGCGGTTCAGCCGGGCGAAGGTGCCAAGCAGGCGCGTGTTCCGTTGCGCCGACATGATCGCATATTGTTCGACAAACCCCGCCGCGTCGAAGGCTGGACTGTTGGCGCGGCGCCTGGCGACATAGCGCGTCAGCATCGGGATTTCGATCGCATCGGGGACATCGACACGGGCGTCCTGCAGCAGCGAAACGAGATCGTAAGACGCAGGGCCCATCACGGTGTCCTGAAAGTCGAGGATCCCGACCTTGCCGACGTCCTTTCGTGTGGAGAGCCAGATCAGGTTCGGCGAGTGGAAGTCGCGCAGCATCCAGGTTGGGCGCTGGCTTGCAAGTTTACCGAGCAGGTCGTTCCAGATCAGGATGAAATCGGCGTGGGCCATGCCGCTCAGCGTCACGCCGCGGTCAGGCAGATACCATTCGAGCATCAGCCCGACCTCCACCATCATCGCATCGAGGTCGAACGCGGGAATCCGGTAATTGACTTTCGGCGCCAGCGGGATGCTCTCGGGCAAATCCTCGACATGAAGCTCGGCGAGCATATCGACTGCGGCCTGATACCGGTCCAGGATCGGGGTGGGGGGATTGCCCTGCACGAACGTCGCCGACCCCAAATCTTCAAGGATCAGAAATCCGGCGTCGAGATCGGCGTGATAGACAGCGGGCGCCGAGAAACCGTGTTGCCGCAGGCCATTGGCGATGGCGACAAACGGCCTGACGTCTTCGGCCAGATGGACCGCGCTGCTGTAGGACTTGCCGCTGTAGATCGCCGGCCCGTCCGGCCGCTGCGGTGAATTCATCAGAATGGTGGAGCCTTGGTCGCCGATCAGCCGGGCGTAGGAGCGGATCGAGGCATCGCCGGCCATCCGTTGACGGGTCGAATGGGCGTGCCCCGCCAGGTTGAGAAAACGGCGCAGGGCAATCAGGCGCGCCACTTTTTCGCGGAGGGCGCCGAAGCCGGTGATCTGCGCCGCCCGCGCGGCCGATCCCAGCGACGGGCGGTGACTGAAGGCGATGTCGATCCGGCTTTCGGGCAGCGCCTCCGGCGCGCGTTCGGGCCATTCGATCAGCGCCAGCGTACCGTCGGGCAGCGGCGAGAGGCCGATTTCCTCAAGTTCGCCCGGATCGTTGATGCGATAAAGATCGACGTGGATGACCGGGAAGGCCGGAAGATCGTAGGTCTGCGCCAGGGTGAAGGTGGGGCTTGGGACTTCGTAATTCTCGTCGCTGGCCAGATAGCGGATGAACGCTCTTGCCGCGGTGGTCTTGCCCGCGCCGAGATCGCCCGACAGGGTGATGACGTCGTTCGGGCCGCACAGCAGCGCAAGATCGGCCATCAGCTGCGCTGTGGCGTTTTCGCTGGGAAGTGCAACCGAGAAAGTCGAGGGCTCGTTCATTCAGCGGCGTGGCGGTGGGCGGTTCGATCTGCGGGAAACTCGCAGGTCACCGTTGTGCCCTCGCCAACGACAGAGTCAACTCTGACGGTGCCGCCATGGAGCTCGACGAACGAGCGGACCAGCGACAATCCAAGCCCTGCGCCGCGGTGTCGGGAGCCGTTGGCGCGGCTTTCGAACCAGTCGAACATCTTGGTCCGCATCTCGTCCGGAACGCCCGGCCCGGCGTCCGCCACCGAAAAGGAAATCAGGTCACGCGAGCGGCGCGCGGTGACCCGGATGGTGCTGTTGGTCGGCGAGAAGCCCACCGCATTGGCGAGCAGGTTATAGAGGATCTGCACGATCCGGCGCTCGTCGGCGACGAAATGCGCTGCGGCGGGGGCGATATCGACCGTCAGCGAGACGTTGTCGTGCACGAAGCGATCCTGAAGACCCGCGGTTGCTTCCTCGACGGCCTTCTGCAGATTGACCGGGCCGAGATCGAGCGTCATAGCGCCCGCGTCGATGGTGGCGAGATCGAGAATGTTATTGATGATGGCCAAAAGCGCGTTGGTCGATGTGGTGATGTAGCTGAGATATTCGCTCTGCTTCACGGTCATCGGCCCGGTGGCCGGATCGCTGAGGAAATGCGCGAAACCGATAATGGTCGTCAATGGCGAACGCAGCTCGTAGGATACGTGATGCAGGAAGTCGACCTTCATCTGGTCGGCCGCTTCCAGTGCATCGTTGCGCTCACGCAGTGCGCGCTCGACGTTGACGCTGTCGGTGACGTCCTCGAACGTCAGCATGGTGGCGCCGTCGGGCAACGGAATGGTCATGCAGTCGAGTACGCTGCCGTCCTTGCGTTCCATCCGCAATTGCTGCACGTCGCGATTGTCGATTCCGGTCACCGCGGCGTGGATCGTCTGCCACGCGGTCGGTTCGTCAAACAGCGGCTGGCACCAGCGTTGGACGGTTTCGATGTGCGGTTGCTGCAGGAGCTCGTCCGTCGACAGTTTCCATAGCCGCGCGAATGGCGGGTTGAACAGTTTGGCGCGGCCGTTGCCTCCGAATACGGCGACGGCTTCTGAAAGATTGTCGAGGGTTTCGCGCTGGACCCGCAGAAGGCCGTCGTTCTGACGCTGCAGCTTGAGGCTTTCGGTAACGTCGTCGAACAGATAGGTGACGCCGCCTTCCGGATTGGGCGTGGTGACAATGCTCATCGCGCGCCCGTCCGGCAGATACCAGGTATCTTTTTCCGGTTCGATTGCGCGATACGCTTCGTGCAGCTTGTTCTTCCAGGCGCGCCAGTCCGGCTGTTCGGAAATCTTGCGTGAGGCGCGCAGCTTTTCCAGCACGCCGTTGTCGTCCGGACCGGAGTCGAGAAAGGCGCGGTCGAGATCCCACAGGCGGCGATAGGAGTCGTTGAAGAAAGTCAGCCGCTTGTGGGCATCGAACACCGCCACACCGGAGGATAACTGATCCAGCATGCGCCGATGTGCCTCGGTCATGCGCATCAACGTCTCGTGGAGTGCGGTGGCTTCGCTGCTGTCGATCGCGACCCCGATGCTGCCATCCGTAACGTTCATGGCGTAGACATCGAATGTGCGGCGCTCACCGCCGATCGCGACAGGCACACGGGACTTGAATGGCTGGCCCACCGCCAGCGCCCGCGTCATCGCCGCGCGGTCCTCGCTGTCGAGGAATTCGACGCCGCGCTCGACGGCGTCAGCCGCATCGCGCGCTTCAGCGGCCTGCGCATAGGCGGCATTGACGAACCGGAGTGAGCCATTGGCGCGGCGCGACCATAACGGCAGCGGCGTATTGGCCGCGAAGGCGCGCAGCGCGTCGGTTTCGTCGACGATCCGGTGATATTGATCGGTAACCTCAGCAAGCTCGCGCCGCACACCGGACAATTCGCGAATCCGGATGATGGCCTGGCCGCCGACGGCGCGGCCCATCGCCTCGACCATATGGCCGTTGAGGGTTGCCATGCTCAGCAGAAAGCCTTCGCCGCGCTCCCGCAGCGCCTCGACGGCGTGATCCATCTGCAGCGCATGTTCGGGTCCGAGCCAGGTTCCAAAGGCAAGAATGCGCTGGTGAGCCGAAGAGGGGCTTCCGTTGGGAATCAGCAATGCGACATCGCCGCTGATATCGGGATGATCGTCGCCGGCATCCCAGGAGATCAGGACCTGCGGCTCGGTGAAGAGCAACGCGCGCAGCCGGTCGGCTTCGTTCTGAAGCGATTGATTGTCGGTGCGGAGTTTGCCTTCAACGGCCGCTGCATTGATACGCGTGCGCATCAGGAGAATCGCCGACACCACCGAGAAGCCCAGGATGGCGGCCGAGATCGTAAGCCCGGCAGCGAGCTCGGGGCTATGCAGGCTGTCCAGAATGGCGAGCGCGGTGCCGGTGATGCTGTCGTCGGCTGCTTTTGCGGGGGAAACCAGCGCGAGTGCGACGAGGCCGCCGTGCACGATCATGGTGCACGACAACAGCCTTCGACGCATCGTCTCAAGGACGCCCGACATCTCGATTCCCAACCGCCACCCGCGAATCAAACGACAATATCCCCGATGGGACTCACGGAGTAAGAGTCCAGATCGTGAACGTGAATCAGTGGTATCGATTAAGATGAAAATTGAACGGATCAGCGCCCCGTTGAGCCGAATCCGCCACTGCCCCGTGCGGTTTGCGCAAGTTCGACGACGGCCTCGAAGCCCGCTTGCACCACCGGCGCCACGACCATCTGCGCGATGCGTTCCCCGCGCCGGATCGTGAAGCTGTTGTGGCCGTGATTGATCAGCAGAACGCCGATCTCGCCGCGATAGTCGGCATCGACGGTGCCGGGCGAATTCAAAACCGTCACGCCATGCTTTGCCGCAAGGCCGGAACGCGGCCGCACTTGGGCCTCAAAGCCTGCGGGCAACGCCATTGTCAGGCCGGTCGGCACCAGGGCATAAGCGCCGGGCGCGATGACCATCGGGCCGTCTGCGGGAACCGCGGCCACAAGGTCGAGGCCTGCGGCATACTCGGTCTGGTAGGCCGGCAGGGGCAAGCCCTCACCATGCGGCAGGTAACGGACTTCGATGCGGATCGATCGGGTCATGACATGCTTTTCGGAGGGACGCCGTGGACGGCCTGCGCGATCCGGGCGATCAGCCGTCCGGCGACATCGTCCTTGCTCATCGCAGGCCAGGTTTCTGGCGCGGTGTGATCTTTCATGAAAATTTGCACGGTATTGCTGTCGCCGCCCATGATGCCGGTGGCGGGCGAGACGTCGTTTGCGACGATCCAGTCCGAGCCCTTGCGCGCGAGCTTTGCGGTGGCGTTCTGCGCCACGTGCTCGGTTTCGGCGGCGAAACCGATGACGAGCTTGGGCCTGTCGTGTGTGCGTTTGGCAATCGTGGCCAGGATATCCGGATTCTCCACCAGATCGAGTTGCGGAAGGCCGCTAGCGCTTTTCTTGATCTTTTGCTCGCCTGCATTGGATACGCGCCAGTCTGCCACGGCAGCGGCAAAGATCGCGATGTCCGCCGGCAGGCTTTGCTCGACACGGCTGAGCATGTCGCGCGCGGATTCCACCCGCATGACTCTCACGCCTTTCGGATCGGGCAGGTTGACCGGGCCCGAGACAAGAACGGTCTCCGCGCCGGCCGCAGCCGCAGCCGCGGCGATGGCGTAGCCCTGTTTGCCTGATGATCTGTTGGCGATGTAGCGCACCGGGTCGATCGGCTCATGCGTAGGCCCCGCCGTAATCAGCACGCGCAGGCCGTTCAGGCTTTGCGGTTGCAGGTTTTGCAGCTGTTTCGGCCGCAACATCGCCTCGACCTTTGCTGCGATCTCAAGCGGTTCGGACATACGGCCGAGGCCCGCTTCGTTGGCTTCCGCCATTTCGCCCGCGTTCGGCCCGACGGTGAGGACGCCATCATGGAGAAGCTGCGCGACGTTGCGCCTTGTTGCGGCGTTGCGCCACATCAGGGGGTTCATCGCCGGCGCCAGCAGGATCGGTTTGTCGGTTGCAAGCAGAACGGCGCTGGCGAGGTCGTCAGCGAGTCCATGCGCCATTTTTGCCATCAGATCGGCGGTGGCAGGCGCAACCACGATCAGATCGCAGTCGCGGGCGAGGCGGATATGTCCGGCATCGAACTCGCTCTGGCTGTCGAACAGGTCAGTGTAGCAGCGCTCGTCCGCGAGCGCGCTGACGGTCAGCGCCGTGACGAAATGAGTCGCGGCCTGTGTGAGGACGACGCGGACGTAAAAGCCGCGCTCCTTGATTCGCCGGATCAGGTCGAGCGCCTTGTAGGCGGCGATTCCGCCACCGATAATGAGTGTCACCCGGCGGCCGCCCTCGACGCGGGGCTGAGGCCTTTCAGCACCCGGATCGATGGTCGCCGGTTCAGCGGACCCCGCGGCGTCCCGCAAAATCACCCGCACTTCATCTTCCACGGAGCGGCCATTTTTCGCCGCGCGCAGTTTGAGCGCGACCTTGATTTCGTCGTCGAGTCTGCGAACTGTCAGGCTGGCCATGGCCAACCATAGCAAATGATTGCAATGCAATCAATCTTCAATGGAAAGTGATTGCACTACAGCGCAATAATCAGAAGGATCGCCGCCAGGCTGAGGGCAATAATCCAGAGTGCGACGCCCTGCCATTTCATCTGGCGGCTTTGGCTGGCTCCGATGGCGGCAACCGTTTCCGGTGCCAGCACCAGCCCCTCCCGCGTGATGGTTTCGAAATGCTCCAGCGCAGCCACCGCCCGTCCGGCAATGGCGGGCAGGCCCGACAATACCCGGCCGAGTTCGCCGGCGCCGCTGGCCGCCGCCTGAATTCGGCCGATGGGACCGAGGTTGCGCTCGATCCAGTCGCGCACCACCGGTTCGGCGGTTTTCCAGATGTCGAGCTTGGCATCGAAGCTGCGCGCGACGCCCTCGACCACCACCATTGTCTTCTGCAGCAGGATCAGCTCCGGCCGCGTGCGCATGTCGAACAGACCTGTGACTTCGAGCAGCAGCGTCAACAGCTTGGCCATCGAGATTTCATCAGCGGATCGGTTGTGGATCGGCTCGCCAATGGCGCGGATGGCCTGCGCGAAATTCTCCACCGAATGATGTGGCGGCACATAGCCGGCCTCGAAATGCACTTCGGCGACGCGGCGATAATTGCGGGTGATGAAGCCGTAGAGAATCTCAGCGAGAAACGTGCGGTCCCTCAAGCTGAGACGGCCCATGATGCCGAAGTCCACGGCAACAAGCCGTTCCTGATCGTCGACGAACAGATTACCCGGATGCATGTCGGCGTGAAAAAAGCCGTCGCGCAGTGCGTGGCGTAAAAAATTCTGGATCACCTTGCGGCCAAGCGTGGGTAGATCGATTTGCGCGGCCTCGAGTTTGGCGCGGTCGTTCAGCGCGATGCCGTCGATCCACTCCATGGTCAAAACGTTATGGCTGGTGCGGTCCCAATCCACGGTCGGAACACGGAAGTCGGTATCGTTCGCGGTGTTCTCGGCCATCTCGGACAGCGCCGCCGCCTCGATGCGTAAATCCATTTCCATCGCGACCGAACGTGCCATCGTCTCGACGACTTCCATCAACCGCAGTCGCCGGGCCTCCGGCGACGAGGCTTCCGCCTTGCTTGCGACAAAGCGGAACCCGTCGAGATCTTGCTTGAAGCGGGCGTTGACGTTCGGACGCAATACTTTGACCGCAACGGTCCGGGTGCCCTTCGCGTCCGTCACCTCGGCGCGATGCACCTGTGCGATGGAGGCAGCGGCTACGGCTTCGCCGAATGATGAAAACGCTTGGGTGATGGGCTTGCCCAGCCCGTCCTGCACAACCGCGACGGCCTGTTCATGCGGGAAGGCCGGCAGGCGGTCCTGAAGGCTCTCCAGGTCGTTGGCCATTGTCACGCCGACCACGTCGGGGCGAGTGGCGAGGAATTGCCCGAGTTTCACATAACTGGGACCGAGCCGAGTCAATGCCCGCGACAGCCTCTCGCCCGATTTGGTGTCACGCCGCTCGATCAGCCGCGCGAGACGGATCGCCGCCTGTGCTGGTGGTGGCAGCGGCGATGGATCGATGACGCCGAAAACACCCTCGCGCGCGAACACGAAACCCGCGCGGCCAAGCCGCGCGATATGGGTCAGCGCTGAGATCACAGACGCCAGCCCGAATGCAGCGCGACGATACCGCCGGACAGGATGTCGTGCTTCACGCGCGCAAAACCTGCCTCGCGGATCATGTCCGCGAAATCGTCGGGGCGTGGGAATTGCCGGATCGATTCGACCAGATAGCGATATGACTCGGCGTTGCCAGTCACTGCCTTACCGATCTGAGGGATCACGTTGAAAGAGAAGATGTCGTAGATCTTGTCGAGGCCCGGCATGGTGACGGTGGAAAATTCGAGGCACAGAAAGCGCGAGCCCGGCCTCAGCACACGATAGGCTTCCTTCAGCGCCAGCGGGATTTGCGGCACATTGCGAATGCCAAACGCGATTGTGTAGGCATCGAAACTCTTGTCTGCGAAGGCAAGTGCTTCTGCGTTTCCCTCGACGAAGGTAACTCGGTCATCCAGATGCCGTTCGACGGCACGCTCGCGGCCGACCGCGAGCATCTCGGCATTGATATCGCAGACGGTGGCGCGAAAGTTCGGTCCGGCCGCCTTCGCGACCCGAAAGGAAATATCGCCGGTGCCGCCCGCGACGTCGAGCAGCGCAAACGGCGCGTCGCCGCGCGGCGGATTGAGCGTCGCCACCATGATGTTCTTCCACGCCCGGTGCAGACCGCCCGACATCAGGTCGTTCATGAGGTCGTAGCGCCGTGCGACGCTGTGGAACACCTCGTTGACAAGCCCCTGCTTGTCAGTGGGTGCGACCTCTCGGTAGCCGAAATGTGTCGAATTATCAGAAGGTTGGCTCATATCCTGCTCTCCGCCGGGGGACCATAGCGCGCCCGCTTGATTGGCGCTATCACCTTGGCATCGCAAGGTGAATCCAATGCCTGAATTGCCAGAGGTCGAAACGGTCCGCCGCGGTCTGCAGCCGGTGATGGAGGGGAAGACGATCGATCATGTGGTGGCGCATCGGGGCGATCTGCGGTTTCCATTGCAGAAGGATTTTGTCGCTCGTCTCCACGGCCGCACCGTGACGGGGCTGGGACGGCGAGCCAAATACCTTCTGGCGGACCTTGATTCCGGTGATGTGTTGCTGATGCACCTTGGCATGTCGGGCTCTTTCCGCGTGCTTCACCAGCACCAAACCGAAACTCCCGGTCACTTCCACCATCGGCGCGATGAAAGCAAGGCGCATGACCATGTCGTGTTCGATATGGCTTCCGGCGACGTTGTGACGTTCAACGATCCGCGCCGGTTCGGTTACATGAAGATCGTCCCGCGGACCGAGCTTGCGCATGAGCCCCTCCTGAAAGGGCTGGGACCTGAGCCGCTCGGCAACGAATTCGACGCTGCGATGCTGGCGCACGCCTGCCGGGGCAAGAAGACCTCGTTGAAAGCGGCGCTGCTCGACCAGCGCGTGGTGGCGGGCCTTGGCAACATCTATGTTTGCGAGGCGCTGTTCCGCGCACACCTGTCGCCGAAACGGCAGGCCTCCGCACTCGCGGCTCGCAGCGGCGAGCCGACCGAACACGCCAAGCGGCTGGTTACAGCGATCCGGACCGTGCTCAATGCCGCGATAGAGGCAGGTGGATCGTCGCTGCGCGATCACCGCCAGACCTCCGGCGAGCTCGGCTATTTCCAGCATTCGTTTCAGGTCTACGACCGTGAAGGCCAGCCCTGCCGGACGCGCGGATGCAGCGGCGTTGTGAAGCGGTTTACGCAGAATGGCCGGTCGACCTTCTGGTGTCCGAGCTGCCAGAAGTAGGCTGCTATTTTCGCACGCAGATCAGCCGCGCAACGGAGATTTTCGGATCGGCGGCGCCGGTTGCGGGCGTCACGTTGTTTGCGCGCAAGAACGCCATGACGGCATTGGCCGGAACCAAGGTTCCGGTCGCGACCGACGCAGCCGGGCCCGCGGACAGAACGGGGCGCAGCTTAGCCATGCCAGCGAATGTGCCGGCGCTGCCGGTGAGGGCCGCGCCGGAAAAGCCCAACGGCGGTGCGGGTGTCAGCACTTCGCCAGCGCTGACTGTCACGTTCACGCTCGTGACCATGTCGCTGCCGTTCTGAAGCTGGGGATCGGAAATTCCGGTCGCGACAAGGCTGGATGGGATCGCCGCCTCGTTGATCGGCAAGGGTCGCAGATCGCTCACGCCATAAATCCGCAGCAGCGCAAGGTCGCTCGTCTCGTCCTTTGCAATCTTGTCCGCATTGTCATGGCCGGCGACGAGAATGCTGCTGCAACTGTCCACCGCCAATCGGTCAGCCAGGATCGCACCATCCGCGCTTACGATGATGCCGGTGGAATATTCGATCATATTGCGGGGGGCTGCCGGAGTGGCGCCGGCCGGAAACGGCACGAACGCGCTCGACATCGCCACCGTTACCGAATTCATTATGCCTTCGAGTGCCTGATCGTAGAGAATTGTGAGAAGGCGGACCTCGCTGTTTTTCGTTTCGCCGCGAATGTAAAATTTCTTCAGCCCCTGCGTTCCCGACAACACGAAGAAATCGGGCTTCACGGCACTGTATTCCAGACGCCGCGCTTCGGCTTTCTTCTCGGTGCCCGCGATGGCCGCGCTGGTCGCGCCCGCTTGCTTGCGGCGGTCCAGCGAAATCACGATTGTCCCCGTCGATGATGACCACTTGCTGCCGTTGGCGTCGCTGGAGGTATTGGGTACAAGCTTGAGCGGCAGGCCCACGCGGGCGCCGGTTACCATGTCGGTGACGATCTTCCAGCCGACATTGGCTTGCGGTCTGCGCGCCGCCTCGATCAGCACCGAGCGCTCCTGCGGATTGAGAACCCCGGTCTCTTTGCTGCGGTGCGCCTTCTGGAACGCCTTGATCGCGGCGATCATGCGGTCGCTGACCTCACCGTTGATGAGGCCATTGTAATAGCCGGTCCAGGCGAGGTCTGACTGGATCGACAGCCGTTCGGACTCTGGCATCGCCTTGGCCGTCTCAGCGGGGGTCTGCAATTTGGGGCGTGAACTTCCATCCGCCGCTGCCGGGGCAGTCTTTGGCTTGACCTGCGCCAGTTGCGCATCCGCCTGCCCGGCCAGACCATGGCTTGCCAGAAAAAGCGCAGCCAGCGCGGTGGCGAAAGGCGATTTCATGATTATTCTCGTCATGAACACTGAAATGAACTAACCACAAATGAGTGGTTCGTAAAAGCGCCGCTCCGGTTGATGCAAAGCCGTAATGCCTTTGCCAGATGCGGTGCCGCTGATAAAAGTTTCCGATGCTGACATCCGAAGAACTTGAACGCTATGCACGGCACATCGTGCTGCATGAAGTCGGTGGACCCGGACAACAGGCGCTGAAATCCGCGAAGGTTCTGGCGATCGGCGCCGGCGGGCTCGGCGCGCCTGCTCTGATGTATCTCGCGGCGGCCGGAGTCGGCACACTCGGCGTAGTCGATGACGACACTGTGTCGCTTTCCAATCTTCAGCGCCAGATCATTCACGCAACGCCGGATATCGGCCGCCCCAAAACGGACAGCGCCGCCGATCGTGTTCATGCGCTCAATCCACACGTTCATTTTGTCGCGCACAATGTCCGGCTGACGGCGGCCAATGCGTTGGCGATCCTTGGTCAGTACGACATTGTGGTCGATGGCTCCGACAATTTCACGACACGCTATTTGGTTTCGGACGCCTGCTACTTCGCGGGCAAGCCGCTGATCGCCGGGGCGCTCGGCATTTTCGATGCGTCGCTGACGACGATCCGCGCCTACGAAAAAAACAAGACCGGCGAATTCAATCCGACCTATCGCTGCCTGTTTCCCGAACCGCCGCCGGCCGGGACGATACCGACCTGCGAGGAAGCGGGTGTGCTCGGCGCGCTCGCGGGTGTCCTCGGCTCGATGATGGCGCTGGAGGCGATTCGCGAAATTGTCGGTTTTGGTGAGGGCCTTGTGGGCCGATTGCTGATGATCGACGCCCGCAACATGCGGTTCGAAACCTTGCGCTATGTGCGTGATCCGGCCAATCCGCTGAACGGCGACAGGCCGAGTATCGGGGATCTCGCCGCTCACGTCTGACTCGCGCCGCGGAAGTCAGAAAATAAATCCCGTGTTGATGAATTTCGAATCGTGATGCTGGACGATGTCGGCCAGCAGTTGTTTGCTGGCGTCGGTCTGCTTTGCCGCGATCATCGAGCGGATCGAGAACGAGCGCAGCGCGTCTGTCACCGACAGCGTGCCTTCAGCCGAATCCTTGCGGCCTGTGAAGGGAAAGACATCCGGGCCGCGCTGACACTGGCAGTTGATATTGACGCGGCAAACCTGATTGACCAGCGGGTCGACCAGCGTGCCGATACGTTCGGGGCTCGATGAGAAAATGCTGACCTGCTGGCCGTGGTCGGAGGTGATGACGTAGTCGAGCGCCGTCTCGATATCGTCGAACGGCATGATCGGCACCACGGGACCAAACTGCTCCTCTCGGTACAGTTTCATACCTTCCTTCACCGGATAGACCACGGCGGGATAATACAGCGTCTCATAGTGCACGCCGCCGCTCTCATTGATGACTTTTGCTCCCTTGGCAATCGCATCCTCGACGCACGCGACCATGTAGCCGGTCTTCGCAAGCTCGGGCAGCGGCGTGATGTTGACGCCTTTCTCCCATGGCATGCCGACCTTCAGCTTGGCGATCTCCGCGGTGAAGCGCGCGTTGAATTCGTCGGCGATCGATCGGTGCACGATCAGCATCTTCAGCGCGGTGCAGCGCTGCCCGTTGAAAGAAAGCGAACCGAGCACGCATTCCTTCACCGCAAGTCCAATGTCGGCGTCGTCGAGAACGATCGCTGCGTTTTTGGCGTCGAGGCCGAGGATTGCCCGCAGGCGGTTGGCTTTCGGGTGCAGCTTCTTCAGGTGGTCGGCCACCGTGCTCGAGCCGATCAGGGTCAGGGTGTTGACCTTGCCGGAGCCGAGCAAATGCGGCACCACGAGTGAGCCCTTGCCGTACACAGTGTTGAGGACACCCTTCGGAAATGAATCGCGGAACGCTTCGAGAAGCGGCGCAAACAGCAGCGCGCCGAACTTCGGCGGCTTGAACAGAAGCGTATTGCCCATGATCAGCGCGGGGATCAACGTCGCGAAGGTCTCGTTGAGTGGATAATTGTAAGGCCCCATGCACAGCACCACCCCGAGCGGTGTGCGGCGGATTTGCCCGATCGTGCCGTCGACAACGATGAAACGGGATGAGTTGTTGTCCAGATCGCGCAGCGCGTCGATGGTGGCCTTGATGTAATCGACGGTGCGATCGAATTCCTTCTCGGAATCGGAAAAGCTCTTGCCGATTTCCCACATCAGCAGTTTCACGACTTCAGCGCGCCGCGACACCATCTGCCGCGTGAATTCCTGCATGTGGTGAATGCGCTCGGCGACGCGCATGGTCGGCCATTCGCCGCGGCCGCTGTCATAGGCCTTGACCGCTGCAGCCAATGCAAGTTCCGCCTCGGCAATGCCCCCGCGCGGAATGCTGCCCATTTCGAGCTGATGCAGTTGATCGCTGCTGTCGCGGATGCGGATCGGTGAAATCACCGGCTGGTTGTCGCCGGCCCATTGTTTCAGTTCACCGTCGACCAGCGAGACGCGTTGATGCAGCGGCGGGCCAAGACGCATCTCGGCGGGAATATCGTCAGGTGTCGGGAAGAGGTCCTTGAGCTGTCGTTCGTCCATCTGATACGTCCTTTGCGAAATCGTGATACGCGAAGGTGAAGCCCGCCAGGGCTCATCATGTCAGGACAAGACGGCAGCAATGCGAAAGTTGCCGCTGCAGCTTCAAATCATGCTGGGAAGAACGCGGTCCGGCGGCTTATGGCCGTCGAGGAAGGTGCGGATATTGATGATCACCTTCTCGCCAGTATCGACGCGGCCTTCGAGTGTTGCCGAGCCCATGTGCGGCAGCAGCGTCACCTTACCGGCTTTGGCGAGGCGAACCAGTTTGGGATTGACCGCCGGTTCGTGTTCGAACACGTCGAGCGCGGCGCCGGCGAGTTCGCCGTCCTCGAGCATCTTGACCAGCGTGTCTTCATCGATGACCTCGCCGCGCGCTGTGTTCACGATGTATGCGTCCTTGCGCATCAGCTTGAGGCGGCGGCCCGAGAGCAGGTGATAGGTTGCCGGCGTGTGCGGACAGTTCACCGAGATGAAGTCCATCCGCGCCAGCATCTGATCGAGGCTTTCCCAATACGTTGCGCTGAGTTCTTCCTCGATCGCGGGTCCGACCGGACGGCGGTTGTGATAATGGATTTGCATGCCGAAGGCGTGCGCGCGCCGCGCCAGCGCCTGGCCGATGCGGCCCATGCCGACAATGCCGAGACGCTTTCCGCCGATCCGGTGCCCAAGCATCCAGGTCGGTGACCATCCCGCCCATTCCGTTCCGCTGGTCAAAATCGCCGCGCCTTCGATCAGCCTTCTGGGCACAGCGAGGATCAGCGCCATTGTCATGTCTGCGGTATCTTCTGTCAGCACCTTCGGCGTGTTGGTGACGGTGATGCGGTGAGATGCCGCCGCAGCGACGTCGATGTTGTCGACGCCGTTGCCGAAATGGGCGATCAGCCGCAATTTGCCGGTGGCGTGCTTGAGGATGTCTGCGGTGATTTCGTCGCTGACCGTCGGCACCAGCACGTCGGCGTTGCGGACCGCTTCGATCAGTTCGGCAGGCGACATCGGAGCGTCGTCGAGATTGAGGCGCGTGTCGAACAGTTCACGCATGCGCGTCTCGGTAGAGTCCGGCAGCTTGCGCGTGACGACGACCAGAGGCTTCTTCTTACCCGACATCGCAAATCCTTCAGGCCAAATCCCTTGGGCCATATGATTCAGCCGTTCAGACCCCGTTAACCGGCTTGTTCGATTGTACGAAGTCAGTGCCGGCTGCGGCGCTTCTTGTTCTTGAGACTTCGGTCCTCTCTAGCAGAAGGCCGCGCCAAGACAAGAACCCGCGCGATGCCGCACAGGGGTCTTTCGCCGAAAGGCGTAAGCCCATGGTTTGACTTCGGAATACGAATTACCGGGAAATGGCGATGGAATTGCGGTCTTCTATCCGGGCGTTGCTGATGGTTCTCGCAACGTGGGGCGGCTGGGCTAGTCCAGGACATGCGGCAAAGGATGGCGCGACCAATAGCGGACCGGTGAGTGGATTGCCGGTGCCGCGCTATGTCAGCCTCAAATCCGATCATGTGAATGTGCGTGCCGGTCCGACCAAGGATCAGGACGTGAGCTGGATCTATACCCGCTCCGGTCTGCCGGTCGAAGTGACGGCCGAGTTCGAGAACTGGCGCCGCGTCCGGGATGCCGAGGGCGCGGAGGGGTGGGTCTATCACTCGCTTCTGTCGGGCCGCCGCACCGCTGTCGTGACCATGAAAAAGAAGGATGAGCTCGCGCTTTTGCGCGATCGTCCGGACGAGGACAGTGCTGTCGCGGCCAAACTGCAGGCGGGCGTGATTGCGCAGGTCAAGCGCTGCAACGGAAACTGGTGCCATATCGTGGGAACAGGCTTCGACGGCTGGATTGAGCAGCAGCGCTTGTGGGGTGTCTACGCTGACGAAAAAGTCGACTGACAATAAAGCAGAGCCAGGTCTTCAGACTTGTGTCCTCAGATTTGCGTCGTTCGATTTGCTAGTCAGGCCCGGCCAGTCGAATCGTTCAGTCAAAAGGGGACTGCTCGCAGGAGAAGCGGATATAGCCCGCGTCAGCGCTTTTTGCGCAGCCGAACAACCATGTCGACGCGGCTGATTTCGTAACCTTCCGGCACCTGCGGCATCTTCTGCAGCATCAGGTTCTGGTCCGGAATATCGACCAGCTCGTGATTGCCTTCCAAGTAGAAATGGTGATGCGAGGTGGTGTTGGTGTCGAAATAAGTTTTGGTTCCATCGACACTGACCTGCCGCAGCAGGCCCGCTTCGGTCAACTGGTTCAGGGTATTGTAGACAGTCGCGAGAGACACCGGCACCTTGGCCATGGTGGCTTCTTCGTAGAGCATTTCGGCGGTGAGATGCCGATCGCCCTTGCCAAACAAGAGCCAGCCTAACGCCATGCGCTGGCGGGTCGGACGCAGGCCGACCGACTGCAGCATTTCGTTCACATCATGCCAGGGGCAACCCGTCAGGGCTGGGGTGTGGCCGTGAGGAAATTCGCCCGCGCCATCGTGACCGCGAGCCTGAGTCTCGCTGACGTCTGATTGACGCTGATTGCTGTTATCCATTTCGCCTGCCCTGCTTCCGAACACATCCGTGCCAGAAACTGTGAATTTCCGGCCAGTCCATAAATCCTAACGAATGACATGGTGTCGTGCAAGTTTTTCGCAAGTAGATCAATGGTTTTAGCCGGTTTGAAGGTTCACTTTCGTTAATGGCTGATGCTTTGCCTGCCCCCGGGGGCTGTGATAGGACCGGACCCAATTCATCCTGTTGTCATTGAAGGAACCAAGATGTTTGAGCGGAAAAACGCTTACGAATACGAGGACTTGCTGGCTTGTGGTCGAGGCGAGCTCTTCGGGCCGGGCAACGCTCAGCTTCCTTTGCCGCCCATGCTGATGTTCGACCGGATCGCGGAGATTTCCGATACCGGCGGGGAATTCGGCAAGGGCCTGATCCGGGCCGAACTCGACGTCAAACCGGATTTGTGGTTTTTCGGCTGCCATTTCAAGGGCGATCCGGTCATGCCCGGGTGCCTGGGGCTGGACGCGTTGTGGCAGATGGTCGGATTTTTCCTCGGCTGGACCGGCGGCGCGGGCCGTGGCCGGGCGCTTGGCCTCGGCGATCTGAAGTTTTCTGGCCAGGTTCTGCCGAACGTCACCAAGGTCGTGTATCACATCGACATGAAGCGCGTGATGCGTTCGAAACTTGTGCTCGGCGTCGCGGACGGGTGGCTTTCAACCGATGGTGAGATTATCTATCGCGCAACCGATTTGAAGGTCGGGCTTTTTCAGCAGGACGCCCCGATGCGGCCTGCGAAGTAATGCGGTATTGCCGGATTATAATCAAAAAGTGAGGCTCGGCAGCAGCCGCACCGATAACTCACCAAAACGGGACAACGAGGCGAGGCGAACATGAGGCGGGTCGTGGTTACGGGGATGGGAATCGTCTCATCCATCGGCAACAACACTCAAGAGGTTCTGGCAAGTTTGCATGAGGCAAAGCCGGGTATCACGCGCGCGGAGGAATATGCCAAGCTCGGCTTCCGCTCGCAGGTACAGGGTGCGCCGACGCTTAATCCGGCCGAGGTTGTCGATCGCCGCGCGATGCGGTTTCTGGCGGAAGGCGCGGCGTGGAATCACGTCGCGATGGAGCAGGCGATCCGCGATTCCGGGTTGGAGCCCTCTGACATTTCCAATGAACGCACCGGCATCATCATGGGTTCGGGTGGTCCTTCCGCGCGCACCATCGTCGAGGCAGCGGACACCACGCGGACCAAGGGGCCCAAGCGCGTCGGTCCGTTTGCCGTGCCGAAGGCGATGTCGTCCACGGCGTCTGCCACACTCGCCACCTGGTTCAAGATCAAAGGCGTAAACTATTCGATTTCCTCGGCGTGTGCGACATCGAACCACTGCATCGGCAACGCCTACGAGATGATTCAGTACGGCAAGCAGGATGTAGTGTTTGCCGGCGGCTGCGAAGAACTCGACTGGTCGCTGTCGGTGCTGTTCGATGCGATGGGCGCGATGTCGTCCAAATATAATGCGACACCTTCCACCGCATCGCGTGCTTATGACGTCAATCGCGACGGCTTTGTGATTGCGGGCGGTGCGGGTGTTGTCGTGCTGGAAGAATTGGAGCACGCCAAGGCGCGCGGCGCGCGCATTTACGGAGAGATCGTAGGCTACGGTGCCACCTCCGATGGTTACGATATGGTCGCGCCGTCGGGCGAGGGTGCGGAGCGTTGCATGCGGCTGGCGCTTTCCACGGTGAAGACGCCGATCGACTATATCAATCCGCACGCAACATCGACCCCCGCGGGCGATCCGCCTGAGATCAACGCAATCCGCAACGTATTTGGCTCCGGAGAAAAATGTCCGCCAATCTCTGCGACCAAGTCGCTGACCGGGCATTCGCTTGGCGCGACCGGCGTGCAGGAGGCGATCTATTCGCTGCTGATGATGAACAACGGTTTCATCTGCGAGAGCGCGAATATCGAGGAACTTGATCCGGCATTCGCGGACATGCCAATCGTGCGGAAGCGGATCGACAATGCCAAGGTCGAGACCGTCCTTTCAAATTCGTTCGGGTTCGGCGGCACCAACGCGACGCTGGTGTTCAAGCGGCTGGATGCGTGATTTTTTCTTAGCCCGCCCGTCCGGGCGGGACTTTGCGTAAAGGTTGAGGTTGATGCAGGGACTGATGCAGGGCAAGCGCGGGCTCATCATGGGCGTCGCCAACGACCACTCGATCGCCTGGGGCATCGCCAAGGTCCTGTCGGAGCAAGGGGCCGATCTTGCGTTTACCTATCAGGGCGATGCTCTGGAAAGACGTGTGCGGCCATTGGCCGAATCTGTAAAGGCGCCTCTAATTCTTCCTTGCGACGTGGAAGACATTGCCAGCGTCGACGCGGTCTTTGCTGCT
The DNA here is from genome assembly GCA_019750915.1 of Xanthobacteraceae bacterium. Classification (GTDB taxonomy): domain Bacteria; phylum Pseudomonadota; class Alphaproteobacteria; order Rhizobiales; family Xanthobacteraceae; genus Afipia. Next base: position 34,982 of record JAIENY010000025.1, read on the forward strand.
ATCAAGGAGAAATGGGGCAGCCTTGATTTCGTCGTGCATGCCATCGGCTTTTCCGACAAGAACGAATTGAAGGGACGTTACGCCGACACCACCCGCGCGAACTTCTCGCGCACCATGGTGATCTCGTGCTTCTCGTTTACCGAAGTCACCAAGCGTGCCGCGGAGCTGATGCCGAACGGCGGCTCAATTGTCACGCTCACTTTCGGTGGCTCGACGCGCGTGATGCCGAACTACAATGTGATGGGCGTGGCCAAGGCGGCTCTGGAGGCTTCGACCCGATATCTCGCCGCCGATTATGGGCGCGCAGGCATTCGCGTGAATGCGATCTCGGCGGGACCCGTACGCACATTGGCGGGTTCGGGCATTGGCGATTCGCGTGCGATGTTTGCCTTTCAGCAAAAACATTCGCCGCTCGGGCGCGGCGTCACCCTGGAGGAATTGGGCGGCACCGCGCTGTATCTGTTGTCGGATCTGTCCGGCGGCGTGACCGGTGAGACCCATTTTGTCGATGCTGGCTACAACATCATTTCAATGCCGCATCCGGACGCCTTGAAGTCCGATGTGTCTGAAAGCTAGCGGTGGTTTATATGCCGAGCGTGCCCACTCTGGCGGCTGAGTAGCGCTCTGCGATCTTGTTCCAATTCACTGTATTCCACCACGCCTTGAGATAATCCGCACGTCGATTCTGATAGTTCAGGTAATAGGCGTGCTCCCAGACATCGTTACCGAACAGCACGTGCTTGCCATCCATCAGCGGCGAATCCTGGTTGGGTCGTGACTCAATCGAGAGCTTGCCGCTGCCATCGACGATGACGAATACCCAGCCGGAACCGAACTGCCGCGTGCCAGCGGTGTTGAAATCCGTCTGCATTTTGTCCATCCCGCCGAGATCGCGATCGATCGCGGTGAGAACGTCGCCGGACGGCTTGCCGCCGCCAGGCCCCATGATCTGCCAGAACATGGTGTGATTGGCGTGACCACCGAGATTGTTGCGGACCGTTGTTCTGATCTGGTCGTCGAGCTTGGCGATATCGGCAAGAACAGCCTGGATCGGTGTGGTTGCGATCTGCGGATGAGTCTTCGCGACATTGTTCATCGCGGCCACATAGGCGCCGTGATGCCTGTCGTGATGGATTTCCATGGTCTTGGCATCGATGTTCGGCTCGAAGGCGTTGGCGGCGTAGGTCAGCGGCGGCAGCTTGAAGGGACCATCCGGTGCGGCGGCCGGAGCAGCCGGTGTGGTCTGGGCAAAACTGGTGCGGGACGCGGCGGCGGCAACGAGACTGCTGGCTGCGACAATCAGATGACGCCGCGATAATGAAAACATGGATCGTCTCCCGGCTTGATGATCGATTGGCGGCGAGTAAACGCGATGACGTCGCCTCAGAATGGCGGGTGATAACGGCGTGCGAGCGGAACGGTGCCATGGAGCGGCTGCGTCATATTCTCCGCAATCGTGGTTGTCACATGCCGAACTTCTACAAATAAAAAACGGCGGCTGATTGCTCAGCCGCCGTTTTTATTTGATGATTGCGTCAGATTTACTCTGCCGCCGGCGCGTTCTCCCCCTCGGCCTTCTGCTTGGCCTCGAGGTCTTCACCCGTGGTCTGGTCGACCGCTCGCATCGACAGGCGGACCTTGCCGCGATCGTCGAGGCCGAGCAGCTTTACCTTCACCTTGTCGCCTTCCTTGACGACGTCGGAGGTCTTCTGCACGCGATTGGCAGCGAGTTGGCTGATATGAACCAGTCCGTCCTTAGGACCGAAGAAGTTCACAAACGCACCGAACTCCATGACCTTGACGATAGTGCCGTCGTAGATCTGGCCAACTTCCGGCTCCGAGGTGATCGACTTGATCCACTTGATCGCAGCGCGGATCGATTCACCGTTGGCGGAGGCGACCTTTACGGTGCCGTCGTCCTCGATGTTGATCTTGGCGCCGGTCTTTTCCACGATTTCGCGGATTACCTTGCCGCCGGTGCCAATCACGTCGCGGATCTTGTCGGTCGGGATGTGCAGCACTTCGATGCGAGGCGCATGTTCGCCGAGCTCCGCACGCGCGGCAGTGAGGGCCTTCGCCATCTCGCCGAGAATGTGCAGACGGCCGTCCTTGGCCTGTGTCAGCGCCACCTTCATGATCTCTTCGGTGATGCCGGCGATCTTGATGTCCATCTGCAGCGAGGTCACGCCCTTCTCGGTGCCAGCCACCTTGAAGTCCATGTCGCCGAGGTGGTCCTCGTCGCCGAGAATGTCGGAGAGAACTGCAAAGCGCTCGCCCTCGAGGATCAGGCCCATCGCGATGCCCGCAGTCGGCCGCTTCAGCGGAACGCCGGCGTCCATCAGTGCGAGCGACGAGCCGCAGACGGTTGCCATCGATGAGGAGCCGTTCGACTCTGTGATTTCCGAGACCACGCGCAGCGTGTACGGAAACTCATGATGCGGCGGCAGCACCGGACGGATCGCTCGCCAGGCGAGCTTGCCGTGACCGATTTCGCGACGGCCCGGCGAGCCGATGCGGCCCGTTTCACCGACCGAGTAGGGAGGGAAGTTGTAGTGCAGCAGGAAGGTTTCTTTATAGGTGCCAGACAGCGAGTCGATGAACTGCTCGTCCTCGGCGGTGCCGAGCGTGGTGACGACCAGCGCCTGGGTTTCGCCACGGGTGAACAGCGCCGAACCGTGAGCACGCGGGAGCACGCCGACTTCAGCGACGATCGGACGCACGGTCTTCAGATCGCGGCCGTCGATCCGCTTGCCGGTGTCGAGGATGTTCCAGCGCACGATCTTGCCTTCGACTTCCTTGAAGACGCCGAGGACACGCAGCTTCTCATAACGGTGCTCGCCGCCGTCGGGGAAGAAATGCGCGAGCATCTTTTCCTTGGCGACGCCCACCGCCGCGTAGCGATCCTGCTTAACCGGGATGGCGTAGGCCTTGCGCAGGTCCTGCTCGACGACGCCGAGAATCTCCTTCTCGAGTGCCTCGTTGACGGTGGCGACAACGTCGCGCGGCTCCTTGGCGGCTTTCTCGGCGAGTTCGATGATCGCCTTGAGCACCGGCTGGAAATGCTTGTGGCCGAACATCACGGCAGCCAGCATCACCTCTTCAGGCAATTCCTTGGCTTCCGATTCCACCATCAGCACGGCGGTTGCGGTGCCCGCGACGACGAGGTCGAGCTGGGTATCGGCCATTTCGTCGAGCGACGGATTGAGGATGAATTCGTCGTTGGCGAAAGCGACGCGTGCTGCGCCGACCGGTCCCATGAAGGGAACGCCGGAGAGCGTCAATGCCGCCGAAGCCGCGACCATGGCGACGATATCGGGATCGTTCTCCATGTCGTGCGAGAGCGTGGTGACGATCACCTGCGTGTCACAGCGATACCCGTCAGCAAACAGCGGACGGATCGGACGATCGATCAGGCGGGACACCAGCGTTTCCTTCTCGCTGGGGCGGCCTTCGCGCTTGAAATAGCCGCCGGGGATGCGGCCGGCTGCGAATGCCTTTTCCTGATAGTTCACGGTCAGCGGAAGAAAGTCGATGCCTTCCTTCGGCGTTTTGGCGGATACCACGGTCGCCATCACGATGGTCTCGCCGTAGGTGGCAATCACGGCGCCGTCAGCCTGACGGGCGACCTTGCCGGTTTCCAGTTTGAGGGGACGTCCACCCCAGTCGATTTCGACGGAATGCTGATTAAACATTTTGTTTGTCTTTCATCGTTTTCGAAACGACGGCAGCCAGACAAGACAAAGGCCACGCGCAAGATTGCGAGACGTTACGCGCGATTGCCGCGTCAGCGTCCGGCGATCCTGCCATGGCCTTTGAAATTGAAATGGCTGCCATTCTCTCGATGGTGCGGGCACTTCGCCCGTCAGCTCAGAAGCCGGATTGCTGCTGAGCATCTTCACGCGGGCAAGCCATGCTCCGCGTGATCGTACAGTGTGGCCGCAGCGCGAGGGATCCCGCGGCGACGGCAAGCGCGCCCTTCAGCGGCGGATGTTGTGCTTTTCGAGCAGCGCCTTGTAACGCGCTTCGTCCTTCTTCTTTACATAGTCGAGAAGGGAGCGGCGCGTGGAAACGAGCTTCAGGAGGCCGCGGCGGGAGTGGTTATCCTTGCCATGGGTCTTGAAGTGCTCGGTCAGATTGGTGATGCGTTCCGAGAGGATCGCAACCTGAACTTCCGGCGAACCAGTATCGCCGGTCTTGTTTGCATTCGTCTTGATGACTTCCGCTTTGCGTTCTGCGGTAATCGACATCGGTCAAACACCTTCGTTGCGACCGGCACTCGCAGTGAGCCCGGTCAGGTTGAACACACGCTTGGGGATGAGTTCGCCATGGTCCTGTTCGGCGAGGGCGAGAAGCCTTCCTCCGACGGTGACATAGACTGTGCCGCTAAAATGGGGCGCATCCCGTCCGCGCAACAAAACCGCCTGGCCTCTTGCAAGCCTTGCGGCATCAGCCCGTGTGACGGCCAGTGCCGGGATGTCGTCCAGCGCGGTCTCAACGGGCAAAAGTGCGTCGGCGAGGCTACCCTCGCCAGACGCGGCTCTATCGCACAAACCCTCCAGTTCCGCCAGTGGAATCATGTCGTTCTCATCGAACGGGCCGCACTGGGTGCGGCGGAGGGCACTGATATGGCCAAAGCAGCCGAGGAGGCGGCCCATGTCACGCGCCAGGGCCCGGACGTAGGTTCCCTTGCCGCATTCGGCCTCGAACACCGAATGATCCCTATCCGGCTGTTCTGTAAGAACTAATTCGTAAATTTCGACCGGACGGGCCTTCAGGTCTACGGTTTCGCCATCGCGGGCAAGGTCGTAGGCGCGCTCGCCCTGAATCTTGATAGCGGAGAACTGCGGCGGCACCTGTTCGATCACCCCCGTGAACCGGGGCAGCAGGGCCTCGATCTCTTCCACAGTGGGGCGGGCCTCGCTGGTGCGCGTCGGCTGACCCTCCACATCGTCGGTATCGCGCTCTTCGCCCCAGCGCACAGTGAAGCGATATCGCTTCCGGCCGTCCATCACATACGGCACCGTCTTGGTGGCTTCACCAAGAGCAATGGGCAGGCCACCCGACGCCAGCGGATCCAGCGTCCCCGCATGGCCGACACGTTTGGCATTGAACAGACGTTTCAGCACCGCGACTGCATGAGTCGATGTCATGCCGACCGGCTTGTCGAGCACGACCCAGCCATGCACGTCGTTACGCACTCTCTTCTGCTGCTTGTTCGGGCGAGGCTTGCGCTCTCCGTCCGGCGCCGAAAATTTATTTTCAGGGGCGTTGTGCAATTCGTCGTTTTGCATCCCGTGCAGCGTGCCGGGAGAAGTCATTGTCGTCATTCGTCGTCCAAATCGTGTTTGAGGTCGCGCTGGACTGCGGGTGTTCGCAGTAATTTCTCGATCCGTTCTGCTTCGTCGAATCGTTCGTCGGCGCGGAAGCGAATATCAGGTGCGAATTTCAGGTTAACGCGATGTGCGATCTCGCCGCGGAGGAATTTCTTGTTGCGCTCAAGTGCGCCGATCACCTCATTGGTGTCCTGTCCGCCGAGCGGCATCACATAGATCGTCGCAAGTTTGAGATCGGGCGACATCTTCACTTCCGGCACGGTGACGATGTGTCCGGCGAGCGTGTTGTCGTGCACGCCGCCTTGCGCGAGAATGTCGGAGACAGCGTGGCGCACGAGTTCGCCGACCCGCAATTGCCGTTGCGAGCCGCCGGACGCGGATGATTGTGGTTTGCCGCGCTGATGACGGGGCATGGCTATTCCTTCAAATCGTCATGCCCGCGCTTGTCGCAGGCATCCGTGTCTTCTTGAGATAACAGCGAGACGTGGACGGCCGGACCACGACGCGCGAAGACGAACTTCGCGCTGTTGTCCGGCCACGACGCCTGTTTTATTTCAACGCGCCCGTAAGGCTTGGACTTACAAAGAGCGTTGAATGGTCTCGACGCGATAGCACTCGATCACGTCACCAGCACGCATGTCCTGGTAGTTCTCGAACGACATACCGCATTCCTGGCCCGAGACGACTTCCTTGGCATCGTCCTTGAAGCGCTTGAGCTGGGACAGCTTGCCTTCGTGGATGACGACGTTGTCGCGGATCAGGCGAACATTGGCACCGCGCTCGACCGTGCCGTCGGTGACGCGGCAGCCGGCGATCTTGCCGACCTTGGAGATGTGGAAGACTTCCAGAACCTGCGCGTTGCCGAGCATGGTCTCGCGCAGCGTCGGCGCGAGCAGTCCCGACATGGCCTTCTTCACGTCATCCACGAGGTCGTAGATGATGTTGTAATAGCGGATCTCGATGCCGTCGCGTTTGGCGAGCGCGGCGGCTTCCTTATTGGCGCGGACGCTGAAGCCGATGATGACGGCATTGAAGCCGTCGGCCAATGTTACGTCAGATTCGGAAATGCCGCCGACGCCGGCGTGCAGAATGCGCGCGGCGACTTCATCGGTGCCGAGCTTCTCCAGCGAGCCGATGATGGCTTCCAGAGAACCCTGCACGTCCGCCTTGACGATCAGCGGGAACTCCTTGCGGCCCGAGGTCTTGAGCTGCGACATCATCTGTTCAAGCGAGCTGCGCATGCCGGACGTGCTGGCTGCGGACTTTTCACGCTTCTGATGCGCACGGTAGTCCGTAACCTGACGCGCACGTGCTTCGTTCTCAACCACGGCGAGACGGTCGCCGGCTTCCGGCGGACCATTGAAACCAAGCACTTCTACCGGCACGGAGGGTCCGGCTTCCTGGATGGTCTGACCCTGATCGTTGATCAGCGCGCGGACGCGGCCCATTTCGGCGCCTGCAACGATGATGTCGCCGACACGCAGCGTTCCGCGCTGAACCAGCACGGTTGCGACCGGGCCACGACCGCGATCGAGCTTGGCTTCGATCACCGTACCTTCGGCCGGACGATCCGGGTTGGTCTTGAGGTCGAGGATTTCGGCCTGCAGCGCGATCATCTCGAGCAACTTGTCGAGATTGGTCTTGTTCTTCGCCGACACTTCGACATCGACAACATCGCCGCCGAAGGACTCGACCTGAACCTCGTGCTGCAGCAGTTCGGTACGCACGCGCTCCGCCTTGGCATCGGGCTTGTCGATCTTGTTGATCGCCACGATCATCGGCACCTTGGCGGCCTTGGCGTGATTGATCGCCTCGATGGTCTGCGGCATCACGCCGTCGTCGGCGGCGACGACAAGAACGACGATGTCGGTGACCTTGGCGCCGCGCGCGCGCATGGCGGTGAACGCGGCGTGACCCGGCGTGTCAATAAAGGTGATCTTCTTGCCGCTTTCGGGCGAGGTGACCTGATAGGCGCCAATGTGCTGGGTGATCCCGCCAGCTTCGCCGCTCACCACGTTGGCGTGACGCAGAGCGTCGAGCAGCGAGGTCTTGCCGTGGTCGACGTGACCCATCACGGTGACGACCGGCGGACGCGGCGTGGTGTCGGACGCATGGTCCTCGGCCACGTCGAACAGGCCTTCTTCTACGTCGGACGCGGCAACGCGCTTGACGGTGTGACCCATTTCCTCGGCGATCAGCTGCGCGGTATCGGCGTCGATCACGTCGGTGATCTTGTACATCGCGCCCTGCTTCATCAGCAGGCGGATGACGTCTACCGCACGCTCCGCCATACGGTTGGCGAGTTCTTGGATCGCGATGGCCTCGGGGATGATCACCTCGCGAATGAGCTTTTCCTTCGGCTCGTTCGAAGCATGCCCCTTGAGACGCTGGGTACGACGGCGGAACGAAGCGATCGACCGTTCCCGCACATCGTCGGCATTCAATGCCGTGGACAGGGTGAGGCGGCCGCGCTGTTTCGCCGGGCCAGGCTTTGCCGTGGGCTTCGGTGCGATCACCGGACGGGCAGGCCCGCCGCCGGGGCGGCGAACCATGCGGGGAGCTTCGTCATCATCCGATCCGTCCGCAGCGACAGCTGCGGGGCGTGCCGGAGCGGTCGCGGGACGAGTCGTTGCGGCCGGGGCTGCAGGTGCTGCCGTCTTCGCTTCGGTTTCTCCGAAACGCTTCTTGGCTTCCCGCTCGGCTTTCACTTTCGCTTCCGCCTCGACGCGATGACGCTCTTCCTCCGCCTTGCGGCGGGCTTCAGCGGCTTCGCGCTCCTGCTGTTCCTTGTATTCCTGGGTGTTGCGGCGGGCGGCCTCCGCCTCAGCAGCCCGGCGCTCGACTTCCTCGCGCTGTCGCGAGTCGGCCAGCGCATGGGCGCGAGCGCTCTGCTCGTCCTGGGTGAGGGTGCGAAGCACCACGCCAGAGCCGCGTTGCGGCTGAGGCTTTTGTGCAGGCCTGGCGACAGGCGCCGCAGGGGCGGGTGCTGCGGCAGGCGCAGGCGGTGCGGCATCGACCGCAGGGCCTTCGCCCGGCAGCCGGCGCTTGGTTCTCTTCTCGACCACCACCGACTTGCTGCGGCCGTGACTGAAACTCTGGCGCACCACGCCGGTCTCTGTTCGCGGCTTCAGCGACAGAGTTTTCGTACCGACGCTCAGCGGTTTGTCGCCAGGATTTTTCGTATCAGCCATTCAACATCCAATCTCGTTCGGCGCACCACGACGCTCAGTTAGTTTTGTCCGTTTGGGCTCTCGCCTCGCTGTCCGCATGCCGGAAGCGCTCGAGGGTTTGCCAACGGGTCAAAAAGGTTTTGGTCGCAGGCCCTGAAAGCAGGGCAGCATGTATCACATTTGACCGGCCAAGCGCCAAATCCAATTCGTCGCCCGTAAAAGTCTCAATGGCGGGCGAAACCGGGCTGTCACCCGCTCCAGCCGCCCATTTTGCATCCAGCTTGCGGATTCCGTCTCGGGAGCCCTCGGCGGCATGGAGCAGCGCCACGGCCTGTCGGCCCGTGATCGCATCCTCCACCTTGCCAAAGCCCGAAACCACCGTGCCGGACTTGGCTGCTATTGCCAGCGCTTCCAGCGCACTGCGCGCCAGCAGCGTTTCGGTCAAGCCCGCCAGGTCGGGAGGAACGGTGACTGTCTTTTTGGAACTTTTGGCAAACCCCTTGGCAAACAAGGCCCGTCTAGCCGCCTCATTAACCGCATTTCGCGATAAAGACACCCAAAGGCCGCGGCCGGGCAGTTTTCGCCTGACGTCCGGCACGACCTCTCCCGTGGGCGCGACGACGAACCGGATCAGGTCATCAATGTCCTTCACCTGCCGGCTCACAACGCACATTCGCCCCGCCCCGGGCTTGGCCCGGGGACCGTGGTCGAGGTCCGTTGTGTCGGCGAGGGCGAACATCGGTGGGCATACCCTTACGCCGGGTGATCTTCGGCCACCGGGGCTTCCTCGGCGGGCTTTGCGAGGTCAGCTTCGGTGATCCAGCCGGCCACCACGCGCGCGCGCATGACCATAGTTTCCGCGTCTTCGCGGGACAATTCGCCCGCATCGAGGAATCCGGCGTGCTTGACGGTTTCGCCGTCCTTGCGCTCGGTCCAGCCCACCAGATCGTCGGTGGCGCAGCCTGCAAGGTCTTCGACCGTCTTGATGTCGTTTTCGCCGAATTTCACCAGCATCTTGGCGGTGACGCCCGGGATATTCTTCAGCGAGTCGTCCACGCCCAGTTCCTTCCGCTTGGCTTCCAATTCAGCATCGAGATGCTCGAGATATTCACGCGCACGATTTTGCAGTTCGGTCGCGGTTTCCTCGTCGAAACCTTCGATGCCCGCGAGCTCGCGCACATCCACCAGCGCCAACTCCTCAACCGAGGAGAAGCCCTCCGAAGCGAGCAGCTGGCCGACGACTTCATCGACGTTGAGCGCTTCCATGAACACACGCGTCGAATTCTCAAAATCGGCCTGGCGCCGTTCGGATTCTTCCTGCTCTGTCAGGATATCGATGTCCCACCCGGTCAATTGCGAGGCAAGACGCACGTTCTGGCCGCGACGGCCGATCGCAAGAGATAGTTGGGTATCCGGCACCACGACTTCAATACGCTCGCGGTCTTCGTCGATGACGACCTTGGCGACTTCCGCAGGCGCCAGAGCGTTGACAACGAAAGTGGCGATATCCGGCGACCATGGGATGATATCGATCTTTTCGCCCTGCAATTCGGTGACGACCGCCTGCACGCGCGAGCCGCGCATGCCGACGCACGCGCCGACCGGATCGACCGAAGAGTCACGCGAAATCACGCCGATCTTGGCGCGCGAGCCCGGATCGCGAGCGACAGCCTTGATCTCGACAATGCCGTCATAGATTTCAGGCACTTCCTGCGCGAACAATTTCGCCATGAACTGCGGATGAGTGCGCGAGAGGAAAATCTGCGGTCCGCGCGTTTCACGCCGAACATCGAAGATGTAGGCGCGGACGCGATCGCCGTTGCGAAACAGTTCGCGCGGCAGCATTTCGTCGCGCCGGACAATGGCTTCGCCGCGGCCCAGATCGACAATCACGCTGCCGTATTCGACGCGCTTGACGACGCCGTTGACGATTTCGCCGATGCGATCCTTGAATTCCTGATACTGGCGGTCGCGCTCGGCTTCGCGGACCTTTTGCACGATCACCTGCTTGGCGCTCTGGGCTGCGATACGGCCGTATTCCAGTGGCGGCAGCGTATCGGCGATGGTGTCGCCGATCTGCGCGCCGGGATTGGCCTTCTGCGCATCCTTGAGCGAGATCTGGTTGGCCGCGTTCTCGACCTGATCAATCACCAGCATATGACGGGCCAGCGTGAGCTGGCCGGTCTTTGGGTTGATGTCGGCGTGCACGTCGGTCTCGGAGCCGTAACGGGCTCGCGCCGCCTTGGCGATAGCGTCTTCCATCGCCGCGATCACGATCCCGCGGTCGATCGACTTCTCACGCGCGACGGCATCGGCGATCTGCAGCAGTTCAAGTCGGTTGGCGCTGACAGCGGCCATGGTTACTCTCCTTCAGTGGAATCGGTTGCGGCTTTGCGCTTTTTTTCATCAGCGGCCAGCCGGTGAGCCTTGGTATTTTGCGGCAAGGGCTTTGCCGCTTTTGACTTCAACTTTCTGTTCTTTGTCAGATCACGCCGTTCGCGGGCTTTCCGAGCATGTTCGGGGGCTTCGGGCAGAAGACCCTGGCTTTCAAGAAAATCGCGCTCGGCATCGCGGCCGCGGCGCATCGACTCGGCAATCAATTCATCGGTTAGCACCAGCCGTGCCTCGCTGATGCTCGAAAACGGAAGCGATACCTCGCTGTCCTGCTCGCCGCGGACATCGTCACGCAGCAGATCGATGTGATTTTCCGAAACACCGCGCAGGACGCCGCGATAACGCTTGCGGCCCTCATGAGGAACCGAGAGGTCGATCTTGGCAAGATGGCCGACGTTGCGTTCGAAGTCCGAACGCCGCACCAGTGGACGATCAATGCCGGGGGAAGAGATTTCCAGCCTGTAGGCCCGCTCAACCGGGTCGGCGACATCCATTACCGGAGACAATGCGCGCGAGATCGTCTCGCAATCTTCAATCAGCATGGTTCCGTCGGGCCGTTCCGCCATGATCTGAACGGTACAGCCGGCCTCTCCAGACAGGCGAATACGAACCAGCCGGTAGCCCAGCCCCTCGATCACGGGTTCCGCGACCGCTGCCACGCGCGCCGCGACACCCGGTTCTGTGACCAGGCGAGGCTCGGCCGAGGTTTCGGCGATATCGGATGGCACGATGGTATCGATCATATTGGCGAACAGTTGTCCCTTGATCTCAGCGCCTTCAGGACCTGCCTGACGGGGTACTTTGGAATTGCCGGGCCGAATACAACGTCTAAAGGCACATCGATTTGGCGCGGCGGTCTGGCCTCAAACGGCAGGCAGGAGCTAATAAAAAAGAGCGGGTCCCGGGGGGGCCCACTCTCCTACGTGTTCGTATGAGATCATTAAGTTCTGTAGAACATAGCGTTTTTGGCTCCCTACGGCAAGGGCCGTCAGGGCCGGATCGCGGGCCTTCAGGCAATTAAATGCGGTTACGAAACCCTTCATTCATCTGCGGTCCTTAGGTTCAACCTGTGTGTCGCGGACCCGTGTGATGACAGCGCCCGTTTCTCTCCTTCCAGAACTCGACGAGATCGTACGACGCGGATCCGCTGAAAAGCGTTCGATGGCGGTCGAGCGGATCGCGGACCTGTTCCTGCAAGGCGCACCTGTTTTCAATGCGCAGCATGTCGAGTTGTTCGACGATGTTCTGAGCGGTCTGGTTTCTTCTGCGACCGCCGCAACCCGCGCCAGCCTGGCCGACCGGCTGGCGGATCTGGGGAATGCGCCGCCCGGAGTCATCAATTTTCTGGCCCGCGAAGACGCGATCAAAATCGCGGGGCCGGTGCTCAGCAGATCGCCATTGGTGGCCGAGACGGTTTTGCTCGATATCGCGCAAGCCAAGGGACAGCCGCATCTGGCTGCGATTGCCGAGCGCACGATGTTGCCGACGCCTCTAACGGACGTCATTTTGCGCCGGGCTGATCGCGATGTCGTGCGGATCCTCGCCCGAAACGACGGCGCGGCGTTTTCCGAAGGTGGCTATTCAGGACTGGTCAAACGCGCCGTCGATGATGGCATGCTGGCTCTGTCGCTCGGGCAACGCGAGGACATCTCGCCGGAAAATCTGAAACAGCTGCTGGCGAAATCCGCTGATATCGTTCGTCGCAGCATGTTCGACACCGCGCAGCCAAAACGACGGATGGCGATCAACAAGGCAATGGTCGAGATCGTCGCGGCGCCTCGCATGCGAGGCGTGAAGCGAAACTTCGTCCTGGCGCAGCAGGCCGTTCTCAAGCTGCACAATCGGGGTCAATTGAATGAAGCGGCACTGCTTGTTTTTGCCAAGGAGCATGCGTACGAAGAGTCGATCGCGGCGTTGTCGGCAATGACCGGAATCGAACTTGCGACGCTCGATCGGCTTGTTCTTGGCGATCGTCATGATCCCATTTTGCTGATCGCCAAGGCCGCCGGCTTTGGATGGGCGACGGCACGAGCCTTGATTGCGCTGCGGCTTGGTCCCGGCAAGGTTTCAGCGCCTGCTGACATCGAAGAGGCACGGATCAATTTCGAGCGGCTGTCCATCGTGACCGCACAGCGGGTGCTGGCATTTTGGCGCTCGCGGGCAAAAAACGATTAGTTCACGGGCTTAGATGGCTGCCTGCTGCCGTCTGAAAATCAGATAGGACGCCGTGCGTCCTTCCCGCGTCGCTTTCGCGCCGTAGCGGGTCATCGTGTAGTTCGGCCACGGATCGCGCCAGTCGCTGACGCGTTCGGCGGTCCAGACAAAATCCGCAGAGCGTTGCAGGTGCGCGAGCGTCCAGCTCACATAATCGTCGATGTCGCAGACGAAGCGGAATTCACCATGATTTTCAAGCACGCGCGCCATCGCCGCAATGGTTGCGTCCTGCACGAACCGCCGTTTCCAGTGGCGACGCTTCGGCCATGGATCGGGATGGATGAGATCAATGCGGGTGAGAGAGCTGGCCGGCAGCCAGGAAATCAATTCGGCAGCGTCGCCCGCGAACAGGCGGATGTTGGCGAGATCCTGCGCCTCGATCTGGGCCAGAATTTTCGCCATGCCGTTGATGTAAGGCTCGCAGCCGATGAATCCCACGTTCGGATTTGCTCGCGCCTCTGCCGCGAGGTGCTCCCCGCCGCCAAAGCCGATTTCAAGCCGGACGTGCGCGACGGGGCAGGCAAAGATTTGCCGAAGATACGGCTCCGCCGGCTCCGAGATATCCAGCGACAGACGCGGCAGCAGGTCTTCCATCAAATGCGACTGATGTGCGCGCAGGCGATGGCCCTTGCGCCGGCCGAAAAACGAGCCGGACTGATGGGCAACCGCCAGGTCGCTGCTGCGGGAGGTGTTGTCCGGCATATCGGAGCGGTCGTGAACTCAGGTTATGTCAGGAAGGAGCGAGGGCAGTGTTGTTGGCGATCTGTTCGACGAGATCGACAATGCTTCGCCGCAACTTCGCATCGCTAATCTTGGTGAAGGCTCGCGTCAACGCCAGACCCTCGGACGTCGCCAGAAAATCGGAGACGTAGGTCGGCGATGGCGATTCGTCGAAGCCGTTCAGGGCCACGCTGCCGGTCGGACCGCCTTCGAACATAAATGAAACGGGCACCTGCAGGACGTCGGCGATTTGATGAAGGCGGCTTGCTCCGATGCGGTTGGTGCCCTTCTCGTATTTCTGGACCTGCTGGAATGTCAGTCCCAGAGCGTCGCCGAGCTTTTCCTGACTCATGCTCAGCATGATGCGCCGCATGCGCACACGGCTGCCGACATATTTATCGACGGGATCTGGTGTTTTGGCCGACATCAGAAATACCTTACCACTCTTGGTTGCAGGACGTCCTGCGACTAGGCTGATTTTTTTCGACGGTCAAACGAGACCGGTCGCGGGTGAAACGCGTGCAATTCCCCGCCGCGCGGGTCGTAACGCCAGCCGTTCCGATCCGGTATGAAATTTGTTTTAAAAACATACCGTTATCTCCCGGACATGGATGGTCCTGCAAGGGGGCGGCCCCCAATACAAGCTGACTTCGATGAACCGTCTACGTCAGCGGGTAGGATATTGTTACCTCGCGGGGAACCGGGTGAGGTTGATCCTATCGGGAGAATCGTCGTCGATAGGCGAGAAAAATCGTCAAGCCGGCGATGACGATCGCAAGGGGAGTATCGCCAAAACGGGAAAATAAGGTCGGCGGCAGCGCGCGTGGCAGGCGGGAATCGAGAACGCCCTCCTGGCCGAGTTCGAGGCGCCCAACATAGCGTCCCATCGGATCGATGACAGCCGAGATGCCCGTATTGGCGTCGCGCACGATCGGCAGGCCTTCCTCGATGGCACGGAACTGGGCCTGCTCGAGATGCTGGTAAGGCCCCGTGGAAATGCCGAACCAGCCGTCATTGGTCAGGTTGACGATCCATCCGGGCCGTTCGCCATCCAGCACGATGTCGTGCGAGAACGCGACTTCGTAGCAGATCAGCGGAAGCAGACGCGGCGCGCCGGGAATGCTCATGACCCTGCGCCGTGAGCCGGGAATGAAGCCGCCCTGCATCTTGGTCAGCTGTTTGAGGCCAAGTTTTTCCAGAAGCCCCTGAAAGGGCAGGTACTCGCCAAACGGCACAAGGTGCAGTTTGTCGTAGACCGAAAGAACGTCGCCGTCGTGATTGATCGCGTAGATCGAATTATATGCGCGGGTGATGCGCGTACCCGGCGGCACGTCCGGCGCACGCACGCCGCCGGTGATCAGGACGGTCTGCGGTGGAAGAAAGTTCGCGATCTGGGCCAGGACATCCGGTTCACGGGTCAGGAAAAACGGAAACGCCGATTCTGGCCAGATCAGGATCGTCACGTCCTTTACGCCATTCGACAACGGCCCTGTCGAACGGTCCGACAGCGAGAAATAACGCTCCATCACCGCGTTTTTGGCGGCGTAATTGAATTTGACGTCCTGTTGCAGGGCCGGCTGCATCAATCGCAGCTTGACGTTGTCGACAAACTGCGTGGGTTGGCCTTCAAGCCGGTCCGCGCCGTAAAGGCCGATCACGACAAGCAGCACAATTGATGCGAGCAAGGGCAGCCACGGTCGTTTTGTCGTGGCCCGATCGTCGATCAGAACTGCGGGAGAGGCAAAGATTGCGACGGCAAGGAATGTCAGGCCCCAAATTCCAATCACGGACACGATCTGGGCGAGCGCGAGCGGCTTGCTCAAGGCATAGCCGAACAGGTTCCATGGAAAACCCGACAGGACATGGCCGCGCAGCCACTCGCTGACAGTCAGGCCAATGGCGAGAGCCAGAATGCGAGACCAGTTCGACGTCCATAGAAGCCTCGCGATGCCGAAGCCCAAGCCCATGAACAGCGCCAGCACCGCCGGCAGGCCCATGACTGCAAAGGGCAGTAGCCAGGCAAAGGTCTGGGCATCGACCAGAAACGCGTATCCGATCCAGTACAGGCCGGCGACGAAATAACCGAAACCGAACCACCAGCCGACACCGGCGGCCGCAATTGCGCCACCGAGGCGTCCGGTGCCGATCCCGTCCATCAGCCAGACCACCACAGGAAAGGTGAGAAAGAGCACGGGCCAGATGTTGAAAGGGGCCATCGCCAGCGCGGACGCCGATCCCGCGATGACTGCGATGGCTGCGCGTTTCCAACCCCATGTGAGGATGACCGCGCGGGCAAAAGATCGGAACGACATGGCGACGGCGTTCATGCAGTGCCCGTATCAGCCGGCCCGGCTTTGCCGGAGACGTTCGTCGGAGAGTCGTTGGCCGCGTCGCGCCTGCGGCTATCGCGGCTGCGCGCGTTGGCCTTGTCCTTGCGGCGAGCGATTCGTGCACGTTTGACACGGCGAGGGTCGGCATCGAGCACCTCGATTTCGAAATCCCCTGGCCCCGGAATGACTTCACCGCGCACCGGGAAGCGACCCACCTGCGCGACCAGATAGCCGCCCAGCGTATCGACATCTTCAGCGGCTTCGCCCGCGTCGAATTCCTCACCGACGACAGCCCTCACGTCATCGAGGCTGGCCCGTCCGTCGGCGATGAACGAGTTGTCACTTTGGCGGACCACCGTCGGTGGCTCGTCGCTGTCATGCTCGTCGTCGATTTCGCCGACGATCTGCTCGACGATATCCTCGATCGACACCAGTCCATCGGTGCCGCCATATTCGTCGACCACCAGGGCGAGATGGATGCGCGTCGCCTGCATCTGCGCGAGCAGGTCGATCGCGGGCATCGACGGTGGAACGTAAAGCAGCTTGCGCATGATGCTTGCGTCGGCCAGCACTGTGCCGAGGTTGACAGTCTTAAGATCAAGACCTGCGGGGAAGGGCTTTTTGCGCTTCGCATTCACGTCCGGATCGACCTTGGCTTTGGCGACCATGAAACCTATCAGATCGCGGATGTGGACCATGCCTTCGGGGTCGTCCAGCGTGTCGTTGTAAACAACAAAACGCGAATGGCCGGCGCTCTCGAACAGGTTCATCAGCTCGCCGAGCGAAATATCGCGCTTCACCGCGATGATATCGGCTCGCGGCACCATGACGTCGGCGATGCGGCGGTCATGCAGCCCAAGGATATTGCGCAGCATGGTGCGCTCGATCGCGGTGAAGCTCGTTTCGTCGGGTGTGGTGGCGTCGAGCACCACCTGAATATCTGCACGGGCGGATCCCGATTTCCAGCCGAACAGGGTGCGCAGTGCGCGCATCAGCCAGTTGTCGGCGACGGGGCGCAGGACTTCCCCGTGCTGAACCGGCACCGGTAGGTGCATGTTGGCCTGTAGGGGAGACGGATCGTCCTGATCGGGCGTCACTTCATCACCTGATCTTTGATTGCATAGGGATCGGCAATGCCCAACGTCGCCAGGATATCCCGCTCCAGTTCTTCCATCTCCTCAGCTTCGCCATCCTGAATATGGTCGTATCCGAGCAGATGCAGGAAACCGTGCACAACAAGATGGGAGAGGTGATTTTCGAAAGGCTTGAATTCTTCTTCTGCTTCCCGGCGCGTGGTCTCATAGGCGATGGCGATGTCGCCAAGCATGCGCGGCGCACCGTCATCGGGACCAACATGCCATTCGGCCGGAAACGACAGCACGTTGGTCGGCTTGTCCTGCCCGCGCCATTGCTCATTGAGTTCGCGGATTCGCTCGTCGTCGGTCAGCATCACGGCGACCTCGGTGTTGTCCGAGGGAAGCTCGATCGCTGACGCAGCGGCTGCGATCGCCCGTCGCACCACGGCCTCGGCATTGGCTTCGCTTTGCCAGCACTTTGCCGCTATCAGAACGTCGGTGTTGGGAGATGAGATTTTCACCATGGGTCTAGGTTGTCGATGCGCTCATGACGGCTTGCGTTGAGCGGCGCCGGATGGTCCTTCATAGGCAGCCACGATACGTGCCACAAGTTCGTGGCGAATCACGTCTTCCGCGGCGAACCTGACTTGCGCGATTCCCTCGACGCCGGCGAGGAGCTTCGAAGCCTCGGCGAGGCCGGATTGCTGGCCGTTGGGAAGATCGATCTGGCTGGGATCGCCGGTGATGATCATGCGGCTGTTTTCGCCGAGACGCGTGAGGAACATCTTCATCTGCATGGATGTGGTGTTCTGCGCTTCGTCGAGAATGATCGCCGCGTTGGTCAGCGTGCGTCCGCGCATGAAGGCGAGCGGTGCGATTTCGATTTCTCCACTTTGCAACGCGCGCTCGACAATGCGTGCGTCCATCAGATCATACAGCGCGTCGTAGATCGGCCGCAGATAGGGATCGACCTTCTCGCGCATGTCGCCAGGCAAAAAGCCGAGTCGTTCACCGGCTTCGACGGCCGGGCGCGACAGGATGATGCGGTCGACTTCCTTGCGTTCGAAAAGCTGGCAGGCCTGCGCCACAGCGAGCCAGGTCTTGCCGGTGCCGGCAGGACCGATGCCGAACACCAGTTCGTTGCGCTTGAGCGCCCGAATGTAGGCGTCTTGCGCGGCAGTACGCGCCCGAACCGGGCGCTTGCGCAGACTGATCTCGTCAAACGATGTCTTGCCTGCGCGCGGATCGAAGTC
This sequence comes from Xanthobacteraceae bacterium, assembly GCA_019750915.1. GTDB lineage: Bacteria > Pseudomonadota > Alphaproteobacteria > Rhizobiales > Xanthobacteraceae > Afipia. The sequence goes on from JAIENY010000025.1 coordinate 53,472, forward strand.
GAACAGCGATCCCTGAGCAAGGATGGCGCGGACCGCGCCTTCGACGTCGCCGTTGGTGACATCGCTGCCATTCAGCGCCTGTTTATAAAGCGTTTCGAGGACCCGCCGCGCCGCGTCGCAGCCGTCACGCGAGCCCGCCAGAGTGACGTGGTTGCCGCGGGAATCCGCGACGACGCCGAGCCTGCGCTCGATTAGGGCCAGATGCTGGCCGTAGGGGCCGACCAGAACAGAGGCGGCGCGATTATCGTCGAAGGCGACAACGATTTGCGTTTCAGGTTCGGAAAGGTCGCTGTCGAGTTTGCGGCCAGGAGCGAGTGAAGGTGAATCCGCTGCGCTTTTCGGCAAAGGCTCAAGCTCCTGTGAGAACTCTTGATGAGGACGGTCCGGTGTTCGACGATGGCTCTGCAACAAGCGTGCCCTTCAGGCTGTAACGCTCGAGGCTATCGATCGCGACGGGCAAGACCTGTCCGATGATGTCGGGGGATGCCATCACATGTGCGGGTTGGAGATAGGCGGTGCGGCCGACGATCTGTCCGGGATAGCGGGCGTCGCGCTCAAACAGCACGTCCACGGTCCGACCGATGGCAGCCCTGTTGAAAGCCGCCTGCTGGGCATCGATCAACTGCTGCAGCCGTGTCAGTCGCTCGTCCATCACCGGGGCCGTGACCATCTCCTGCATATCCGCAGCCGGTGTACCCGGCCGCGGCGAATATTTGAACGAATACGCGGCAGCGTAACTGATTTGTGTGACGAGTGCGAGGGTGTCTGCGAAATCCTGCTCGGTTTCACCTGGAAAGCCCACGATAAAATCCGATGAAAATGCAATGTCTTCGCGGGCCTTCCGGAACCGGTCGGTGATTCGTGCATATTCCGCCGCAGTATGCTTGCGGTTCATGGCTGCAAGAATCCGGTCGGAGCCGGACTGCACAGGCAGATGCACGAACGGCATGACCGCCGGAATATCGCGATGGGCTTCGAGCAGGGAGTCATCCACGTCGCGCGGGTGACTGGTCGAATAGCGCAGACGCGCGATGCCCGGTATCGAAGCGATGTGCTCAAGCAGGCGGCCGAGTGGCCATGTCTGTCCGTTTGGGCCCTCACCATGAAACGCGTTGACGTTCTGGCCGATCAACGTGATCTCGCGAACGCCGTGGTCGGCGAGACGCTTGACGTCATCGACGATCCGCGCGACCTGCCGCGACACCTCCATACCGCGCGTATAAGGCACAACGCAGAAGGTGCAGAATTTGTCACAGCCTTCCTGCACAGTAACGAATGATGAAATGCCCCTTGCACGGATGACGTCCGGCTTCGGCTGTGCCAGCGCGGTGAATTTATCTTCGATGGGGAATTCGGTTTCGATCACACGTTCGCCGCGCGCAGCGCGGGCCAGCAGCTGCGGCAAGTGATGGTAGCTTTGCGGTCCGACCACGACGTCGACCATCGGCGCGCGGCGCGTGATCTCCTCGCCCTCGGCCTGCGCAACGCAGCCCGCGACGGCGATCTTCATCTCGCGGCCGGCTCGTGCGGCGTCGTTCTTCATCGTGCGCAGGCGTCCGAGTTCGGAATAAACTTTCTCCGATGCCTTCTCGCGGATGTGGCAGGTGTTCAGGATCACCAGATCGGCGTCGTCGGGATTCGCCGTTTCCACGAAGCCTTCGGGCGCCAGCGTGTCCACCATGCGCTGCGCATCGTAGACGTTCATCTGGCAACCATAGGATTTTATATGCAGCTTGCGCGGCGGCGTCATATTGGTGGACGGGTTCCTTGCGGGGCCTCAAGGCCCTCAATTCGAGGGCTTCAGATATAGCCGTTCCGGCGCGGAATCCAGCTTCATGGACCCAAAACGCATGAAAACAATGAAATATCAGGTTTTATCGTCGTCCAGCGGAACGCAGTACAGCTCCAGGCGGTGATCGACCAGCCTGAAACCGAGCTTGCGCGCGATCTCGCTTTGCAGCCGTTCAATCTCCTCGGACGTGAACTCGATCACCTTGCCGTCGCGCAGGTTGATGAGATGATCGTGGTGGCTATCCGGCACCTGCTCGTAGCGAGCGCGGCCCTCACGAAAATCATGGCGCTCGATAATGCCCGCGTCCTCGAACAGCTTGACGGTGCGATAGACGGTGGAGATTGAAATCTTATCATCGACAGCGACGCAGCGCCGGTAGAGTTCTTCGACATCCGGATGATCGCATGACTCAGCCAAGACCCGCGCGATGACGCGGCGCTGTTCGGTCATGCGCATCCCGGCCGCGGCGCAGCGCGATTCGATTTCGGTCGGAGATGGTGCGTGTACGGATTTCAAAACGGCCATTGTCTTATTTTGCCACCACGGGCTTTTTACGACAAGTCGCGACGCATCACTATGGCGTTTAATTCTGTGCCGTCATCGCCCTTGTAATAGCGTTCCCGGCGGCCGACGACGCGAAACCCGGCCCGGTCATAGAGCGCGCGTGCGGGCCGGTTATTCTCTTCCACCTCGAGAAACACCGTCTTGATGCCATGACCCGCGAGATAGCCGAGATGCGTGCGCACGAGGTCGCGTGACAGTCCGCGGCCTCGCTGACCTGCGACAATCGCGACAGACAAGATCTCCGCTTCATCGGCGGCCATACGAGATACGATAAAGCCGATGATATTGCGGCCTTTTCGCAGGCGATGCGCCAGCACGCTGCGATCCGAAAGAAGCTGTTCAAATTCAATCGGATCCCATCCGCGATGAAATGATGCGCGATGAAGCTGCGCAAGAGCGTGTGCATCGCGCAAGGCCGCCTGCTCGATGCTTACTGCCGCTCCACCGGAGGAAAACAGGCACCGGAGTTTGCCGATCAGATTCATCAACGCTGCGCCAGTTCTGCTTTGGTCTTGGCGTCCGGCGCGCGCAAATAATAAGGGCGCGGCGTGGCGATTGCCGGATCTGACGTGGCGCCGATCCACGCCACCCACTCGATGCCGGGTGCCGGCTGCGGATCGATACTGGCCGGCGGCTCAAATTGAGGCGGCCAGCGATCGGCAAGGAGTTGAGCCGCGTCGCCCACGAAGCGCAGCGCCCCAAATCGTGCAGCGCGGAATGTCTCGTCAATGGACGCGATCGCAGGCCTGATCAGCGTTGTGCCATCGCTTGAAAAGGTCTGGCTGTAGACATGGTCGTGGCGAGCATCGATCGCGACAATCACGGGTTCTTCCCCGCCGGCGCCGATCACGGGAGCCGCGTAGGCTGCTAGCGTGGTGACGCCGACGACCGGCTTGTTCGCAGCCAGCCCGATCCCGCGTGCAGCGGAGATGCCGACGCGCAGTCCGGTGAAGCTGCCGGGACCAACGGTGACGGCGATGCGCTCGAGTTGCGGATAATCGACGGCTGCCTCCCGCATCATCTCTGCAATCAGCGGCATCAGCGCCTCGGCATGACCGCGCTGCATCAGCAGGCTTTTTTTCGCAAGGCATCGCTCGCTCTCGGTGTCGAGCACCGCCGCCGCGCAGGACTGAAGCGCCGTATCGATAGCAAGGACGAGCATGAGGGAACCGCCGGAAAGGACGCCGGAAACTGCCGCTGAAATGGAACGGGAGCAAGCATTTCCATGCCTGCTCCCGCAAATAACGTCAAATCCGGCTGGTAACTTTGATGCGGTGCCGTTACATCGGCCGCACTTCGACCACGTCGGGTACGAAATGCTTCAGAAGGTTCTGGATGCCGTGCTTAAGGGTGGCGGTGGAGGATGGGCATCCCGAGCACGAACCCTTCATGTCGAGATAGACAACGCCATCCTTGAAGCCACGGAAGGTGATATCGCCGCCGTCGCTTGCCACGGCCGGACGCACGCGGGTGTCGAGCAGATCCTTGATGATGGTCACGGTCTCGGCGTCGGCTTCGCCGAAGAACTCGTCGGCATGCGGGCCCGCATCGGCCTGTTCACCGTCTGCGAGCAGCGGTGTGCCCGACATATAGTGCTCCATGATCACGCCGAGGATGGCAGGCTTCAAGTGCTGCCAGTCGCTGTCGTCCTTGGTGACGGTGACGAAATCCGAACCATAAAACACGGCCGTCACGCCGGGCACGTCGAACAGCTTGGTCGCAAGCGGCGAGCGTGCCGCGCTGTCGCGCGTGGTGAATTCCATGGTGCCTGCGCCGAGCACGTCACGGCCGGGCAGGAACTTGAGTGTCGCGGGATTGGGGGTAGCTTCGGTCTGAATAAACATTGGATTCTCCAACACATCGCCGGTTCAAGGCCAGCGTGATCGGGTTGCGGTATCGCGTCTCTATCAGATGGCATCGGAAAAAGCACGGTCAAGGCTGCAGGGCAGCCATAAACCTCTCAAATAGCTTGTAAAACACCCTGCTGCGGCTCCCGGCCAAGTTGCAGCAGCCGATGCGTTCACGGCTTTTGGATGAACCCGACGATGTCCTTGACGGCCCTCATGGTCTCGGCGGCGATGACCCGCGCCCGGTCTGCACCATTGCTGAGGATCGAATCGACGTAGGCAGGGTCTTGTGTCAGCCGCTTCATCTCCGCGCCGATCGGGCCGAGCTTTTCAACCGACAGATCGACCAGCGTGGATTTGAAGCTGGAGAACTGCCAGCCGCCGAACTCACGCAGCACGTCGGCCTTTGAGCGGCTGGACAGTGCGGCGTATATGCCGACAAGATTGTCGGCCTCGGGCCGCGCTTCGAGACCCTTTTCCTCCGACGGCAACGGCTCGGGGTCGGTTTTCGCTTTGCGTACCTTCTGCGCGATCGCGTCGGCGTCATCGGTCAGATTGATCCGCGAATAGTCCGACGGATCGGACTTAGACATTTTCTTCGCTCCATCGCGCAGCGACATCACCCGCGTCGCGGGGCCGGTAATCAGCGGCTCGGGCTGCGGGAAGAACTTCTCGGCGTAGCCTTTCGCAGCGATCGACTGAGAGAAATCGTTGTTAAACTTTTGCGCGATGTCGCGCGCAAGCTCCAGGTGCTGCTTCTGGTCTTCTCCGACCGGGACATGGGTCGCGCGATAAACAAGAATGTCCGCGGCCATCAGGTTCGGATAGGCGTACAGGCCCACGGAGGCGTTCTCGCGATCCTTGCCAGCCTTCTCCTTGAACTGGGTCATGCGGTTGAGCCAGCCGAGCCGCGCCACGCAATTGAACACCCAGGCAAGTTCCGCGTGTTCGGCGACCTGGCTCTGGTTGAAGACGATGTGCTTCTTCGGGTCGATGCCGCTGGCCAGAAACGCCGCTGTCACCTCACGGATGTTGCGGGTCAGCTCATTGGGATCCTGCCAGACCGTGATCGCGTGGAGATCGACGACGCAATAGATGCAGTTATAGTTTTCCTGCAGCTTGACGAAATTCACGATCGCGCCGAGGTAGTTTCCGAGATGCAAATTGCCGGTCGGCTGGACGCCTGAGAAAACGCGCTCGATCGCTGTCATGGTGTGATCCCAAGGGGAGGCCGTTTCGGCCGTCTGTCGGAGCGCTCACTTGCCACGGGGGCTGCGGTCACGCAAGTCATCAAACGCCTCGCCCCAGCTCACCACGTTGAACAGGTCGAGCAGCAGCCCATAGAGCGAGATGCCGGCCGCCACCATGCCGCCGAGAATGGTCAGGCGCGCGAAGAAAGTGGCCGTCTCCATCACCGGAGCAACGAAATACTGCGAGGTGTAAAGCGTCGCACCCATGATTGCGGCACAGGCCACGATCCGCGGCAACCGCTTGCGGGCGGTGTCATCGATGGAAAAGCCGAATGTGGACGCGCCGCGCCAGATCAGGATCGCGGTCGTGGTCCATGCGCCGGCAGAGATGCTGGCCGCAACCCCGCTGACACCGAACAGGCGTCCCACAAGGAGCCCGCAGACGATGGCCGCAGCGATGCCACAGAGCGTTGCGATCAGCGGCGTGCGGGTGTCGTCGCGTGCGAAGAATGTCGGAGCCAGCACCTTGACCAGCACATGGGCAGGCAGGCCGGTGCCCAGCCATGCAAGGGCCTGCGCGGTGGCGCGTGTATCGTTCGCAGTGAATGAGCCATGTTCGAACAGGAGTTGCACCACGAAGGGGCCGAGAACGATCAGCCCGAGCATCGCGGGAAGGGAAAGGCCGGCCGCGAGTTCGAGCGCGCGGGATTCCGCCTGCAGCAGGGATGAGCGGTCACTGCCTTGAACCGCACGCGTGAGTTCCGGCATCAAGACGGTTCCCATCGCGACGCCGACGATTCCAAGCGGCAGCTCAATCAGTCGGTTGGCGAAATAAAGCCATGAGACCGCGGATGGCGTGCTTGACGCGATGATGGCCGCCGCGACGATGAGGAACTGCGGCCCCGCGTTCGCGATCATGCCAGGCACGCCCTTGCGGAAGAAGCCGCGTGTTTGAGCATCGAGCGAGACGCGCACCGGCGAGACATCGCAGTCGCCGAAGAACTTTCGGCTGATCAGGATCAGCATCTGCATCGAGCCGGCGACGCCGACAGCGCCCGCAATGACGGTGGCCGATGTCATGGGATCGCGCGGCCAGAGCAGCAGCCCGCCGATCACAGCGATAAGGGTGACATTGAACAACACCGGAGAAACCGCGGTCAGCGTGAAGCGGTGTTGCGCGTTGAGGACGCCCATCATCACTGTGGCGGGTCCCACGAAAGCGAAATACGGCATCATCAGGCGTGCGTCGGTCACAGCCAGGTGCAGCGCCTGATGGCCGACGAAACCTGGCGCCAGCACGGAGACGAAGCTCGGCATCAATGCGCACAAAACCAGCGCAATGCCAATCAGGAGCACGCTCACACTGCCCAGCACGCGGCCGGCATAGGCGGCGGCGGCTTCCTCGCCCTCGATCTCGCGCGTGCGCAGGTAGCCTGGGATGAAGGCTGCATTCAGCGCGCCTTCCGTCAGCGAGCGTCGGGCCACGTTGATGAACTGGAAGGCGACAAGAAACGCATCCGCGACCGGACCAGCGCCGAGCAGCGCGGCGATCATCGAGTCACGCAGGTATCCCAGCAGGCGGGAGGCAAACGTGCCGGTGGATATCATGAGGATATGTCTGAGCATCGAAGACGGTGGCTGACGAGATAAGCTGCGCGGGTGCTTGAAGAGCGGGTTGTTGTCGTGTAGGTCGCCTGTTCCTGCCGCGGAAAATATCAGTTTTCCCGCGCTTTCGCCCATTTCGCACGGGATTAAGATTAATGACTTCCGCTCAATATGACGTGCTTGGCATCGGCAACGCCCTCTTCGACATCCTCGTCCGCACGGATGACAGCTTCCTTGCGGCCCACGGCATGACCAAAGGCGCGATGGCTCTGATCGATGAAGCACAGGCGGCGGCGATCTACAAGGACATGGGACCGGCGACCGAGGTGTCCGGGGGTTCCGCGGCGAATACCATCGTCGGCGTTGCGGCCCTTGGTGCGCGTGCGGCCTATGTCGGCAAAATCAAGAACGATCAGATCGGTGGTCTTTATGCTCATGATATTCGCGCCGCGAATGTCACCTTTACGACTGCCACGGCGCAAAGCGGTCCGGCGACGGGATGCTCGTATATTCTTGTCAGCCCAGACGGCGAGCGCACGATGAACACCTATCTTGGTGCGGCGCAGGATTTGTCTGCCAACGATATCGATCCCGAACAGATCGCCGCGTCCTCGATCGTTTATCTTGAGGGCTATTTGTGGGACCCGAAAGATGCCAAGGACGCTTTCGTCAAGGCGTCAAGCATCGCGCACCAGAACAAGCGGACTGTGGCGTTGACCTTGTCCGATGCGTTCTGCGTGGGCCGTTACCGCGACGAATTCATCGGGCTGATGCGCAACAAGACCGTCGACCTGATTTTCGCCAACGAGGGCGAATTGCAATCGCTATACAACACGTCGGATTTCGACGCTGCGCTCGCGCAATTGCGAAATGATGTCGGGCTTGCCGTCGTCACCCGCAGCGAAAAGGGATGCGTCGTTGCATCCAAGGACAGCGTGGTCGCGGTACCTGCTTTCCCGGTGGACGAGGTTGTCGATACCACCGGCGCGGGTGATTTGTTTGCCGCCGGCTTCTTGTTCGGGCTCGTCCGCAATGTCGGACATGAGCAGGCTGGGCGTCTGGGAGCTCTCGCCGCAGCCGAGGTCATCCAGCACATCGGCGCGCGCCCGCAGGTGTCGCTGAAGGCACTCGCGCAGAAGCACGGACTGCCGGTCTGACGGGCCTCGGTTTGACTGTCACAAGTTCGTAAAATTGACATAAGCGGCTTGAACGAGCGTCGGAGATTCCCTACCTGCGGAACAAATGCGGGTGCGTGACGTTACCACGCTCTTATGGCCCCTAAGGCCTTTACACTCTTAAGGAATTCGAGGACGAGATGATTACGACATGGGGCGAGTGGAAACGCTATCCCAAAGCAGCGCTCGGACAGACGTTGGAAGCCCCCATCGGTCCTGGCATCTACGAAGTGCGCGATGCGAAGACCGGAGCGTTGTTCGCCTTCGGCGCGGTAGATAATGTTGCCGAAGCGCTGGCGCGTGTTGGCGTGCCGTCGCGTTCGTTGAAGTCGTGGTTTGCGCGCGCAAGCCAGGCTGACTTGCCGGACCTTGAATATCGCACCTGTGCGACGCACACGAAGGCGGCGGCGAAGATCGCAGCGGATCGTATGATCGGCCGGCGCGAAGCTTATCTGGCTGGCGCAGCCTGATCGGCGTCAGCGGCGAAGTGCCGTGATGGTGCGGTTGGCGAAAGTCAGGCGTTCGGCCGTCACGGTCATGAAATAGGCCAGCAGAGCCTGCGCCAAGGCGGGGCTTTCGCTTAGAATGTTGCGATAGTTTCTCTCGGTCAGCATGTAGACCACGCTCGCCGTTTCGGCCTGCAGCGTCGCACTGCGAGGCTGGTTTGAGACCAGCCCCATTTCCCCCAGCGTCGTATGACGTCCGACACTCCGCAGCCGGGTGGCTCGCCCGTCACCGAGGTGCGCCATGATCGCGATGCGGCCGCTCAGGATGAAATACATCGAGTCGGATTTCTCACCGGCCTTGGCGATGACATCATGGGCGTTGAGATCCCGCTT
>JAIENY010000023.1 GCA_019750915.1 Xanthobacteraceae bacterium
TGCCTGACGGTATATCGCTTCCGAAAATATTTTTAATGGCGTTAATTCAATAACTTATGATGCTTATTGATAATCGAATGGGAGTAATCCGCTCATATCCGCGAATACGCGGAAAATAAACGAGATATTTGTCGTCGGCGTAGTGCCGGATACTGTAGCGTACACATCGGACGGTCAGGGAGCCAACTCGGTCCAGAGCTTCAGCAATTCGCGACCATTGTTGGTCACGTCCTCGACCACGCTTCGGCGTCGACACGGCTCGCGCTGATGGGCAGCAAATCGCTTGCCGATAGCCTAACGATTACCCGTGATGGACTGGGTAGAGCGTTTATTGAAATCAAATAGTTGATGCGGGTCGTGTGCAAATCCTGTGCAAGCAGGTTCTACTGTTCTTTCCTTTTCGTTCGCAAGAAATTGCACCCGGCGGTCGCCGAATGCCGTCGATCTTGCATAGTTTGTTTTTGTTCGGGAGGTTGCGCGTCGCCGGGTAGACATCTTGTAAATCGGCGAGGTTCGGACGTCGATCGACGTCGTAACGTCCTGATATATTTTGTACGCGAGGGGTGAAGGTTGGGCGCCGGTCCACGGTTAGAAGAGGCGCCGTGTCTCCGGGTGGAAGCCGCCGGAATGTTATGAATGCAGATTGGTCGCAGCCTGGCGCTCATTGAATTTCTGGGCCGCGATCACGACCTCAACCCGGTTACGGACGTGCAGCTTTTGCATCAGCGCGGTCATATAATGTTTGACGGTCTTTTCGCTGATCTTGATCTTGATCGCGATTTCCTTGTTGGTTTTTCCATTCAGAAGCAGGTTCACAATCTGCCGTTCGCGGATGCTGAGGATGACGGCTTCGGCGGCCTTGCGCCTGAGAGAAGCGTCCCGAAGTGCCGCGATCACCCGGCTGGCAAAGTTCTGGGTGATGTAAGTCTCGCCGGATTGGACTGATGCAATGGCCTGGATCAGTTCCATCGTACTGCTGCCCTTGAGCACGTAGCCGCTGACGCCCGAGTCAAGCGCCCGGATCGCCGAATCGACTCCAGTGGCTGCCGTAAACGCCACGATCTTTGTCGAAGGCGAAATCTTGATGGCCGTTGCGATCGCCGAGTAGACATCGCCGGGCATACTCAGGTCGACAACCGCGACTTGGGGCTGGGTGCATTTGCACAACTCGACGATGTCGTGTGCGGTTTCGCCGGTTCCGACGACTTCAAAACCCTGGTTTCGTTCCAATAACGAAGAAATGGCTTCAATCATTAAAGGGTGATCGTCTACCAGCGCGATTGAAACTGAACTCATGACACCTCACCAAATACTGGAAATAGGCTAAGGCGGCTTTGGTCCGGGAATATGATTAACCTGCCTGTTCAAGAATTAACGGGACTTCGGAATTTGCGAGACTTCGGAATTTAAGAGACTCTGGAATTAAGAGAATCCGGAATTCACAAGACTCCGGAATTCAAGACGTCAGAATTGACGACACTTCGGTATTAAAAAGGCTCAAGTCTTAACAAGTCACGATCGTTTATAGATTCAATCACATCTGATGTAAATCATCATCGATGACGACGTTCGTCCTATGGTTAGTCGTGCGCGATTCCACTTCGAAATATTGCGTCGCCAGCGTATCGCTCACGCTTCTGACGTCCGGGAAATATGCAGCCGGCGGGTTCTCGTTACCGGCATAACTGCTAGGTCGTGTTGAGTTTGCCTCCATCCGATACAGCGGAAGTCTAGCGCTCACGCAGGTGCCGTCCGCGCGGGAGGACACTTCGAAGGTTCCTTGAAACGCATCGACGCGCCGCCGCAAACCGGTGATCCCGAGCCCTATGGCGCGCCGAGGCGGACGATGAGAGGCAGTAGCGCCGGCGCCGCTGTCGTAGACGGCAACGCTGATCCATGTTGCATCTGCGGAAGCGACAACATGCTGTCCGTGTCCATTGGCGTAGTGATAGGCGTTGTTCAGGGCCTCCTGAATGATCCGGAACAGGCATGTTCTCATCGGCAACGGACAGAGCGGTAAATCATCGATCTCGCATCTCACCATTGTTCCGGTCATGTTTTCGTGCTGCCGGACAGCAAGCCACAAGGTTTCCTCGGTTGTGAGACTGTCGAGTTGTGGCAGCACCAGCCCTGTTGAAATGTCACGCAGGTCGGCAAGGGTGCCGGATACAAGCTCCGTAATGCTCGATGTAAATTGCGCATTTTCCAGCAGCCTGGATGAAGCGTCCGCATCGATCAGTTCGCTCAGCTTCAGCCGCAGGATGCTCAGAAGTTGAATGGGACCATCGTGCAGGTCTTGACCTATCTGGTCGATAAGCCGTTCATTCGATTGGACCGATTCCATGCGCGCGTCATTCGCCTCATGCCGCAATTTGTTGTTTTGAGAAGCCAGCGCAGTCGCTTCGATCACCTTTCTTTTCAGGGTTTTCCGATGTGTGTCTACGGTGGCGCTGGCCCGCCTGACCATGAGAAACAATACGAACATCATCGGTGCGGTTACCGCAGCAACGATGGCGATCGATGCAATCTGAATGGTATTTATCTCGGCGGCCAGCCGCTCGCCATTATTATAAATCTCGCCTACCGCTATGACGTCTTTTGTGCCCGTAACGTAGAGTGGCGCGTAAATTTCGACCAGGGGACGTTGCAGCTGGCGTTCGAATTGGTCGGCCGGATCGTCGAGATCGTTGAATGTTCCCGTCGCTTCACCCCCAAACGCGTCAGCGATCTGGCGTGACGGAAATTGTTCGCCGATCTGGTGCTTGTTGGTTGAGTAAACCAGCGTACCGTCGCGCAACCAGATCTTCACGACCTTCATGCGTTCGCCGAGTTTCGTCTTCAGGAGATTGTCCAGCTTATTGCTGCTTTCCTGCGACAGCGTCTTCGACGTGGCGAGTTCCTGAATGGAAGGACCGAGAAAGACGTCGATCAGCAGCGCGCCTTCCTCGGCTGCTGTCAGCGTCAAGCTCGACTGCACCGTATGTGATACTGCGTAGGCCAGCAGCGTCATCGAACAGAAGATCGTAATCGCTGCGGCTATCAGGAATTGCTGAAGCAGTCGCGAAGATGCCTCGTCGGAGCCCAGCCTGAACGGACGCCACATTTTCGAATTTCCCGGGCTGCGACTTTAAAACTATGTCTCAGCTGACATTCGATCGAGCAGGTCGCGTATCTAAAATCCTGCCGCGTGAGTGACGCATGGCAGATTGAATTCCGCAATCATCCGATATGCGTAATAATATCGCACAAGGCTGGGTAGTGCTTTGTATGAGGACCTTCAGCGAATGCCGGACCGCCGTATAATCCCGCAGTCCGGTGCGGGACGAACGCGGCCATCGGTCCCCAATCCGCGACCTATGTCCGGATAATTTTCGGACCAAGGTCCGATCATCAAGGCAGCTTCAGTCCCGGCTGAGGTTGGACCTTGTCCCCTGCATAGAGAGACATTGGAAGCCCTAACGTCGGGTTAATCGCCACTGTCTCCTGTAGAGAGGATCCCGTCATGAGCACGAGCTTCACCGTCAATCTCGCCGACCTGACAAAAATCCTCGAGCAGATTAAGATCGCGGAGCGCAACGCAGCGGGTGAAAGCCTTGTCGATATCATCGGTCAGGATGCGGCGCTGCTGCCCCAGGGCTTGCGCACGGTGGATGGCGGTTTCAACCATTTGTTGCCAGGACAGGAGCGAGCAGGTGCGGCCGACACGATTTTCCCGCGGCTTCTGCCGCCGGATTTCCGGACGGTAAACGACAGCTATCAGGTCGTGCTCGTTCCGGCCTCGGTTCCCGATGCACCTCCCGGCGGCGTTGTCATTACCAACAACAATTACGATCCGACCATCGTTATCCCCGGTGGACCTCCCGGATCGCCGCCGGCACCCAACAGCGTCGCAGACGCCGATCCGCGTATAATTTCGAACCTGATCGTCGACCAGACCGGAAAGAACCCGGCCGCGATCTATGCCTGGTATACCAACGAAAAATCACAGGCCGCCTATGCTGCAGCGCATGACGGCAATCCGCCGCCGGACGGATACGTGCCGACCGATGCGGAACTCGCATTCATTCTCAATGCATCGCCCGACATCGGCCTGTCGCCTGGCTTCAATGGCTGGATGACGTTCTTCGGGCAGTTCTTTGATCACGGACTCGACCTCGTCACCAAGGGCGGCAACGGTACCGTTTACATCCCGTTGATGGCCGACGACCCGCTTTACGATAAAGGCGCCGATGGCATCGTTAGCGCCGATGACGGGTTCGGCAAGGATGGTGTATTCGGCACGGTCGACGATCAACCGAACTTCATGGCGCTGACGCGCGCCACAACCTTCGTCGATCCGGTAACGGGTTTGAAAACGGAAACCCAGAATACCACAACGCCGTTCATCGATCAGAACCAGACCTATACCTCGATCTCGTCGCATCAGGTGTTCCTGCGCGAATATACGATGGTCGACATTCCCACGGATGCCGTTGCCGGCCCGGTGGCCGTTGCGACCGGTCGATTGCTCGATGGCGCGAATGGGGCGATCGCCACTTGGGCCGAGGTGAAGGCACAGGCCCATGACATGCTCGGGCTTGATCTGCGGGACTATGACGTCCTTAACGTGCCATTGTTGGTGACCGATGCGTACGGCAAGTTCATTCCGGGATCGCACGGCTTCGCGCAGGTCGTCGTCGGCGTCACCGTGGTAGACAGCACAACGGGCGCCCTGATTGCGACCGCCGCGGGCAATTACACGATTGAAGGAAAGGCCGGCGGCCTCGATCTCGATCATCTCAATGTAGCGGATCTGCAGCTGCCGCCGGGTGCTTCCCTGCCTCTGCTCCCTGCCGGCCAGGAATACAGGATCGCGACGGTTGGTACCGACCACGCGTTTCTGAACGACATCGCGCATCATGCCGAGCCGGTGCTCGTCGATGCCGACCATAATCCCGCGACACCCAAGACCCAGCAGGTCGCGGATTCCGATGTGCTCGATTTCAACGGCGACGGCGTCAGCAACGCCGCTGATGTGACCGCGGGCGTTGCCGCTGGCAAGGTCGTCGACGCGAACAATGACGGCGTTACCGACGTCCTCGATCTGGCCGACGTCAACATGGATGGCGCTGTCGACAGCGCCGATCTGATCTCCGACGACCGCAACCCGCTCACCTACGACAATGAAATGCTCGACGCGCATTTCCTCACGGGCGACGGGCGCGGCAACGAGAATATCGGCCTGACCACCGTCCACACCGTCTTCCATTCCGAACACAACCGGCTGGTCGAGGCCAACAAGGACACCATCATCGCATCGAACGATGCGGCCGTGGTCAGTGAATGGCTGCGCCCCACCGGCAGTGCCACCCCCGCAATCACGCAGGCTCAGCTTGACGCGATCAACGGCTTGGCTGACGCCGCCGCAAAGGCTGCGGCCATTGACGCATTGGATTGGAACGGCGAGCGCCTGTTCCAGGCCGCCCGGTTCGTCACCGAGATGCAGTATCAGCATCTTGTGTTCGAGGAGTTTGCCCGCACGGTGCAGCCGAACGTCGATCCGTTCATTTTCACCAATTCTGCCGATCTCGATCCCGCCATCGTCGCGGAGTTCGCTCACGTCGTCTATCGTTTCGGTCATTCCATGCTGAGCGACACCGTCGATCGTCTCGACAACAGCCTCCATGCCGTGAACGGAGATCCGCAGATCGGCTTGATCGAGGCGTTCCTCAATCCGCAGGAATTTACCGCCAGCGGCGCAACCGCCGCCGATGCGGCGGGCGCCATCGTTCGCGGCATGACCAGACAGACCGGCAACGAGATTGATGAGTTCGTGGTCGATGCGGTGCGCAGCAACCTGCTGGGCTTGCCGCTCGACCTGCCGGCGCTCAATATCGCGCGTGGCCGTGACACCGGCGTTCCGACCTTCAACGATACCAGGGCGCAGTTCTACGCCATGACCGGCGACGCGCAGCTCAAGCCTTACACGAGCTGGCTGGATTTCGGGCAGAACATGAAGAACCCGATTTCGGTCATCAACTTCATCGCGGCTTACGGTCTGCATTCGACCGTCGTGAACGCTACGACGCTGGCTGGAAAGCGCGACGCGGCGACCGAACTCGTCACCGGCGTCGATGTGAACGATGACAGTGTTGTTGCCAGCGATGGCATCGATTTCCTCAACGGTACCGGTGCCTGGAATGCGGAGAATTCCGGCCTCAACAACGTCGATCTGTGGATCGGCGGTCTCGCCGAAGCCAAGATGGAGTTCGGCGGCATGCTCGGCTCCACGTTCAACTTCGTGTTCGAGACCCAGATGGAGAATTTGCAGAATGGCGATCGGTTCTATTACCTGAGCCGTACGCAGGGCATGAACCTGCTGAACCAGCTCGAGCCAAACACGTTCACCGATCTCGTGATGCGTAACACGGATCTTGGCAATCTTCATGCGACGCATTTGCCCGGTATCCTGTTCGGAACCCCCGACCTCACGCTCGAACTCGACACGCTGGTTGCACAAAACAATCCCGGCATCGGTGCCGCCGATCCGACCTATACCGATCCCATCTTCGGCGACAACCTGTTCCACCTCGGTACCAAGGTCGTGCGCAGCCAGGGCACGTTGCGAGTCGACGGCTCCAATCAGCCGGTACTTGACGGCGACGGTCAGCAAATATTTGACGGTGGTGTGCTCAAATTCTTCGGCGGCGAGCATGTCGTGCTCGGCGGCACGGAAGGTAACGACAGACTGTACGGCGACAGGGGCATCGATACCTTGTGGGGTGACGGCGGCGATGACTACCTCAATGCCGGTTCCGAAGCGGATCAGGTGTTCGGCGGTGACGGCGATGACATCATCGAGGATCCCTTCGGGGACGGCGACTTCCTGCGCGGCAACAAGGGCAACGACGTTATCGTCGATTCCCACGGTTTCGGCGACGTTCTGTTCGGCGATAGCGGCAAGGACTTCATCTCCGGTGGTAACGATGTCATCGAGGTCTTTGCCGGTGAAGGCGACGACTTTGTCCTCGGCGGCGCCGGTGCCGATGCCCTGTTGGGCAATGAAGGCGACGACTGGATCGAGGGCGGCGAAGGCTTCGACAGTCTCTCCGGCGAGAACTCCGACCTGTTCTTCAACTCTCCGATCATCGGGCACGATGTCCTCGATGGCCAGGGCAACGATACTGACTATGACGGTGAGACCGGCGACGACATCATGGTTCAGGGCCCCGGCATCCAGCGCAACAACGGCATGCTAGGATTCGATTGGTCGATCCTGCGGGGCGATCCGAACGACGGCATCATCGATCTCGGCATCTCCCGCTTCCTCAACCAGCAGGCGCTCACGCTGCGTGACCGCAACGACTCGGTCGAGGGCGCTTCCGGCTGGAAGCACAACGACACCCTGATCGGCACCAGCGCGCCAACCGGTGCGGTGGGCGATCCCGCCGGCGGCATTGTCGGCGCTCCCGCCACCGACAGCATGCTGTTGTCGCAGAATGTGAGTCTGATCAACGGACTTGAGGATTTTCTCAAGTTGACGCCCGGTGCAATACGCGGGCAGACGGTGGGCAGCGACGCAACGCCTTTCACCGCTCTGGCGAAGGATACGACGGTATTTGATCCGCAGAACGGCGGCGATATCCTGCTCGGTGGTGGCGGCAGCGATCTTATTTTCGGAAAGGCCGGCAACGACCTGATTGACGGTGACCGCTGGCTCAATGTGCGGATCGAGGTGCATGCCAACAAGGATGGTACCGGACCGCTCGTGACCACGCTGTCGTCGGTCGGAACCGATGGTTCGGTCGACAGTCTGAGCGAGATCAAGGCCGACATGCTGGCCGGCCGCATCAATCCCGGCCAACTCAAGATCGTCCGCGAGATCATCACGACGGGCGCGACGGCAGCCGACAATGATGTCGCGATGTACGCCGGTTCTCGGGCCGACTTCTCGTTGACCCGCAATGCCAATGGCACCGTCACAGTGGTCGATAACGTCGTAGCGCCGCTGCTCGGCGCAGATGGCGTTCGAATTCCCCTGTTGGACGACGAAGGCACCGATACGCTTTCGAACATCGAAATCGTGCGTTTCACCAATTACGATGCCGCGGGCATTCCGGACGGGACCTTCACGGATGTCTCGATCGCGGCGCCGACTGGTGCGGTGCTGATCACCGGCACCCAGAACGTATTGACCGCCGATCGGTCCGCTCTCGTCGATCTGAACGGTCTCCCGAACGCTAACGGGTTCAGCTATCAATGGCAGCAATCCGCCGACGGGCTTGGCGGCTGGACAAATACCGGAACGAACAACCAGAATTTCACCGTTCCCGCCGGAAATCTCAATTTCTTCCGGGTCGTCGTCAGCTACACGGACAATGGCGGCATGACCGAGTCCATTGTTTCGCAAAACACCGCAAAAGTAGGCAACAACGCCGGCGCAGGCATCAACGATACGTTCAATGGTACCGCCGGAGATAACCTGCTTAACGGACGCTTCGGTGACGACAACCTCAGCGGCCTGGCCGGCAACGACGTCATCAATGGCGGGGCCGGCAACGACACGCTCAATGGTGGTGACGGCAACGACTTCATCGACGGCGGGACCAACAACAACACCGGCCGTGATACCATGACCGGCGGCGCCGGTGACGACACCTACGTCATCGACGATGTCACCGGAGCAACCGCGGCGGATCGGGATGCTGTCGTGGAAGCCGTGGGAGGCGGGACCGATACCGTCACGGGAGCGGTCAGCCTCGACCTCGCGAACTATGCCAACGTGGAAAATATCACCCTTACCGGCAATGGAAACAACTCGGCTACCGGCAACTCCGGCAACAACATTCTCACTGGTAACGCCGGCAACAATGCGCTCAATGGCGTGTCGGGTGTGGACACCGCCGTTTTCAACGGTACCGCCCTGGCGGCTACCTTTGCGCTTGCGGGTGCGAGCGTTACGGTCGCGACGACGGGCGGCGGAACCGATACGCTTCAGAACATCGATACTGTGCGGTTCGGCAGCACCGACTATGCTCTCGTTCAGGGCAGCACTAACGCGGATACCCTCAACGGTGGCCCAGGCGCCGATTTGATCCTCGGATTCGGCGGCAACGACACGATCAACGGCGGCGACGGCAACGACTTCCTCGACGGCGGCACCGGCAACGACACCATGACCGGCGGTGGGGGCGACGACCTCTATGTGATCGACGACATCACGGGCACGGCCGCGCAGCGCGATGCGGTTGTCGAATTGGTCGGAGGCGGGACCGATATTGTCACCGGAGCGGTCAGTCTTGACCTCGCGAACTACGCCAATGTCGAGAATATCACGCTGACCGGCACCGGAAACAACTCGGCCACCGGCAATACAGGCAACAACGTCATCACCGGAAATTCCGGCAATAACACGCTCACCGGCGGCACAGGCAACGACACGATCGACGGTGGCGCAGGTGGTACCGACACGGCAGTCTTCAGCGGTTCAGCGGCCGGCAGCACGTTCAGCATCAACGCCGCGGGTCGGCTTGTGGTTACCGGGCCGGATGGCACCGATGCGTTGAGTGCGATTGATCAACTGCTATTTGGCGCGAATACCTTCGTTCTGCGCCAGGGCACCAACGGCAGTGATACGATCAACGGCAGCAATGCCGCGGATATCGCGATCGCAGGAGACGGCGATGACACGATCTCCGCGGGCCAGGGAAATGATCTGGTCCTTGCCGGCGTCGGCAACGACACCATCAATTGGGACATCACCAACGGAGGCGTCGGCGATGGCAGGGATATCGTCAATGGCGGTACCGAGCCAGCCGGTGGCATCGGCGATACGTTCATCGTCGACGGCAACAATCAGAACGAAGTCTATCGGGTCTATTCCAACACCGACGATTGGGACAACAATGCCGGTAACGGCATCGTCAGCAGTGCCGCGCACGCAGGCCTTACGGGTCTCGGCACAGGCTCTGAAATTGTCATCACGCGCAATACCAATGGTGTGGGCGGCGCGGTAACCAATGCGAACATCATCGCGGAACTGGTCGATATCGAAGAGATCGTCATCAATACCCGTACCGGCACCAATAGCGTGCTCGCGATCGGCAACTTCACCCCGACGAACCTCAACCCCAACACCATCACCATCAATGACGATGGTGGCAGCACCACGGTTGATCTGACGCAGCTTCGGTCCTCCCATCACGTTGCTTTCCACACCAGCGGTAACAACGACACGATCATCGGTGCACGGTCGCAGGATCAGGTCATCCCCGACGGCGGCACAAATGGCGGCAACAATGGTGGTGGTAACGGCGGCGGGGGCAATGGGGGCGGCAACGGCGATGTCGCGGGCAACGGCGCGTTTGCGCTATCTGCCAGCGACGTTGCGACGCTGAAGAACCTGGTCAACGGTCTGCAAGGCGGCGAAGACAACGACGCCGTCGGAATCCGGGATCTCGAGGGCACGGGCAACAATCGTGCTCACCCCGAATTCGGTTCCGCGGATCAGCCGTTCATCCGTCTCACCGACGCGCATTACGGCGCCTTTGATCCAACGATTGGCAATAACGCGATCAATCCGCTGTTTGCGGGTCTCGACCCGCGCGCGATCAGCAACGCGCTTGGAACCCAGGAAGCCGGGCTACCCACCAGCGCTTCAGGTGCGAATTCACTGTTCACCGCCTTCGGTCAGTATTTCGACCACGGGCTGGACTTCCTCGGCAAGGGTGGCAATGGAACGATTGCGATCGGCGGCGCCGGCACCGTACACGCGCCCGGCACCGACAACCCGGACGATCTCACCCGCGGTAGCGTGGACAGCATTGTCGATGGCGTCCCGCAACACCTCAACAAGACGTCGCCCTTTGTCGACCAGAACCAGGCCTATGGCTCCAACGAACTGGTCGGTCAGTTCTTGCGGGAAGGCGACGGCCATGGCGGTTTCAGTGGCCGGCTGCTCGCCGGTGGCCCGGATCCTTCGAATCCGGACTTCAACCTGCTGCCCAATCTTCGCGAGTTGATCCAGCACCACTGGGCCAACGACACGGTATTCACCGACGCGTCGCTGCCCGGCGGATCGATCACCTTCCGTGAGTATTTCGCCGGGCTGGTGGACGGCAATGGTGTGATCAACGAGACCATGCTTCCCACCATGACATCGGACTTCATGGGAAGCGGCTTCGCACTGCTGCTCGATACCAACCCCTTCATCAACCTGCTCGATCACTATGTGGCGGGCGATGGACGGGCGAATGAAAATATCGCGCTGACCTCGATCCACACGATCTGGGCCCGCAACCACAACTTCCATGTCAACGGTCTGATCGAGGCGGGTTTTGTCGGGACCAGCGAGGAGCTATTCCAGGCCGCCAAGCTGATCAACGAGACCGAATACCAGCGCGTCGTCTTCACGGAGTTTGCCGATCATCTGCTCGGCGGCATCAAGGGAGATGGTGAGCACGGCTTCGATGAATACCATCCCGAAGTCGATGCGCGGATATCGCATGAATTTGCGACCGCCGCCTATCGGTTCGGCCATTCGCTGATCAACCAGACGATGACGGTGCTGGATGCCCAGGGGCATCCGACCAGCGTGGCGCTGTTCGATGCTTTCCTGAACCCGACCAACGATACCAGCGCGTTCCCGGTCGATCCGAGCGCCTTCTACACGCCCAAGCCCGGTTACGAGCAACTCGGCATCAACGGCATCCTCGGCGGCGGCGTGACGCAGGCGGCAGAAGAGGTCGACGTCAACATCGTTGACGCCGTTCGCAACGATCTGGTTCGCATCAGCGCCGACGTCTTCGCCTTCGATGTCGCTCGCGAATGGGACGTGGGTATTGGTTCGATGAACCAAATCCGCGGCGACCTGATGGCCTCGACCGATCCTTACGTCCACGAGGCTGTTGGCTTCGCCGGCGATCTGACGCCCTACGCCAGCTGGGAAGATTTCCAGGCTCGCAACAATCTCAGCGATGCCGTGATCAACCAGTTCAGGCAGGCCTATCCGGACCTGGTGCTCGCGGCCGAAGACATTGCCGCGTTCCAGGCGATCAATCCGGGAATCGAACTTGGCGGGGCGAACCACGACACCGTCAAGGGCATCGACCGCGTCGATCTGTTCGTCGGCGGTCTGGCGGAGAGCCATATCAACGGTGGCGTTGTCGGGCAGACCTTCTGGGTCATCCTGCACGAGCAGCTTGACCGGCTGCAGGAAGGTGACCGGCTGTACTACCTCGACCGGGTCGAGAATCTCGATTTCTACGATATCGTCGAGGAGCAAGGCTTCGCCGCGATCGTGGCGCGGAACACCGGCCTTACCAACCTTCCGGAAGATATTTTCGGGGTAAGCCAGCTCGATGACCCGCCCGTGATTGGCGACGGTGATCCACCGCCGGTTGGCGATGACGACAATGACAACGATGATGACGACGGCGACAACGATAATAACAACGATAACGACGATGATGATGATGACGCAGCCGGCTGCGACGGTGATCACCATCCGACCGGCACGGGTACCGACGATGGCACCCCGACGGCGCCGGTAACGGCTGGTGTGCTGCGAACCGGAACGCCGCAAGCGGACGTGTTGGCCGGTACCGCCGGCGATGACAACATCGTCGCGATGGCTGGAGATGACGTTGTTGTCGCGGATGCCGGCGCCGATGCGATCTCCGGCGGTGACGGAGCCGATTTCATCAACGGCGGCGATGGCCGGGACGTGATCTTTGCCGGCGCCGGGGATGACCAGGTGTTCGGCGGAGACAAGGCCGACGTTATCTATGGCGATGCCGGTGCCGATCGTCTCTTCGGCGACCGGGGCAATGACATGATCACCGCCGGTGCCGGAGATGACTCGGTCTTCGGTGGTGTCGGAAACGATCTGATCGTGGCCGAGATCGGTGACGGCAACGATGTCTACTTTGGCGACGACAGTGATGGCGGTGTTGGCAACGACACACTCGATATCTCAGCCGCCACGGTCGACACCTTCGTCAATCTTGGAAACGGCTCGTTCGCCAAAGGCAGTGCGACAAGCACCCAGACCGGCAATGACACCCTGTGGGGTATCGAGAACGTCAATACCGGTTCGGGCAACGACACCATTGTCGCAAGCAATGCCGTCAACGTGATGAACGGCGGCGCCGGACACGACACCTTCAAGTTCCAGAGCGCGGCCGCCGCCAATGGCGATACCATTCTCGGGTTCGAGCCCGGCGATCGTCTCGACCTCAGCGCCATCGATGCCGACATTGGAGCGGCTGCGGACCAGACCTTCACCCTTGTCACTGGAGCTTCGTTCACGGCCGCCGGACAATTGGCCGTGAGCTACGAGTCTCGGGCCGATGGAGACTTCACCATCGTCGAAGGCAACATCGACAGCAATACGGGAGCGGATTTCAAGATTGAAGTCTCCGGCCATCAAACGATGACGAACGCGAACGTCACGCTTTAACACTCATGCCGTCGGGGTGGAGGCAGCAGTTGCCTCCACCGGTTCATTTTCCCATTTCCCTCATCGGGAATTAAATCAATGGCCAAGTCAAAAGAATTGACCGCTGCGAAAAGGCGGAACCTCGCCGAGCTTACGCGGGGGCTGCGCGGCATTGTTCTGTTCCTGTTTTTGATTTCAGGAACCATCAATATTCTCGCGCTGACCGGTTCTCTTTATATGATGCAGATCTACGATCGGGCATTGTCGAGCGGAAGCATTCCCACGCTTGTCGTCCTTTCAACTCTGGCGATAGGTCTTTATTTGTTTCAGGGTGGCTTCGATGTCATCCGGTCCCAGGTTCTCGTCCGCGTCGGCTCGCGGCTCGACAGGAAGGTGGCGCCGTTGGCGCACCGCGTTGCGATCGATATGCCCCGCTTCGGGTTTTCGACCTCGGAAGCGCTGGAACGTGGCCGGGACGTCGATACAGTACGCGGATTTTTGGGTAGTCAGGGTCCCGCGGCACTGTTCGATCTGCCCTGGATGCCGATCTATCTTGCTTTCGTCTATTTTCTGCATCCGCTCATCGGTGCGCTGACCTTCGCCGGAGCATTCGTGCTCACCGTGTTGACCATCGTCAGCGAGATCCTTACCAAGCGCCTCAGCCTTTCCACCCGCAAGGCGACCCTGGCCCGTAACACCATCGCGGACTGCAACGCGCGCAACGCGGAAGTCCTCAAGGCGATGGGTTTTGCAAACCGTGCCGTCAGTCGTTTCAACGACGCCAATGGCGAACATCTGGAGCTTCAAACCAAGGCGAACGACATTACAGGTACATTCGCTGCCGTTTCCCGAGTGCTGCGCATGCTGCTGCAGTCGGCGGTGCTCGGTCTCGGTGCCTATCTCACGATCAAGGGCGAATTGTCGGCGGGAGCCATTATCGCATGCTCGGTTACCGCGGCGCGGGCCCTGGCGCCGGTGGACCTCGCGATCGGCAACTGGAAATCCTTTGTCGCGGCACGGATGGCCTACCAACGGCTTCGCGACACGGTCGTTGCACTTGCCGGCGCCGAAGAGCCGATGAAGCTCCCAGTGCCCGCCAGGCGTCTTAGCGTCGAAAAGGCCACGGTCGCGGTTCCGGGATCGGGGCAGGTCGTGCTCAGCGATATCAGCTTCGAACTCGACGCAGGTCAGGCGCTCGGAATCATCGGGCCCAGTGCCGGTGGAAAAACGTCGATGGTGCGGGCCTTGACCGGGATATGGCCGGTGCTGCGCGGCAACGTGCGGCTGGACGGCGCCGATCTCACCCAGTGGCATCAGGACGAGATTGGACAGCATATCGGTTATCTCCCGCAGGACGTTAGCCTGATGGATGCGACGATCGAGCAGAACATCTGCCGCCTCGAGCCCGACCCGGATTCCCGGAAAGTCGTGGAAGCGGCGCAAGCTGCGGGCGTGCACGACATGATCTTGAGAATGCCCGAGGGATACCGGACCCAGCTCGGTCCCCAGGGCGCGGCCCTGTCGGCCGGTCAGCGGCAGCGCGTTGCACTGGCGCGTGCGCTCTATGGCAACCCGTTTGTCGTCATCATGGACGAACCCAATTCGAACCTGGACGGAGAAGGAGAGGCAGCACTCACCCAGGCGATCGAAAGCATCCGCATGCGGGGCGGAATCGCGATCGTGATCGCGCACCGGCCGAGCGCGCTTGTCGCCGTGGATCTTGTCGCGATCGTGCAGGGCGGCCGGATGGTCGCGTTCGGGAAGAAACAGGACATCATGACGCCGGGACTGCAGTCGACGGCCAAACCGGTCGTGGACGAAGCAGTCTCGGAGGAACTGCAGGAGCAAGTGCGGAGGCCAGCATGATTACAGTCAAGGCTATCAAGCGCTCGACTCAGCAATCGCAGCCCAATCGCGAAGATTATGCCGATCGGGAGAACGAAAAGGAGAAGAAAAGATTCATCCCTCTTGCATTCCTGCTGTTTCTAACCGGGTGCGCCGCGTACCTGAAAAGTTTTCTTCTGACCGAGATGGAAGCGCATGAAAAGCGACACGACGACAAGCATGCGGATGGTGACGAGCCAAGCGATCTGCAAAAGGAGGAAGTCGCCGGCACCGTAGATCAGGAGGACGAAGATGCTAATCCGGGTAGCCACAAGGCCAAATCTTCCGACAACGTGGTCCCGATCCGGCTGGTCCTGCCGCAGGAGACCAGCGATTTCCCGGTAAGTGATTCTCCGTCGATTGACTCCAAGGGACTGCCGTTTCTTCGGGGCGCCACGAACCCAATCGGGGATGCGCCTCGGGCCGGCAACAACCACCCACCCGCGCGCTCAAATGATAGTTGGGGTGGTCGCGGCGGTGGAGGTGGAGGTGGAGGTGGAGGTGGAGGTGGAGGTGGCGAAGACAGGCACCCGCGTCCGCACGATTCATCCGGCAATCCATCGACGCCCGGCGGCGGCACGCCGGGGGATCCTTCACGGAACCGGGCGCCGTTGGTCAGCGGCCGGGTCCATCTGCCTGATATGTTCGGTTGCCAGGCTTTCCTGATTTCCATTCTGGCCCTGTTGACCGGCGCCACCGATGCGGATGGCGATCCGCTCAGCGTCACGGGCCTCTCATCGAGCTCCGGCACATTGACCCAATCGGAAAGCGGCGATTGGAATTTTGTAAACGACAAAGGCATGCTTGGCGACGTCACCCTGACCTATACGATCAGTGACGGCTCCCACGCCGTGCTGCAGACCGCCTATTTCAGCGTGGTCGAAGCGCCGCCGATTGTCGGGACCGCCGCGGACGACAATCTGCTTGGAACACATTGCGCCGATACCATCGACGGTGGTGCAGGCGACGATAACATCGACGCCCGCGAAGGCAACGATACCGTCATCGGCGGAGCCGGCGCTGATCACATCATCGCGGGAAGCGGCAACGACGTTGTCTATGCGGGAGCGGGCGACGACATCGTGTTCGCGGGCGCTGGCAACGATATTGTCTTCGGCGGGGCCGGCAACGACCATTTGTATGGCGAGGATGGCAACGACGCGATCATGGGCGAGGAGGGCCATGATTTTATCTCGGGCGGCTCGGGAGCTGATATCCTGCTGGCTGGTGCGGGAAACGATACCGTTCACGGCGACGCCGGCAACGATACGCTGGATGGTGGCGAGGGCGACGATATCCTCGCCGGAGGTGCAGATAACGATGTGATCGTTGCGGGCGCCGGTTGCGACTGCCTGTCCGGCGATGAGGGCAATGACGTGATGTCGGACGGTGCGGGCCGAGACACCGTCAACGGCGGCACCGGTGACGATTATGTCGTCGCGGCGGCTGATGCAGTTGACGATTCCTATAATGGCGGCGACGGTCAGGATAAACTCGACTACTCGACCACGCGGCTCAGCGTTACGGTTGACCTCGGAAGCGGTACCGCCGACGGCCTCGATATCGGCCACGACCTGATTGCCTCCTTCGAGGAGGTCATCACTGGATCAGGTGACGACCACCTCGTCGCGGGATCCTCTTCGGTCACAATGACGGGTGGCGACGGCCACGACACATTCGAATTTCAGAGGGCCGTGGGAGAACAGCTGTCGCCGGTGGTCGTCCGCAAGATCACCGACTTCACTGTCGGTGATCGGATCGTAGCTGCGACCTTCGAGATCGGTTACCTCCGGGAGGAGGGAGCCGACAACCAGATTACCGACATGTTCAACGACATTTATCTGTCGGCTGACGGCGATCATCGCCCGGTTCGTCTCAGATTCGAGAAGGTAGACAATCATGATGTGACTTTCGTGGATGTACACGACCGGCCCAACCCGGATGAATTTTTTACCATCGACGTTGACGGACATCATCAGCTTCAGTTCGCCGTCGCTGTCGGGTGATACCATCAAGGAGATCAAGTCGTGCAACATGACGGTTCAAAAGGGTTTGCCTCTGCTGGAACGCTATCCGCCGCTGCTCGCTCCGCGGAGCGGCCGTTCCGGCTGTGGCCACGGGTGCTGGGTGGTCTGGTGCTTCTACTCCTGCTGGTGTTCGGCTGTGGCGGATGGGCGGCTATCGCCAGGCTTGAGGGTGCTATCGTCGCCTCCGGTACGGTGAAGGTCGACCAGAACCTCAAAGAGGTCCAACACCGGGACGGCGGCATCGTCAAAACGCTTGCGGTTCGGCAGGGTGATCTCGTCAGGGAAGGACAGGTGCTCGCGACACTGGATGACGTCCAGATCAAGGCGGAACTCCTTATCGTGCGCTCGCAGCTGGGCGAAGCCTTGGGCCGTCAGGCGCGATTGGTCGCGGAGCGCGACAATTTGGCCGCGATCGAATTCCCGGCCGACCTCGGGAGGGTGTCGAGTACCGCGGATGCCGTAATCCACGGGGAAAGCCGCCTGTTCGCGGGTAACAAGCTCGGCCGGGATAGCCAGAAAGAGCAATTGGAACTCAGCATCAGCCAAACCCAGGAGGAGATCAAAGGAATGGAAGCGCGGCTGGCCGCCAAAGAGGAAGAGATCATATTGGTTGGCGCCGAGCGCGATAAGCTTGAGTTTCTGTTTGAAAAAAAGATCGTGGAGTATACGCGGGTTTATTCGGCGCGGCGCGATTGGGCGAGGATATTGGGAGAGCGCGGCGAGATCTCGGCCGGTATCGCCCGCGCCAGGGTTCGCGCCAGCGAAATCAGGGTCCAGATTATCGCCGTCGACCAGAATGCCAGCACCGAGGCGCAGCGTGATCTGCGAACCGTGGACGCCCGCATTTCCGAATTGAGCGAACGTAAACTGGCGATCGAGGACCGTCTGTCCCGCACCGAAATCCGGTCGCCCGCTTCGGGCTATGTGAACGAGCTGTTCGTCTACACGATCGGCGGCGTCATAACTCCAGCGGCCAAGATCGCGACCGTCGTTCCGCAAAATGCCGAACTCAAGTTCGAGATCAAGATATCGCCCGCCGATATCGATCAGGTGCAGGAAGGGCAGCCCGCCCGGATCCGCCTCACTGCGTTTAGCCGAACCACGACGCCGGAGATGAAGGGCGTGGTCGCCATGGTTTCGCCGGCCTCGGCGCGCGATCCGACCAACGGCCAGGAGCACTACATCGCCTACGTCAATCTACTGCCGAGCGAGGATGCGATGGTTCATCAGCGTGGTATGAAGTTAGTGCCGGGCATGCCCGCGGAGGTTTTCGTCTCGACGCAGGAAAGAACCGCAGCTTCCTATTTGACGAAGCCATTTACCGATCAGATGAACCGCGCCCTCCGGGAACGCTGAATGCGTTCTGGCCAACAAGGCGATTACATGAAGTTGCCAGAACTGCTTCAGCCATTTGAAAAGAAAGGAAAATGCTTTAGGTCTGTCTCGTTGGTTTGTCGGTCCATGTCTCCAGCGTGGACCAACACCGCGCCGCGATCCGGTAGCCGATGGTGCTGGGATCGTTGAAAGTCGCTGCAAGATGAAATAAGCGCGTTTGAGCCTGAGATTCATGCTTGGAAATCTTTCGCTATGTTTCGCGAAAATGCCTCTGATTGTCGTAGACTGCGGCATCAAACACTCGGGTAGGAGAATAAGAAAATGGCGCGCGTACGTTGTATCACTGAGATGGGCATGGGCGTGGACGTTCACGGCAAGGACGGAACCAAGGCATCGCGACGCGCGGTGTCGGACGCTCTTCGTCATTCGAGCCTTAGCTTTTTTCCGCTGGTGGGCAAAACGCGCGACGATATGTTTGTCGATGTCACTGTCGCCGTGCCGGATCCAAGCGGGGTTGATACGGACGCAGTTGCCAAGGAACTGCCGTATGGCAAGATCACGGTGAAGGCTGTCAAGGGTGGACTTGAGGTGCCCTACGAAGGCGGAGATTCCATTCTGATCGCGAATGCTGCTGTCATCGTTTACATCGACGATGGCAAGTGACCCGACATTGTAACCGAGGTTCGGGCCACGGAGTGACCCGAACCTCAAGCGAACCGAAATCTATTCGGCGCCCACTCGCCGTTTCTCGTTTAGCTTGAGTTACGGCGTTGGCGCCATGCTCTCGAATACGCCATCCCGGCGGACCAGCGCGTGGAACAAGGCGGCGGCCAGATGCATCAGCACGAGAGCAAAGAAAGCGAAGGCCAGATAGAAATGTGCGTTCCAGAGCAGCGCATGAAGAGCATTGCTTTGAGGCAGGATGGGCGGCAGGCGAACGTTGCCGAAAATAACGATCGGATAATGTGCCGTCGATAGCATGGCCCAGCCGATCAGTGGCATTCCGATCATGAGCACATAGAGCGCGTAATGCGAAAGATGCGCGGCTAGCTTCATCGGCTCAGGCAGATCCGCAGGTAGCGGCGGAGATCCATAGCGAGCCCGGACCGCTAGACGAACAAGGGCCAGCACCAAAATGAGGATGCCGAGGCTCTTATGCGTGGCCAGCAGCGGGACGTATATCGTTGTGATTGTTGAGACCATCCCGACGCCGATGAAGAACATCGCGAGGATGCAGGCGGCCATGACCCAGTGCAGCAAGCGCTGAACGATCGTGAAGCGGAGAGTGCTGCTGTCGCTCATGGCTTGCTCGCTTGGGTATGAGGGTAGTACTTCGATTCTGCGACCCGGGCATCATACGACTTTGCATAGGCCGCTGAACGTGCAGCAGGGAAGGGATCGTCCGACACCTTGATCCCATCGGGCAAAATGGTCGGATCGAACGTGATGTTGCGGCACGGGCCGTCCGCTTCAGGCTCGATCTTCTGGATGATAAGCGTACCAACTTCAACCTTGCGTCGGTCATCTGGCCACGCCTTGGTAGGGTCGGCCGTTGGATCCCCTGCGTTGGCGACAGTCACGGTCATGGTCCAGCGTTGAGGCTCCTTGGCAACGCGCTGGGTGATGTCCTGCTCGAGATAGTTCGGGCCGCCAAGTTTGTCGAAATCTTCCTTGGTGATCGGCGTGACTTGGGATTGTGGCGTCAACGACCACCGCACGGCGTGCTCGGTTCCCGATTTATCGCTGAACGCGAACGCATTCAGGCCGTTATAGGGCTCTTCAGCGTAGCTGGGCGTCCATGAGCTGGTCGTTGCCCATTTGCCGAACGGTCCAAACTCGGGATGCGCCGCCGCAAAGTTTTTCATTGCATCCGCAGCCTTGCTGGCGGCCGCGTTCAGTAGCTCATAAAATTCGTTGGGTGTGGAAACCGCAAAGATCGGTGCGTTGATCATCGCTGATCGCCATACGCCGCCATCCGGAGTTGAAATCTGAAGGCCGAGGCCACGAACCCGGACTTCCAGATCAGACGCATCCGGATTGGTCGTGCCAAGATTGAAGCGTCCAAGAGCGGGATATTGCCCCTTGCTGAAAACCTCAGCGCGCGACAGTGCTGCACCGTCGCCGTTCGATTCAAATACGCCAGTGAAGCAAACACCCTTGGCATGGTTTCGGCGGTGACCGAGCGTTTCTTTCGTTACAGGGCCGAATGCGGCGAGCAGTTTTGTCGATGTCAGGCGATCGGGCGAGAGCCAGCCTGCGGTATAGGCAAAAGCGCCGGCTGTGCCGCCGACGACAACCGCGATCAACGCGAGTGACCCAATGGCAAATGTGCCGGGTGATTTATTCGAGGTAGACAATATCGCTCTCCGGCGTTGAAGTGAGTTGATGGTCCGAAACAACTCGATGTTCGGACGCCACACTGCTTACACCGCGGTGCAGTATATATTCCAAGATAGGTTTGGCGAAATTCGATATCTTGCCAACATGCAAGATAAACAATGTTTGATTGGCCAAGGCGGCGCTTCTGCTCATGTGCACGTTGCGGACTGTAAGCCGACGCGCCGTTTGTCGAAGACGATCCGCTCGAGCCGGCAGACGCGGCGCGGGAAATCTTCGAAAATCATGCTGCAGTCTTGATGGGAAAGAGAGATCCGGCCGATATAACTTTTTGTATCGTCGTAGTAATGATTGTTCCGGGCGTTGAAGCCGATCTCGACTCCGATCATTTCGGACTCGGCGGAGACCATATGCAGCGGGGGGAGATATGACGATCTCGATGTACGGAATTAAAAACTGTGACACGATGAAGAGGGCATTTGGCTGGCTCGACAAACACGGGGTCGGGTACGACTTTCACGACTATAAAAAAGAAGGCGTTGCCAAGGCGGACCTCGAGCGATGGTGCAAGCTCGTCGGCTGGGAAGCGTTGCTCAACCGCGCGGGCACGACATTCAAGAAATTGCCCGACGCCGATAAAGAGGGGCTGACGGAAAAGAAAGCGATTGCGCTGATGACTGCTCAGCCATCGATGATCAAGCGCCCGGTGCTGGTGCGGGGGCAGCATCTGCTTGTTGGATTCAAGCCGGAGATTTACGAGAAAGAGTTCGTGTAGGCGTCTCCGGACATCTTACTCGAATTCAATCGTATGATGCGGCGAGATGCGCGGCGGCGGTGTAAAGTGAAGGTCTTTGTCGATCACGGATCGAACGATATCGACAGGTGTCTGATCGGCAATCAGCCGCTGAATCTGGAAGTGGCCGTCCGTGCTGATCGTCTCGAACGCCCCGATGATATTGGTAACGTGCTTGCCGTCGCTGAACGGAAGCAGCAATCTTTCCAGGTCAACCTGCCGTCCATCCCGGTCCTCGATCCGGGATATGGTGTAAACCGGCAGTCGGCGCCGAATGCATTCCTCGTAGATCGGCATGACCTGTGGAGCTCGGTCGGGCCCGAGGTACTCGCTTAACTCCCGTCCCAGTCCCTTGCGGCCGTAAGCCTTGCTGATCTGCGAGCCGTAGCTCGTGATCAGAATGCTTGCGTGATCGTTGTTCTCGCTGACGCTGTAGGAGACCAGCTTTGGACGGTCTTTTGCCGACAGAGCAGGATCGTACTCTGTGAATGCGGGCGGAGATTTTTGCGCGGCGTAGAGCAGAAGCCATCTGTTCAGCAGGTCTCGCTGCTGAATCGACCTGACGACTTCGGAATTTTTGCTTTCGAAGGGCGCAGGAGGATGGGTTGGGAAATCATTGGCGGCGGGCATCGAGATGGACCCCGGAATCTGGTTCCCGGATGGGTATCATGTGCCGTATTTCTGCAAACTGGAAGTGGAATTTACGGTTGCTGCTCCGTTACGTGGAAATGCAGTATTGTTGCGTTGCGGGCGACTAAGGTTGCCTTGCCTAACTCGTGCAAATTGCCGCATATTCCATTTTAGGAAACGCGTGGCATCCAAGGCAAATATGCCGGTGCCTATTGCGGTGCGAAGGTGGGGATATTGAGTGGCCGAAGGTGAATTCATCCTTGAGACTCGAGGTCTGACCAAGGAATTTGCGGGATTTGTCGCAGTCAGTGACGTGAACCTGAAAATACGGCGTGGAAGCATTCACGCCTTGATTGGTCCGAACGGCGCCGGAAAAACAACGTGCTTCAATCTTTTAACGAAATTCTTGCGACCCTCAAAGGGCGAGATACTTTATAACGGCCGTGACATCACCGCCGAAAAGCCCGCGGACGTGGCACGGCTGGGGCTTGTCAGGTCGTTTCAGATTTCCGCGGTTTTCCCGCATTTGACGGCGCTTGAAAATGTCCGCGTCGCCTTGCAACGCCAGCACGGGCAGTCCTTTGACTTCTGGCGTTCGAAATCGATCCTGAACAAGTTCAACTCTCGTGCGCTAGAATTGCTTGATGATGTCGGTTTGTCCGACTTCGCCAGCACGCCTGCGGTCGAGATGCCGTACGGGCGCAAACGCGCTCTTGAGATTGCGACAACGCTCGCGCTTGACCCGGAAATGATGCTGCTGGACGAGCCGATGGCCGGGATGGGGCATGAGGACATCGACAAAATCGCAGCACTTATCAAGCGTATTTCCGCAAATCATACGATCCTCATGGTGGAGCATAATCTGAACGTGGTCTCCAATCTGTCGCACCACATCACGGTTCTGACCCGCGGCCGCGTGCTCGCCGAGGGCGATTATGCGACCCTGACCAAGGACGAGCGCGTCAAAGAGGCTTATCTGGGGGCCGGTCATGCCTGATGCGGCAAGCGCGCCAGTCCTTGATGTCAAGAATTTGCAGTCGTGGTATGGCGAGTCTCACATCCTTCACGGCATGGAGTTCAACGTAAAGCCGGGCGAGGTGGTCACGCTGCTCGGACGTAACGGCGCCGGAAAATCCACCACCCTGAAGTCGATCATGGGAATGATCGGCAAGCGCAAGGGCTCGATTGCCTTTGAAGGCAAGGAGACGATCAAGCTTCCGTCGGAGAAGATCGCGCGTCTCGGCGTGGCGTTCTGCCCAGAGGAGCGTGGTATTTTCGCCAGCCTCGATGTGAAGGAAAATCTGCTGCTGCCTCCGACCATTCGTACCGGCGGCATGACGCTTGAGCGTATCTTCGATCTGTTTCCTAATCTCAAGGAACGATTGACCAGCCAGGGCACCAAGCTGTCGGGCGGCGAACAGCAAATGCTGGCGATCGCACGCATCCTGCGAACCGGGTCACGTTTTCTGATGCTCGACGAGCCGACGGAAGGGCTTGCGCCGGTCATCATCCAGCAGATTGGCCACATGATCGAAAGGCTGAAGGCGGAGGGTTTCACGATCCTTCTGGTCGAGCAGAATTTCCGTTTCGCTGCCGGTCTTGCCGACAGGTTCTATGTCATTGAGCATGGCAAGGTCATCGACACCTTCGCCAGTTCGGAGTTGCAAGCGAACATGCAAAAACTTCATCAATATCTCGGCGTGTAACGATGCAGGCGCTTTACGGACAACTTCTCGTCGGCCTGATCAACGGCTCGTTCTACGCGCTTTTGAGCCTCGGCCTTGCCGTGATCTTCGGCATGCTCAACATCATCAATTTCGCCCACGGCGCGCTCTATATGATGGGCGCCTTCGTCGCATATTTCCTGCTGCATTACGGCGGATTGAATTACTGGTTCGCGCTGTTGCTTTCGCCGCTGATCGTGGGCGCCTTCGGCATAGTGATCGAACGAACCATGCTCAAGCGTCTCGCGGGGCTCGATCCGCTCTATGGTCTGCTGCTGACCTTTGGCCTCGCATTGATGATCCAGGGCATTTTTCAGAACTATTTCGGATCTTCGGGACTGCCTTACAGCATTCCGCCGCAACTGACCGGTGGCGTCAATCTGGGCTTCATGTTCCTTCCGATCTATCGCGCCTGGGTGGTGATTTTCTCTCTGGCAATCTGTATAGCGACCTGGTTCATGATCGAGAAGACGCAGCTGGGCGCATATCTACGGGCCGCCACTGAAAATCCGCATCTGGTGCGGGCATTCGGCATCAACGTGCCGCGTATGATTACGTTGACTTACGGGCTTGGCGTTGCGCTGGCGGCGCTCGCCGGCGTGCTTTCAGCGCCGATCAATCAGGTCGGCCCGCTGATGGGCGCCGATTTGATCATTGTGGTGTTCGCGGTGGTTGTGATCGGCGGCATGGGCTCGATCCTGGGGTCGGTGATCACCGGTTTTGCTCTCGGTGTGGTCGAGGGATTGACGAAGTACTTTTACCCGGAGGCGTCCAACACGGTGGTGTTCGTTTTGATGGTGCTGGTGTTGTTGGTGAAGCCGACAGGGCTGACGGGGCGGGCGAGCTGACATGGCGATCATCACTGAGAATACCGCGCCGACGAAGGACCGTTCGTTTCCGGACGAAATGATCGGCTTTGCGGTCATGGCGGCGATTCTGGCCGTCGTGCCGCTAACGGGGATCTATCCTTATTTCGTGATGCAGGCGTTGTGCTTCGCGCTGTTTGCCTGCGCATTCAATTTGCTGATCGGCTATAGCGGCCTTCTGTCATTCGGGCACTCGATGTTTCTCGGTACGGCGGGCTACTTCACGGCGTACTCACTGAAGGCATGGGGAGCTTCTCCGGAGATCGGAATTATCCTCGGCGTGGTGGGCGCGGCCGCGCTTGGCGTCATTACCGGGCTGGTGGCGATCCGCAGGCAGGGAATCTATTTTTCGATGATCACGCTGGCGCTGTCGCAGCTGATCTATTTCATTTATCTGCGCGCGCCTTTTACCGGCGGCGAGGATGGCATTCAGAGCATACCGCAAGGCAGGTTGTTCGGCGTTTTCAATCTCGCCAATCCGACCGTGCTCTATTATGTTGTGGTCGTTATCTTCCTGCTGGCCTTCCTGCTGATTTATCGCATCGTGAATTCGCCGTTCGGTGAAGTTCTCAAAGCGATCCGCGAGAATGAGCCGCGCGCCATATCGCTCGGATATAAGGCCGATCACTACAAACTG
Source organism: Xanthobacteraceae bacterium (assembly GCA_019750915.1). GTDB lineage: Bacteria > Pseudomonadota > Alphaproteobacteria > Rhizobiales > Xanthobacteraceae > Afipia. The sequence goes on from JAIENY010000023.1 coordinate 25,651, forward strand.
ATGGCATTTATCCTCTCGGGCGCGCTCGCTGGCCTTGCGGGATCGCTGAAGATCTTTGTCGCGCAAAACGCCTCGCTCACCGATGTGCACTGGACAATGTCCGGCGAAGTCGTGCTGATGACGCTGGTCGGTGGCCTTGGCACTTCGTTCGGCCCCATCGTTGGCGCGTTCGTGATCGTGGCCATGCAGCAATATCTCGCCAGCTTCGGTCAGTGGGTGATGGTAATGCAGGGGGCAGTGTTCGTGATCTGCGTGCTCACCTTCCGCAGGGGACTGGTTGGCGAAATCGCGCACTACTTCAAACGCTGGCTCTGAGGTCTGAAACCGGAACGCAGCCGGCTTGACGGGGATCACCGCGGCGCCCCATCTGCTGGCAACCGATTCCGGCAGGTGGTCCGTGTGCTATCCCGGTGCCAAGGGCGGCGGGTTGGGCCCCTTTCGGGGCGGGAACGCCCCGCCGCGGGCGGAACATTGGAAATCCGGGCATATCTTCTTGATCCAGCCGCGTTTCCCTGTCACACGCTCGCGATCATGACCGACACCGTCGCCACGACCGATTCCGCGCCCAAGGCGCTCTTGGCCCATGAGGTCGAGCGCCGCCGAACGTTTGCGATCATTTCCCATCCCGACGCGGGCAAGACTACGCTGACCGAAAAGCTCCTGCTGTTTGGCGGCGCGATTAATCTTGCCGGCCAGGTCAAGGCAAAGGGCGAGCGCCGCTCGACCCGTTCGGACTGGATGAAGATCGAGCGTGACCGCGGCATCTCGGTCGTCACCTCCGTGATGACGTTCGAGTTCGATGGCCTCGTCTTCAACCTGCTGGACACACCGGGCCATGAGGACTTCTCCGAGGATACCTATCGTACGCTGACGGCGGTGGACTCGGCGGTGATGGTGATCGATGCCGCGAAAGGTATTGAGGACCGCACACGCAAGCTGTTCGAAGTCTGCCGGCTGCGGGACATTCCAATCATCACCTTCATCAACAAAATGGACCGCGAGAGTCGCGACCCTTTCGATCTCCTCGACGAAATCGAAAAAACATTGGCGCTCGACACCACGCCGATGACATGGCCGGTCGGTCGAGGCCGTGATTTTGTCGGAACATACGACATCAAGACCGGTGGCGTTCGCCTGCTCGAAGGCGGCGGGGCCAAGACCGGCGCGGCTGAGCAGATCGAGATATCCGAGCTTGCGGGCCGCAATCCGAACCTCGACGCCGATGCAATCAAGGAAGAACTTGCGTTGGTGTCTGAGGCCTGCAAGCCGTTCGATCTCGAGTCCTTCCGGGAAGGACATCTGACACCTGTGTTTTTCGGAAGTGCGTTGCGCAATTTCGGCGTCGGCGATTTGCTTGAGGGGCTTGGAAAATATGCGCCGCCGCCGCGTGCGCAGGAATCCAGCAGCCGCAAGGTCGAGGCGTCCGAGCCAAAGATGAGCGCGTTCGTTTTCAAGATTCAGGCGAACATGGACCCGAACCATCGCGACCGCATCGCATTCGCGCGGCTCTGCTCGGGCAAACTCACGCGTGGCATGAAATCGAAGCTGGTTCGCACCGGCAAGAACATGACGTTGTCGAGTCCGCAGTTCTTTTTCGCGCAGGACCGCGCGATCGCGGATGAGGCCTTTGCGGGCGACGTGGTGGGCATCCCCAATCATGGCACTCTGCGGATCGGCGATACGCTCACGGAGGGGGAGGATATCGCGTTTGTTGGCGTGCCGAGCTTCGCGCCTGAAATCCTGCGCCGCGTGCGCCTCGGTGACGCGATGAAGGCGAAAAAGCTGAAAGAGGCCTTGCAGCAGATGTCGGAAGAGGGCGTCGTGCAGGTGTTCCGTCCGCGTGACGGATCGCCCGCGATGGTCGGCGTCGTCGGACAATTGCAGCTCGACGTCCTGAAGGCGCGGTTGGACGCGGAATATTCACTGCCGGTCGATTTCGAGATCAGCGAATTCCAGCTTGCACGCTGGTTCGCGGCGGAGGACCGGAAGACCTTTGATACCTTCGTCAACGCCAACGGATCAAGCATCGCCGAGGATGTCGATGGCGATCTGGTCTTTTTGGCCAAAAACGAGTTTTACCTTGGCTACACGCGCGAGCGTTCACCGGGGATCACCTTCACCAGCATCAAGGATGTGAAGAAGGCAGTGTAAGGCGTCGGTATGGAACACTTGCTTGTCGAGGGCGGGGAGTTTCGTCCGCAGCGCCCCGGCTTTGATGCTTCCGAAACATCGAAGGGCCATATCGCTTCTGTCGCTTACAGGGCAGATATCGATGGGCTTCGTGGCGTCGCGGTTGCTCTCGTCATCGCCTTCCATTTCGGGGTTTGGCCGTTCACCGGCGGATTTATCGGCGTCGATGTTTTTTTCGTCATCTCGGGTTATCTGATCACGTCGCTGCTGGTGCAGGCGGACGGTGGCGTGCTGAGTGTCCTCGACGATTTTTATCGCCGCCGGATCATCCGCCTGATGCCGATGTTCCTGATTGTTGCGCTGGCCGTGGCTATCGTCGCGACGTTTCTTTTCGTTCCGGACGATTTCACCGGTTACTTTCAGAGTGTCACGCAGGGGTTGGTGTTTCGCGCCAATCTGCATTTTGATCATGTCACGCGTGATTATTTTTCGCAGCACGCGCGCGAACTTCCGTTGCTACATATCTGGTCGCTTTCGATTGAGTGGCAGTTTTACCTGCTTTTTCCTGCGGCTTTTCTGGTCGCACGGAACTACCTTCCACGGAGGGCGCTGATTGGCGCGGTGGCCTGCCTCGCGCTTGGATTTTTCGTTGTCTCCTGTGTGAAAACCGGAAGCACGCAACAGGCATATTTTCTGGGGAGTGCCCGCTATTTCGAACCGCTGATCGGATGCGTTGCCGCGCTCGTCAGGGTGCCAACGGGAAAGGCAATCCGAAGGGCCGTCGTTCTTGCAAGTCTCCTGGCGCTGGCGATGCTTTCCGTGGCTTACGAAGAAGCAACGCCCTTTCCAGGAATCTATGCTGGCACCGTCTGTCTTCTCGCGGCCGTCATCGTTATCGGTGGGCGCGATAGCCCGCTTCTTGGTTTGCGGCCTCTTGTTCATCTCGGGCGGATTTCTTACTCCGCCTATCTTTGGCATTGGCCGCCACTGGCGTTTCTGGCATATACCGAAACGCCGCTATCGCCGCTCTTGGAGATTGTGCTGATCGGTAGCGTTCTTGTTCTTGCGCACCTGTCTTATGTTTTGGTCGAGCGGCCTTCAAAAAAGTTGCGAGATTGGCCACTGTGGAAATTGGCCGCAATCTTTTTCGTCGCTCCGTTGATCGTGGCAGCTTCGCTGAAGGAAATTTCGGAGCGCAATGACGGTTTCTATCAACGGCTCGGATCCGAGGCGGTCTCGATCCATCAGGCGCTTGAGCCTTATCTTGATAAAGGAAATTGTCTTTACTTCCGACGAAACGAAGGCGCGGATTGCCACCTCGGCGCTCCGAATTCGGCCCCCTCCTTTTATCTGATCGGCGATTCCCATGCCGGTCACTACCGTTGGTTCGTCGACACTATTGCAAAAGATGCAGGGCTGGGCGGGATCAGTGTTACGCGCGTGCAGTGCCTGATGGCACCCGGTTCGGAGACGTTTTCCGGCGACAGGCAGTGCATGAATACCACGGAGGCGGTCTTCAAGCGGATTGAAGAAACGGCTCCCAAATACGTCTTCATCGGTGAACGCTGGTCGATATATCCGCTCGAAGATCTGGAGAAGCTGAGCGTGATGATCGGTGCTATGGTCTGGCGAGGGATCACGCCGGTCATCCTCGGGCCGATAGCGGAGAACGGGAAAAATCTTCGCAGCTGTTTCTACAGGCACGTCAGGCGTCGCGAGCCCTATCGCGGCGAGTGTCAGTTCGGCGCCGACAATGAATTCTCGCGGGATAGATCCGACAAAGTGCGACTGTTTTTCGATGGGCTCAAGGCCAAATACCCGTCTCTGCTTGTGATCGATGTTCAAAGTGTCGAGTGTCCCGGAGGATTATGCGATCCGCAAATCGACGGCGTGCCGATCTATGAGGATGACGATCATATCAACGGGTATTCCTCCGTGATGTTGGCGCGGCGTTATCTCGCGCGGTTCGGCAACCCGCTTCGACCATAAATGCGCCGAAGGCTGACAAGGGCTCTGGCTTGGGCCCGGTTAAGACTTGTGGCCATGTCGTCCACCATTGCCTCGGGTGCCTTAAAAATGGTACCCGAGCGCCTCTGGTGGATACATCTGCCGGGCGAACTGAAGTTGGCGGGTCGGGTATCATGGGTTTCGCGCTTCTTATTTTTGGTCTGGTCGTTTTCATCGGCATTCATGTGCTGACCACGCGCCGCGGTCTGCGGGCCTCGTTGATCCAGCGGTTTGGCGAGGGTGGCTACAAGGCGGCTTTCAGCATTGTCTCGGTGATCGGCATCGTGCTGATCGCGAAAGGGTTCAGCGTCTACCGCGCGACGGAGTGGGTGGACGTGTGGTATCCGCCCAAGGCGCTGCGTCATCTCACAGTGGCGCTGATGCTGCCCGCCGTCATCTTGGTTGTTGCCAGTTTTATCCGCGGCCGGATTTATGCACGGCTGAAACACCCGATGCTCGCGGGCATCAAGCTGTGGGCAGTGGCGCACTTGTTGGCTAACGGCGATCTCGGTTCGATCATCCTGTTCGGGTCGTTGCTGGGCTGGGCTGTGTTCGATCGTATTTCTCTCAAACACCGCAGCGACGCCGGTGCGCCTCCGATTCCGGTCGGTGGTCGAGGCAATGATGTCATCGCGATTGTGGTTGGCGTCGTCGCCTATCTCGCGCTGGCGTTTGCCTTCCATCCGATTGTCATCGGTGTTCCAGTCGTCGGAGGCTGATCATGTCGATTCAAAATGCGACCAAGCGCAAGACTGCGCCGGAGATTTTTGCACGCAAGGGCGGCGACCCTATCGTAATGCTGACGTCCTACCACGCCCACACCGCGGCGCTGGTCGACAGGTATTGCGACGTCATTCTGGTCGGGGACTCGCTCGGCAACGTGATGCACGGGTTCGAGACGACTGTGCCGGTGACGCTCGACATGATGATCCTGCAGGGACACGCGGTAATGCGGGGGTCGAGGCAGGCGCTTGTGGTGGTCGATATGCCGTTCGGGTCGTATGAGGCTTCGAAAGAGCAGGCGTTTCATTCGGCTGTGCGGGTGCTGAAGGAAACCGGCTGCGGCGCGATCAAGGTTGAAGGCGGTCGCAGGATGGCCGAGACGATCGATTTCCTCGTCAATCGCGGCGTGCCGGTGATGGGGCACATCGGATTGACCCCGCAATCGATCAACACGTTGGGCTCCTTTAAGGCACAGGGCCGCGATGAGGCCGACTGGGACTCAATCCTCGACGATGCACGTGCGGTGTCGGAGGCGGGCGCATTTTCGATCGTCGTGGAAGCCGTGGCCGAGCCCCTGGGCCGCAAGATCACGGAGACGATCGCCGCACCGACAATCGGTATTGGCGCCAGTGTGGCGTGCGACGGTCAGGTGCTGGTGCTGGAGGACATGCTCGGGCTCTCGCCGTGGGCGCCGAAATTCGTCAAGCGCTATGGCGATCTCGGGCCAGGCATTGAGAAAGCAATTCAGGACTATGCGAAGGAAGTCCGCAGCCGGGCCTTCCCGGCGCCGGAACACACCTATCCGATGAAAAAGAAGTAGCCAATTCACAGGCGTGTCGGCATTAACGCTTTGATCCGGCTGGTTTTGCCTTGCCGCCGCCATAACGGTACTGTATCGCCCGCCGTGACCGGGGTGGCGCACGGACCGTGCTAAGGCGATTTCCGGTGCCAGGGCGGTTTCCCAGCTTGCGGGGTTATCTAAGTGTCTGAACTATTTAGTGAAGTTGATGAAGAACTGCGGCGAGAGCAGCTTCAGCGATTTCTGTCGCGCTATTCGATCTATCTGGTCGCAGCTGCCCTGCTGATCATCGCCGGTGTTGGCGGCTGGCGTGGTTATCAGTACTATCAGAGCAAGCAGGCTGCCGAGGCGAGCAGCGCCTTCGAGGTTGCATCCAAGATCACCAACCCGGCCGAGGCCGAAGCGGCGTTCGACAAGATCGGCGCGGGTACAACCGGCTATCGTTTTTTGGCGCGCCTGCACTCAGCTGCTGAAGCTGCGAAACAGGACAGCCAGAAGGGCGTTCAGGCTTTTGACGCGATCGCAGGGGACGGGGCGGCGGGCGTTGCCATTCAGGATATTGCTCGTTTGCGCGCGGCGAGCCTGCTGGTCGATACCGCACCCTACGATGAAATCAATCGCCGTCTGGGCGCGTCTACCGATGCTCCAAGCGTATTCCGCCATTCCGCACGAGAGCTGCTCGCGCTGTCCGCATGGCGGGCCAACAATCTTGATGCTGCGCGAAAGTGGCTCGACATGATCGGCAACGATCCGGAGACTCCGGCGACGCTGCGAACCCGCGCCGAAGCCCTGCAGGCATTGTTGCCACCTGTTGCGAAAAGCTAACCCGATGAGCGATCGTTCGTCACGTTACACAAGGCGGTTGATTGTAGGCGCGACACTGGCCGGGCTTGCGGTCGGTCTGAGCGGTTGTGGAGGCGCAACCGTCAATAGTTTCGATCCCACCGACTGGCTTGACTTCCTTGACCAGAAGAAGCCGCTTCCGGGCAACCGCAAGCCGGTGTTCCCGGAAGGCGTTCCCGGTGTCGAGCAGGGCGTGCCGAAGGAGCTCTATAAGGAGAACGTCGAGCGTCAGCAGCAGAGCGAGGCTGCGCCCGCACCTGCGCCTGTAGAACCGGAGCCTAAGGCCAAGCGCGGCAGGAAGCCTGCGGCCGCCGAGTCATCCGGGGCTGAAGAAGGTACGGCTGCCGAGCCTCCACCAAAGAAGCACGTGGCCAAGCGAAAGCGCATTACGGCACCCCCGCCGGATGAGACCGCCACACAGCCCGCGCCAGCCCCGCAGGCGGCTGCGCCGGCTGCACTGCCATCCCAACAGGGAGTGGCCCCTTTCCCGGCTCCCTTGCCGAGCGGCGGTTTCTCGCGCTGAACCACGCAACTCTGACGTCATGAGTTGACAGATTGTCCGTAAAGGGCGAACGGATCGATCATGTCTTTCACCATTGCGATCATCGGACGGCCCAACGTCGGAAAATCGACGCTGTTCAACCGGCTTGTCGGCCAAAAGCTTGCGCTGGTCGACGACCAGCCCGGCGTGACGCGCGATCGCCGGGAGGGACAGGGCCGGCTCGGTGGCCTCGAATTTACGATCATTGACACCGCGGGTCTGGACAGCGGCCCCAAGGGCTCGCTGACCGCGCGCATGCAGGAGCAGACGGAGGCCGCCATTGCCGCCGCCGACGCCTTGATGTTCGTGATCGACGCGCGGGCAGGCCTGACACCGAACGACCGCGCATTTGCCGACTTCGCGCGAAAGGCCAGCAAGCCGGTGCTTCTTCTTGCGAACAAAAGCGAGGGCAAAAACGGCGAAGCCGGGATTAACGAGTCCTATGCATTGGGGCTTGGAGATCCGATTCCGGTTTCGGCCGAGCACGGCGAGGGCCTGGGTGATCTCTATGACGCGCTGGCCGAGCTGATGCCTAAGCCTGTCGAGGATGAAGATCTCGAAGACGAGGATCTCGATGAGGTTGACGATCCGGATCGCCCGATTCGCGTCGCGGTGCTGGGTCGCCCGAACGCCGGTAAATCGACACTGATCAATCAAATTCTGGGAGAGGAACGGCTTCTCACCAGTCCCGAGGCGGGCACAACACGCGACAGCATCGCGGTCGACGTCACCTGGAAGGGCCGCGCGCTGCGCGTGTTCGATACCGCAGGACTTCGACGCCGCTCACGCATCGAGGACAAGCTGGAAAAGCTCTCCGTATCCGATGCGCTGCGCGCAGTGCGCTTCGCAGAGGTCGTGGTGCTGGTGATGGATTCTCAGAACAGGTTCGAGGAGCAGGATCTTCGGCTTACCGACCTTGTTGAACGCGAAGGGCGCGCAATCGTGCTTGCGGTCAACAAGTGGGATCTGGTCGAGCGCGCGCCGAGCCAGATCGGCAAGCTGCGTGAAACAGCGGACCACCTGCTGCCGCAAGTGAAGGGCGTTCCGGTAGTCGCGATTTCCGGGCTGATGGGCGAGGGGATCGATCGGCTGATCTCGGCGATCGAGAAAGCCTACGCAACCTGGAACAAGCGCGTGTCAACGAGCGCCTTGAACCGCTGGTTTGAACAGGCTGTCGCGGCCAATCCTCCGCCCGCCGTGTCCGGCCGCCGCCTGAAGCTGAACTACATCACACAGACCAAGTCACGTCCGCCCAGCTTCGTTGTGTTCTGTTCGCGGGCCGACGCCGTGCCGACGTCCTACCTGCGCTATCTGACGAACAGCCTGCGCGAGGACTTCGATCTGCCCGGGACTCCCATTCGCATCACACTGCGCGAGAAGGCCAATCCGTTCGCGCATAAGGCGAAGCGGAAATCCTGACGTCCTGCACCTCTCTTCGTTGTGGGCAGCGCATCGATCCTTATTTGGTCATGATGATCGTCGGACAACGCTCGGCCAGCGGATAACCTGTGGGCATGATAAATTGAATCGAGGGGAACACCCGCGAGATCATGTGATGAAATCGGCTGGCAGGCGGAAAGGTCAGGCTATGTCCGGCGTGCTCGTAATAATCAATGGTTTTGATATCGGTGCTGCTCCAGCCCGTGGTGCTCTGAAGGGCCTGCCGGTCGGGAAACAGATTGTTGAAGGCGGTCCAGATGTTGCGGACCGGCACCTGCCAATCCGTTTCTTCTGCCGCGAGGGACATTGCGACACGCCACTTCAGCGCATGAAAATTGCCGGACCAACACCTTTGAATATCGTCCCAGATAGTATCCAGGCTTTCTGAACTTTCGGGCGAGCAGAAGGCGCGGAAGACGCCAATACCTCCCGGCTGCAAAATGCGCTCGATTTCTTTAAGCAAGGCGGGCATGTCGCCAACAGAGTTCAACGAGCCGTCCCCAACGACAACGTCGATGCTGGCCGTTCTTGCCGGAAGGGCAAGCCAGTTTGCGCGAACCGCCCGGCGGCTCTCGTTGCTGGCAGGTACGTTTTCATTGATCATCCGCATCGAGCCTTCGACCGCAATCACCTTGCTGCTTAACGCGAACAGCTCTGGCGTCGTTCCGAGAAGCAGGATATCGCTGTCCCTCCCGGAAATCGCGTTGCGCATTATTGCAACATCGTTTTCACAGGGGCGAAGCGGCGAGCGAAGGTGCGAATAGATATCCGCAAAATCCGGCCACCCAGCCTTGGATTCAAAGTTATTCATAAACACCGACATATATTCCGAAATTAGATTGCTTAGTTCACGGATGAAATAGATGGCTCGTATCGTCGTGGTTACGCACGAGTTCGATATTTTCGCAAGCCGCAAAAGATTTCGGCGACAATATCACAAAAGCCCTTACCTGCTCTTCGACGTGCTCAAGGCGCTCGAGCATGGGGGACACAGTTGGTGCGTGATGCGCGGACCAGAAGAACGTATGCATGGTGACGTCGGCCTTCTTCACACAGACTGCACTGTAGTGTCCGATGAATACCTGGCGCTCGCGGATAACTTTGACGTTCCGCTAAACTTTAACGTGAGAGATATCTCGAAACGCATTGTAAGCGGTGCAATCTTGTTCGAGGATCAATCGTGGCAAGGGCCGGTAATCATCAAATCAGATCTGAATTGCGGTGGTACCTCAGAGCAGAGACACAACATCGAGGCTAAGCGCAAGCGACGGAGCTTACCGCATCCTCGGATCAAGCACGTCGACGGCTACGTGATCCTTCCGTCGCGCGACAAGGTACCGCAGTCGATTTGGAACGACCCGAACATGGTGGTTGAGAGGTTTGTCCCCGAACGAGAGCAGGATGGTTACGCGGTTCGCACCTGGGTGTTCATGGGAGAGAGGGAGCGCTGCACGCGTCACGTTTCAACCCAGCCGATCGTTAAGGCTGAGGGCATCATCAGCAGAACGCCATCGCAGATTCCCGAAGCCATACGCGCTGAGCGGACGCGGCTTGGATTCGATTTCGGCAAGTTTGATTTCGTCATCCACGACGGGCAGCCGATCCTGCTCGACGCAAATCGCACGCCGGGCATATCCGCGACCCTGCAGGAGTTTCTGCAGGCAGGTGCGAAAAACCTGGCCGAGGGTCTGGAAAAGCTGATTCCTTAGGGGTGATGCCGCGCCGACGGCTGGCAAAAATTCATCACGCTCTTGGTTCGATAATCAAACAATATTCCCGTTTCGGTCCATTTCGGACCGCACAGCGGCACGATGTACTCCGCGGCCTGTTCCGGCGTATCGAGCGTCAGTGGGTCTTCGCCGGGCATGACGATGGCGCGCATATGGGTACGGATCGGACCTGGATTGAACAGGTTGACGCGGATCGTGCTGTTCTGTGTCTCGTGGGCCCAGACCCGCGCCAGAGCCTCCAGCGCAGCCTTCGAGGCTGCATAAGGCCCGCGATAGGCGCTTGCCTTGGAAGCTGTGCCTGAGGTGATGAACACTGCCCGCCCGGCATCGGAGTGGATCAGCAGGGGCTCCATGCAGCGGATCAACTGGAAGTTCGCATTGACGTTGATCGCCATCACGTCATTCCAGGGTTTCAGATCGATGTGGCCAAGGGGCGAGGAGGGCCCGGCTACACCCGCGTTGCCGACCAGGATATCGAGTTTGCCATGGCGTTCGTTTAGTGCGGCGCCCAGACGCGCAATGCCCTCAAAATCGGTCAGGTTCAGCGGCACCAGTGTGGCTGTGCCGCCTTCCGCACGGATGGCGTCGTCAAGCTCTTCCAGTCCGCCCTGCGTCCGGGCAACCGCGATGACATGGGCGCCGGCGCGGGCGAGGGCACGCGCCGTGGCATAACCGATGCCGCGCGAGGCGCCGGTGACGAGAGCGGTACGGTCGGCAAGAGGCTTGGTCATGAGAGGTTTCTGGCTGTCGATGGATTATGGAGTGCTGCCTATCGAAACAAAAAGGCCGGGACAAGCCCGGCCTTTCGACACGACAATGAAAGCGCGTCAGCTCGCCTCGGCCAGCAGCGACAGCTGCCGCGGCGCATCGACCTCGTTATGGTCGGTAAGCGGCGTCGGGTAGGCGCCGGTGAAGCAATGATCGGCGAATTTAGGGTGTGCCGGATCGTATCCGGGCTCGCCAACGGCGCGATACATGCCGTCGAGGGAAAGGAAGGCAAGCGAATCGGCGCCAATCAGATCGCGCATTTCCTCAATTGTGTGGGTGGCGGCCAGAAGCCCACTGCGGTCCGGCAAGTCGATGCCGTAATAATCAGGATAGACGATCTGCGGTGAGGCCAGGCGAAAGTGAACTTCCTTGGCGCCGGCATCTCGCATCATGCGCACGATCTTCCTTGAGGTTGTACCGCGAACCAGCGAGTCATCGATCAGAATGATGCGCTTGCCTTCGATCGCCGCCCGGTTGGCCGAGTGCTTCATGCGCACGCCCAGTTCGCGGACGCTCTGGGTCGGCTGAATGAAGGTACGGCCGACATAGTGATTCCGAATGATGCCCAGCTCGAACGGCACGCCCGATTCCTGGCTGTAGCCGACTGCCGCAGGGACGCCGGAGTCCGGCACCGGAACGATCACATCAACATCCACATGGCTTTCGCGGGCGAGTTGTTGGCCGAAGCCTTTGCGGACCTCGTAGACCGAACGTCCGCCGACGATGGAGTCGGGCCGGGCGAAGTAGATGTACTCGAAAATGCAGGGGCGCGGCGGCTGAGGCGGGAAGGGCTTGTGGATCTCCTCGCCCTTTTCATCAAACACGATGACTTCGCCCGGCTCGATGTCGCGGACATAACGCGCACCAATAATATCGAGTGCGCATGTCTCGGAAGCGAGGATGGGGCAGCCGTCAAGCTCGCCGAGCACCAGCGGGCGGATACCGAGCGGATCGCGTGCACCGACAAGTTTCTTGTTGGTCAGCGACACCAGAGCGTAGCCGCCCTCAATGGCGCGAAGGGCTTCGATGTAGCGTTCGATAAAATGGTTGCGTTTGGAATGTGCGACCAGATGCAGGATCACCTCGGTGTCGGTGGTCGATTGCATCATCGCGCCCTGACGGACCAGTTCACGGCGCAGTGTCAGGCCGTTGGTCAGGTTGCCGTTATGGGCGACGGCGAGGCCGCCGGCATTGAGCTCGGCGAACAACGGCTGCACATTGCGCAGGATCGTGCCGCCGGTGGTCGAATAACGGGTGTGGCCCACGGCGTTGGTGCCTGGCAGGCGGCCGATCACGTCGGCGCGGGAAAACGTATCGCCAACGAGACCAAGACGGCGCTCGGAGTGAAACCGGCTGCCGTCGAAGGAGACGATACCGGCTGCCTCCTGACCACGGTGTTGAAGGGCGTGAAGACCAAGCGCCGTGACCGCGGCTGCATCCGGATGTCCGTAGATCCCGAATACGCCGCATTCCTCGCGGAGCGTATCGCCGTCCAGATCGAAATCATCCAAGTCGGGGGGCGTCTCGGCGCTACTGGACGTATTGCTCATGATCACCAAGTCTCCGCGTGGTTGAAGCAGTGTTTACCCGAAAGCAACGCCCGTTTCCTTGGCATCATGACCCTATAGTTACTTAACGCCTGCGGCACTGCCGTTAATCAGCGACTTCATGCCGTCGCGCTCAGATTTGGCATAACCGCCGCCGTCCGCCGGAGTTTCCTGCGACCGCTGTTCAGGCGGTGCGGACGAATCGTTCTGTTCGTCTTCCGGCTTGGTCTTCTTGAACTTCTTCAAAATGGTGTTTTCAGGGTCATCCGGCAAGAGCGACATCAGCCAATCGCCGGTTCCCTGCAGAACTGTTTTCGATTTAGCACCTCGGACCCAGTCCGGCTGCTGTTTATCGGGGACCAGCCATGCGAAAAACAGGAAGGCGACCACCATGATCAGCAAGCCTCGGGCCAAGCCGAACAGGAAGCCGAGCGTACGGTCCAGTGCTCCGATCCGCGAGTCGAGGATCATGTCGGAGATCCGCACAGTGATCACCGACACCACGATCAGCGTGATGATAAAGACGCCGGCGATCACCGCGATGGTCGCCAGCGTGTCGTTGGCGATATAGGTTTTCGCCGTTGGCAACAGCTTCTGATAAGCAAGAAGCGTCGTCAATGCGGCAGCGCCCCACGCGGCAATCGAGAGAATTTCTCGCATAAAGCCGCGGATCATCGCCAGAAGGCCCGACAGCAGCAGCACGGCCAGGACGACGATATCGAGAAGCGTAATTGGCATCGGAAAAAATCCGGTTCGGGCGGTCAGGCCGAATCGGACTGAACGCTCAGGCTGTAAAGAGACGGCGTGATCGCGGGGCCTGCAAGCCTCGTGGCCGTTGTATAACCAGTCATTTTTCGAGCGTCACTGTTTTGGAGCCTGCAAGGTCAGACTTTTCCCACAACCTGTGACTTTGAAACCGCGTCGATCAATTTAACGAAAATACGCCCAACCGGGGTTTAGCCTCCAACGGCCCGCTTGCGCCCCTGACCTTGCGCGGCGATCTCGGCCACCAGCGTCGTCAGCGAGCCGATGTTGTTCACGCTCAGCCCGGCATCGCCGCCAGTGTCGCCGCGCGCTGTTTCCGGCAGCACCGCGCGGGCAAAGCCGAGCTTGGCGGCCTCTTTCAACCGCGCCGAGGTCTGTGCAACGGGACGCACGGCGCCTGAGAGCGAGATTTCCCCGAAATAGACCGCATCGACCGGAAGCGGGGCATTTGCGAGCGACGACACCAGCGCCGCCGCGGCCGCAAGGTCGGCTGCCGGCTCCTGGATCTTTAAGCCTCCCGCGACATTGAGATAAACGTCGTGTCCTGAGAGTTTGACCCCGCAATGGGCCTCCAATACCGCCAGCACCATCGAAAGCCGGCTGGGGTCCCAGCCGACCACGGCACGCCGCGGCGTGCCGAGCGAGGTCGGGGCGACCAGCGCCTGAAGCTCGACCAGAACCGGCCGCGTGCCCTCGATTCCAGCAAAAACAGCGGTTCCCGGACTGCCGAGATCACGTTCGGACAGGAACAGCTCTGAAGGGTTGGACACCTCTCGCAGGCCAAGTCCCGTCATTTCGAACACGCCGATCTCGTCCGTTGGGCCGAAACGGTTTTTCACAGCTCGCAAAATGCGGAACTGTTGGGAGCCTTCACCTTCGAACGACAGTACCGCGTCCACCATATGCTCGACCACGCGAGGACCGGCAATCTGGCCGTCCTTGGTGACGTGGCCCACGAGGATGAGGGCTGCTCCTGATTTTTTGGCAAACCGTATCAAGGCCTGCGCGGAGGCGCGGACCTGCGTTACCGTTCCTGGCGCGGAGTCCACCGTGTCGGTCCACATCGTCTGGATAGAGTCGATCACGACTAGCCGGGGAGGCGTGCCTTCAGAAAGCGTTGCGATGATGTCTTCAACCGAGGTCTCAGCGGCAAGCTGTACAGCGGCATCTGCCAGGCCCAGCCGCTCGGCGCGCAGCCGTACCTGAGCGACGGCTTCTTCGCCGGAAATATAAACTGCGCGATGGCCCGAGCGCGCGAGCATGCTCGTCGCCTGCGTCAGTAATGTCGATTTGCCGATGCCGGGATCGCCTCCAACCAGAAGCACCGAGCCACGCACGAATCCGCCGCCGGTGACACGATCGAGTTCGCTCATTCCGGAGGACAGGCGTGGCGCCTGCTGCGTCTCGCCCGTAAGCGACTCCAGTGCGAAGAGCCGGCCTTTGCGTTTGGCGCGGATGCTCGCAGGCACGGCGATGCCGCTGCCCGAGTCCTCCTCCGCGATAGAATTCCATTCGCCGCAGGCGTCGCATTTGCCCTGCCACTTGTTGTAGGAGGCGCCGCAGTTCTGGCAGACGAAGGAGACGGTATGTTTTGCCATCAGACCTCGCCGCGATAAATGCGGGTGTACCGGTGGCCGAGGCTGGTCAGAACCTCATAGCCAATGGTGCCGAAATGGTGCCCCAACTCGTCAACAGTGATGCCGTCGCCGATCAGGGTGACGAAGTGACCGCGTCTGGCTGCGCCATGCGCCACATCTGTGATGTCGACCGTTAGCAAGTCCATCGAAATGCGACCGGCGAGGGGGCAACGATGCCCTGCAACCAGAACCTCGGCGCTTCGCGTCCCCTCGATGCCGCTTGCAGCACGGAAATAGCCGTCGGCATATCCCGCGCTGATGATTGCCAGACGGCTCGGCCGTTTGGCGGTCCAGAGAGCGCCGTATCCTGCAGTCTCTCCTTTTTGCACCGTGCGGATCTGGACGATGCGAGCCTTGAGATCGACCACGGGCTGCATCGGTGTGTCGGATTCGGGAGTCGGATTGACGCCATAGAGCGCGGCGCCAGGGCGCACCATGTCGAAATGAAAATGCTGACCCAGGAAAATCCCCGATGAGTTCGCCAGCGATGCCGGAACTCCGGAAAACTGGGAAGCGATTTCGCGGAAAGTGTGGGCCTGCCGCGCGTTCGTCGCATTGTTGAGTTCCTCAGCGCAGGCAAGGTGGCTCATCACAAGCGAAATACCGTGGTTGCCTTGCTGGACGCGCGGCACCAAACCGGCAGCCTCCTCAATGTTGAGGCCAAGCCTGCTCATGCCAGTATTGATGTGGATCGCCGCCAAGCCGCTCCAGCCGGAGGTGCGGCGAAATGCGTCCCACTCGGCGAGTTCGCTCAGATCGCCGATGACAGGACGGCAATTCAATTTGGCGAACGCATCACCGGAATTGGCGAAGTATCCATCCAGGACGTAGATGACCGCGTCGGCGGCGATGTCGCGAACGCGCCTGGCTTCATCGAGCGTTGCGACGAAGAATGTTTTGCATCCGACAGAACGGAGCTTGCGCGTAACAGGCTCAAGACCGCAGCCATAAGCGTCGGCCTTCACCACAGCAGAACATTCGGCGGGAACGGCCCGGCTTTCAAGCTGCCGCCAGTTGGCGGCGATCGCATCGAGATCGACAGTGAGGACGCCGGGAGATGAATCGAGCGTCCGGGTATCGACGTGGGTGATGTGAGCAGGGATGGTTTTTTCGGAAACGGCGGTCATGGCAATGGCCTGATATAATCGGCAGGCCTCCTCTTAACATGTTCCCGGGCCGAAAGATCAAATATGAGCCGGCAAATGATCGTCTTCGACGAGGTCTGCAAAGCGCGTGACGCTCGAATCAAAATGCAGCTTGATCGTCCCGGTCGGGCCGTGACGCTGTTTGCCGATAATGACTTCAGCCTTGCCGTGAACCAGTGACATTTCGAGTTGCCACTTCTCGTGTTCAGGCGTGCCGGGCTTCGGCTCCTTGCTCTGCAGGTAATATTCTTCGCGGTAGACGAACAGAACGACGTCGGCATCCTGCTCGATCGAGCCGGATTCGCGAAGGTCAGCAAGTTGCGGACGCTTGTCGTCGCGCGACTCAACCTGGCGCGACAGCTGTGACAGCGCGATAATTGGAACATTCAGTTCCTTTGCCAGCGCCTTGAGGCCGGTGGTGATTTCGGTGACTTCCTGCACGCGGTTGTCGGAGCGCTTGCCTGATCCAGACAAAAGCTGGATGTAATCGATGATCAGCAGATCGAGACCTTTCTGCCGCTTCAGCCGCCGCGCACGGGCGGTGAGCTGTGCGATGGACAGGCCGCCAGTGTCGTCGACGTAGAACGGCAGGTTTTGCATGTCGATGGCGTGATCACGAATCTTGTCGAAGTCATTCTCGGTGATGCCGCCGCGGCGGATGGAGCTCGACGAGATGCCGGTACGCTCGGAGAGAATACGAGTGGCAAGCTGCTCGGCCGACATTTCAAGCGAGAAGAAACCGACGATGCCGCCATCGACCGACTTCATCTGACCGTCAGGCTGTACTTCGCCGCGCCACATTTTGGCGACGTTGAAGGCAATGTTGGTTGCAAGCGCAGTTTTGCCCATCGCGGGACGGCCGGCGAGAACGATCAGGTCGGACGGCTGCAAACCGCCCATCTTGCCATCCATAGCCCGCAGGCCTGATGCGAGACCGGAGAGGTTTCCATCGCGGCTATAGGCGTTGGCAGCCATATCGACCGCAATCGATAGCGCTGTACCGAATTTCTGGAAGCCGCCACCATATTGGCCCTGTTCAGCCAATTCGTACAAACGGCGCTCGGCGTCCTCGATCTGCGCGCGCGGTGCGAAGTCGACCGGCGCGTCGAATGCGACATTGACCATGTCTTCGCCGATACGGATCAGGTCACGACGCTGCGACAGATCATAGACTGTCCGCCCGTAATCCTGCGCATTGATGATTGTGGTCGCTTCAGCGGCGAGGCGCGCGAGGTATTGGCTGATTGTCATGCCGCCGAGGTCCGCGTCGGCGGGCAGGAATGTCTTCAAGGTCACGGGCGTTGCGACCTTGCCTGCACGAATCAGGCTGGCGGCTGTCTCAAAGATCGTCTGATGAACCGGCTCGAAGAAGTGCTTGGGTTCCAGAAAGTCGGAGACTCGGTAGAAGGCGTCGTTGTTGACCAGGATCGCGCCAAGGAGACTCTGCTCAGCCTCGATGTTGTGAGGTGCCGTCCGGTAGGCGGGCGCCCCGGCTTCCGGAGCGAGTTTCACAATGTTCGAGTCAGGGAGTGCCATGTCGGTTCGGTATGCTTTCTTTTCGGCAAGCGCGGGGAGCGTATCTGGCACCTCACGCATGGCAGGCGAAAGCGGCATGTGATCTTATACACACGCCACCCACAACCTGATCGCAAACCCTATCCGATTACTTGATTCGTCTTGACGGCTGCGACTATTCGCCCGCCAGCCGCAACTTCGGCTCGATGGCTGACTCGAGATCGCGCAGACGCCGCTCTTCCTCCCCGATGTAGTCACGGGTGATCGGAACGACCCCTTGTCGCTTGCTGAGCTGAATCTGGAACACCATCAGGTTCTGTTCGCGGAAACTCATCTCGGAACTGGCGAGATAGAATTCCCACAGCCGGACAAAGCGTTCGTCGTATAGCGCAATTGCTGCGTCGCGGTGCGCCAGGAAGCGTTCCCGCCACGCTTTCAGCGTATCGGCGTAATGGATCCGCAGGATTTCGATATCGTCGACTATCAGTCCGGCGCGTTCGATTGGGGGGAGGACTTCCGAAAGGGCCGGGATGTAGCCGCCCGGAAAGATGTATTTTGCAATCCACGGATTGGTGATGCCGGGACCTTCGGAACGGCCGATCGAGTGCAGCAGCATCACGCCGCTGTCATTCATCAACTCGGCGCACCGCTTGAAGTAGGTGTCGTAAAAATTCACGCCGACATGCTCGAACATGCCGACGGAAACGATGCGGTCGAATGTCCCGGGAACCTTGCGGTAATCCTCCAGCAGGAATTGGGCGCGGGAGGTCAGGCCCTTTTCGGCGGCACGCTGGCTCGAGATCGCGAATTGCTCGTCGGAAAGGGTTACGCCCGTTACCTGAGCACCGGCCACTTCCGCCAAGTAGAGCCCGAGTCCGCCCCATCCCGAGCCGATGTCGAGCACTCTTTGATCGGGACGAATTAAAACCTTTGCCGCGATATGCCGTTTCTTGGCAAGCTGGGCGTCGTCGAGGGAGCTGTCGGGCGTTTCAAAATAACCACAGCTGTATTGCTTGTCTGCGTCGAGGAACAAGGAATAGAGGCGGCCGTCGAGATCATAGTGGCTCTCGATTTTACGCTTCGCGGTGGCAATCGAGTTGAATTGCTGCCAGCGCCGCACCATGAAGCGGAGCTTTGCCAGCAGTTTGGCCCATCCGGGAAGATTATACGGCGGCTGCGAGAGTGTGATCTGGAGAAGATCGGCAATCGAGCCGTTCTCGATCGTGATCGACCCATCTGTGTAAATCTCCCCGAACGCCAGTTCCGGATCGAACAGGAGGTGCTTTTCGGCCGCGACTGACTGGAAGCGTACCGTGATATGAGGCCCGGTGCCATCACCGACGGTGAAAGGCCGGCCGGCCGCCGTGACAAAGGTGACTGAGCCCTTACTAAAGAAGTGACCCAGCATGAACTGAAGCGCATGTTCAAGCAAACGGCCCATAATCGAGTACCCCAAGGCGGCTGCAGACCCTTTCTATATCGAGCCGGTCAACTCGACGCGTACCCCAGCCAAACCGCCCCGCACAAAATGCCGCAGCACGCCGATGGGTACAATGCGTCAGAACAGTGGCGGTTCCAATACGGAGTCTCACGGGGATGAGAAATTCTCTCCCTTCCATTCGCCCGATAATTCGCTATTGGTGACCAAGATCGGTCGATTTGCCCTTTGACGCTGGCTATGTGCCGCCAGAGGTCTCCTGGAGAGCATGGATGTTGAGCCGGACGCTCATTTTGGCGGCTGTTACGCTTTGTATCGGAACCTATGAAACACCGGCGGTAGCCCAAAACCTCGAAGCCGGTAAAACTCCCTCTCAGATTTTTACCGCGACCTGCGCGCTTTGCCACAAAAGCTCCCGTAGTCTTTTGAAGACGGTCGCGCCCGGGTCGCTCCCCGGCTTTTTGCGCCAGCATTATACGACCAGTCAGGAGATGGCCTCGGCGATGAGCGCCTATGTGCTCTCCAACGGTGCGAGCGACAAGCGCATCGGAGGTGAGGATGGTCTGACGCGCGAGGGCAAGGACTCACGTACGCTTCAGACGCCAGCCGAGCCTGGGGTTGCTCCGAAGGAGACCCGAGGGAAATCCCGGCGCGAACTTCGCGAAGAGAAGAAGCGCGAAGAGGGAGAGGCGGCAGCCAAGCAGAAAGAGGAACCGAAGCAGGCTGGCGATGCCGCCCGACACCCAGAGAACGGCGCCGAGGCTTCTCCGAAGGAAAAGGGCAAGCGCGAAAAGCGCAAGCCGAAGCCCTCGGTTGTCCATGATGAGCCGCAGGGGGAAGTCGGGACTAAGCCGGGTGCGGCAGCTGCAGAGCCCAAGGCCGTGCCGAAATCCGAACCCGAGCCGGCGGCAAAGCCTCAGCCGGAGCAGCCACAGACCCCTGCGGCCAAGCCGTCAGAGGCACCAAAGGCGCAGACCGAGACACGTCCGGACCCTGTGCCAGCCGTGACCCCCGCACCGGAAACGCCACCTGAACCGGCTCCGGTCCCCAAACCTGCTGAGCAGCCTGAGAAATCGGACGTTTCGCCCAAATCTCAATCCAAACCGGATTCGTCACAAAAGGCGTCCGGTGACTCTAAATCCGATGATGACAAACCGGCGGCGGCATCATCGGGCTTGCCTGTGTTCGACATCAAGCCGCCGGCCGAACCGGCTCCATCCGAGCCTCCGATATCGCCGGCAGGCGCGCCGAACGCTCCAATTTCGCAATAAGAAAAAAGCCGGCCCGTTGCGGGGCCGGCTTTTTTCTTGATCGGTGCGATAACAGCTTACTGCTGGTCGGCGTTGGCTTCGTCGGCCTGTCCGTCGAGCGCTTCCGGATCGAAGAATTCGCCGGCCGCAGCCAATGCTTCCGCCGCCGCGTCCTGATCTTCCCGGCGCGTGCTGATGTCTTCGCCGCGGTTGATGCGCTCGGCCTCGGCCTCGCTGCGTGCAACCGTTGCCGTCACGTGAATTTCAACTTCCGGGTGGACCGCGACGGTGATCTTGTGCTGGCCGATCGTCTTGATCGGAGCGTCAAGGAGAACCTGCTGGCGCGCGAGAGAAACGCCATCGGCTTCCAAAGCGGCCATGATATCGCGGACAGAGACGGAGCCGTAGAGTTGGCCGCTCTCCGACGCCTGCCGGATCACGATGACGTTGCGACCCTCGATCTTCTCGGCGACCTTTGTGGCTTCGCCCTTGGCCTGGATGTTCTTGGCCTCGAGCTCGGCTTTCATGCCGTCGTACTTTTCGCGATTGTCCTTGGTCGCGCGCAGCGCCTTATTGCGCTTGAGCAGGAAATTGCGGGCAAAGCCGTCCTTGACCTTTACGACGTCGCCCATCTGGCCGAGCTTGGCCACGCGTTCGAGCAAAATAATTTCCATGTTCGTTCTCCGTTAGTTTTGATCTGCAAATGAGTGTGGTTGGTTCAAGTCGTGGATGGAAACTTGTTCTGCCTTTGCCAATAGCGCTGGCGAATTCCGAACAGGGCGTCGGCGAGCCCCAGCAGGATGGCTCCGAGCATGGGCCAGCCGATAAAAAGGGTTGCCGCGTACATTCCGCTCAGAATGAAAGCGCGTCCCGCCACCGCCTGGGTTATCGTGTGAAGCACCGCGAACCCGACCATGCCGTAAGCCAGCAGCAGAGATGAGCTTACGATCCTGGCGCACATGGCGAGCAGGCCGCCGGTGAAACAGGCTGCGAGCGCAATGCCAAGTGCAACCAGAACGGGGCGCGGCAGTTCGATCGCGCGCAGATCCGGCCAAGGCCGCTTCAGCTGCTGCGAGGTGGCGGTGACTTTTGCGGCCAGCCACAAATTCAAAGTCAATGTCGCCATCGCGATCATGGTGGCGGCGCTGGGCGCGAACAGCACCAGCGCGTCAACCAGCCGGTCCGCGACGGCATTGTTCTGATCGGAAACGCCGCTGACGATCAGGCGGGAGAGCGCCCGGCGAAGTGCATCGTTGATCGATGCCTCGTCGGAGCCGAGGGTGAGCAGAGCGGCGGAAGTCGTAACCGACGCAAAGCACGCAATCCAGGCCAGGACACGGCCGACCGGGTACCAGTCGAGCGCCTGCTGCTGCATCGAAGCAGCCTGCTCAGCCGGCCGGGCGAGCAGCGCCAGGTGACCGAGCCACAGCGCGGGAGCTGCAACCGTAATTGCAAAGGCAAACAGATATGGCACGCCGAAAAGCATGCCGAGGCCAAGCGCTGCAACAACGCCGCCGACGAGGCCCGTCAACGAGCCCCATCCCAGAGCAAGCACCATCAACGGGAGCGGAGACAGATAAAACAGAAACAGCGCGGCAAAAGAACCCGATGCGATCGATGCGAACATCGTCGCCGAGCAAAGGCCGCCGGCCAATCCAATGAGAATTGTCATCATCATCAGCTGTCCCGCCCCCTTCGAGCGGTTAGAGGTGTTTGACCCCAACCATCCACAACGGCACGGCGCCGGAGTGTTATGAGAAAGTAAAAGGCCGGACCGGCGGACGATCGCGTCCGCCGGTCCGGCTCGTCTTAGCGAATCACGTACGGCAAGAGACCGAGGAACCGGGAGCGCTTGATCGCGCGAGCCAATTCACGCTGCTTGAGAGCCGAAACCGCGGTGATGCGGCTCGGCACGATCTTGCCTCGCTCCGATACGTAGCGCATCAGCAGCTTGGAATCCTTGAAATCGATCTTCGGCGCGTTCGGGCCCGTGAACGGGCATGTCTTGCGACGGCGGAAGAACGGACGGCGTGCACCTGCGTCGGCCATAATTATTACTCCTCTTCCGATGCGGTTTCTTCGTCATCACGGTTCCGGCGCGGGCCGCGCTCGGAGCGGAAACCGCCTTCGCGGGCGCCATCGCGCTCCCGATCACGGTCCGCCTTGCGCATCATCGCCGACGGGCCTTCCTCAAGCTCTTCGACGCGAACTGTAAGATAACGGAGGATATCTTCGTTGATACGCTCCTGACGCTCGATCTCGGAGACCACGGCAGCCGGGCCATCGATGTTGAGCAGCACGAAGTGCGCCTTGCGATTCTTGTTCATGCGGTAGGTGAGCGAACGCACGCCCCAGCTCTCGGTCTTGGTGACTTTGCCGCCAAGGCCTTCGATCACGCCTGTGATCTGGGTGGTGAACTCTTCGACCTGTTGGGCGCTCGCGTCCTGACGCGCGAGAAAAACATGCTCGTAATAGGGCATGGATGTCCTTTCCAGTGTTAGCGCGGTTCCTGGCGGCAAGCCCTTCGAGACCTTCGGAAAGGACTCGATATTGCTCAGAAGGCGGAAGCACGGGACGACGGACCAACTGGCCCTGCCGCATCAATCGAATCAATGATTGCTGAGACCGTCCGTTCAGCTCCCGGCCGGGATCCACGGATGGCGGGCTTATAAAGGTTTTCATGGAAATGACAAGGTAGGTGACGCCGCTTGCCTTTAATGAGGGCGGGCGGGAACTTTTACGCCTCAAAGTGAAGCATTTTTGGCACATGCCTCGACAAAGGGGTGCGGAGCCAAATTTTTTGGGGTGGTTTCAATTGCGCGTAACGATTGTCCGTTTAGGTTAACTACGACTACGGGATTCTGTAGGCCCGCCGTTTTCGGCACTTATCAGGGGGTTTTCTATGTCGAAGGTTCTATTCGTTGCCGCCGCTCTGTTCGCGATGGCTGGTGTTGCTGCTGCTGCTGACTTGCCTCGCCCGCAGCCGGTCGTTTCGACCGCTCCGATCGGCAAGGGTCCGATCGGCAAGGGTCCGATCGGCAAGGCTCCGATTGGTAAGTATCCGGTCGGCAAGGGCCCGGTCGTCGCCAAGTACTAATAGACGTACGCGTCTATGTTTAGATGCGGGGCTGACGGTTCTTTGCGAGCCGTCAGCCCGCGACTAACCGCGTGCAGCAAGTCATTCCGCCGCGCGCTGCGAGAATGAGGAGCTTGGACGTGAATTATTGCGTGAATCAGCGACCGCTTTTCACAGCACTTTTGGGTTTTGCATTGCTTTCTTCCGTGGTCTGGCAAGTCCAGCCGGTAAAGGCGCAAACGGCATCAGCCGAGCAGGACCAGGCAGCCCAGGCCGCTCCATCTTCCGACAAAACTCTGAAGCCTGTTATTATGAAGCCTGCGGCCCGCAAGCCGGCGGCTCCTAAACTTGCTTCAGTGAGCACGTCCTCGACTGAAGTTCCATCTGTCGATTCCGCGGCAGGTGGCGAGGGCGCCAAGCCACAGAAAAGGTTGTCCCGTCGGGTTTCATCTCCTGCGGTAGCCCAAGGACCTTACTACGTCGATTTCCGTTCGCGCACAGCCGCGAGCTATGGACATGCGTTCGTCTGGTTCGGCAAATCGAGTGAGAAGAAGGTCGATGTCGCCGGCCTTCATCCTGCTGGTGACGAGGTGCCGTTTATCCTCGGTCATGTCGTGTTCGTGCCGGCCGAGACTGGCCCAAGTTACGGCGATCTCGATCCTGAGTATTTGACCGCGAGCTATCGCGTCTACATGAGCGAAGCCGATGCCAAACGGGTGTTCGCGTACATCCGCAAGCTGCAATCCACCACCAAGTTGTGGAATGAGATGAGCAGCAACTGCACCAGCTTCATGGGACAGATCGCCGGCTTCATGGGCCTGAAAACACCATTCTTCCTGATGTATCCGGAAGACTATGTGAACAAGCTCAAGGAGATGAACGACAATAAACAGTTCATCACTCTGCCGCCGCAGTCGGCGTTCGCTGAGCAATAACGCTTCGGTTCAAGGCGAGCTTCGGTAGCCGATGAATGCCTTGACACCGCCGTCCGTGCGGTGTCTTACGGCCCCTTCTGTTTTTAGGGGCTATTATGACAGCAGCATTTACATTTCCAGGGCAGGGTTCTCAATCCGTCGGCATGGGCAAGGCGCTTGCTGATGAGTTCCCGGCGGCCAAGGCCGTGTTCGATGAGGTCGATGCCGCACTTGGTGAAAAGCTTAGCGCAACTATCTGGGATGGTCCCGCCGAAACGTTGCAACTAACCGAAAAAACGCAGCCGGCTTTGATGGCGGTGTCGCTCGCGGTGATGCGGGTGCTCGAGACCGAGGCTGGAGTGAATCTCGGCCGTGATGCCGCCTTTGTGGCTGGCCATTCACTCGGTGAGTATTCCGCGCTGGCCGCTGCCGGCAGCCTGTCGATTTCCGATACAGCCCGGCTGCTGCGGATTCGCGGGCAAGCCATGCAGAAGGCGACGCCAGTCGGCGTCGGCGCGATGGCGGCTCTTCTCGGGCTTGATTATGAGACGGCCGTTGCCGTGGCCGAAGAGGCCGCGCAAGGCCAGGTCTGTCAGGCCGCCAACGATAACGGTGGCGGTCAGGTGGTCGTCTCGGGCGACAAGGCGGCTGTCGAGCGTGCAGTAGAGATCGCCAAGGCCAAGGGCGCCAAGCGTGCCATGCTGCTGCAGGTGTCCGCGCCGTTCCACTGCCGGCTGATGCAGCCAGCCGCCGATGCGATGGCACAAGCGCTCGACGGTGTGAGCATCGGCAAGCCGGTCGTACCGGTGGTATCCAACGTGCTGGCAGCGCCGATCACTGATCCAGCCGAGATACGCAAGCGGCTGGTCGAGCAAGTGACCGGCACCGTGCGATGGCGTGAGAGCGTGGCCTATATGGCCGGTCACGGGGTGACCCGTTTTCTCGAGATCGGTTCCGGCAAGGTGCTGTCAGGCCTGGTCAAGCGAATCGCGGATGGCGCCGTCGGCATTTCGATCGGAACGCCCGCTGACATCGCAGCGGCGAGAGATGCGCTGGCCGCGGCTAACTGATCGTCCGAGCCGTTATGCTCAGGTTTTCTGAAATGCGACGGACAGGTATGGTCCGTCGTTCGCGTGGCCGTCTAACAGTTTAAGATCGCTTTCGTCTTTCAGGTCGACGCCGGTCAGTTGTCGACGGAATGCTTCGCGAACCAGCCAGGCGAGTCGGAACGCTGCGGCGTCGTAGGTCAGCCCCTCCGGGCGGACATTCGAAATGCAGTTGCGATCGGCGTCGCTGCGCCCAACGAACGGGGCGTGCGTTATGTAGATGCCGAGACTGTCCGGTGAACTCAGTCCCGGTCGCTCGCCGATCAGCATGATCACAAGACGAGGTTTGAGCACCGCGGCGATATCGTCGGCAAGCGCGACGCGCGCCTGTGTCGCGATGATAAGTGGAGTTTGGTGAAGTTCGGTGGCCAGATGCCGCTTCAACGCTTCCAGCAGCGGTGCGGCATGCCGCTCAATGGCAAGAGACGATAGCCCATCGCCGACGACAAAACATAGATTGGCGCGTGGAACCGGCCACTTCTTCAGCTTTTCGATGTCACCGGGATCGAGCACGCGCCCGAGATCGGGACGGCGCAAATAAGTGGCGCGGTCGGCTGCACGGCTGTGAACCTGAAGCGGGTTCCAGCCCTGATCGCGCAGCGTCGCTTCGAGCGATTGCGCGTCGAATGGTGCGTGAATGGCATCGCGTGCCATTGCATGCGCCCATCCAAAGCGCAGCACTTCATCTGTCGGCATTCCCGCACCCACGCGACCAAGCGCCAATCGCGCGGGCGTAAGTCGCCGCCAGTCGGTCCATGGACTTTCCGTCACGGGTTTAGGAGGTTTTTCGGTCATGCGACCAGCGATTTCAGGGACGATAAGCCACTGAGCAGCGCGTTGGGCGAGGGCGGTTGCAACCGTCCCTCCAAGTCGGAAATCTGCATGCGCTGAAGCCAGACTTCGAACTCAGGGGCGCGTTTGAGGCCCAATGTCTCGCGCAGGAACAGTGCGTCGTGGAAGGATGTGCTCTGGTAGTTGAGCATCACATCGTCCGCGCCGGGAATGCCCATGATGAAACTGATTCCGGCCGCTCCCAACAACACCAGCAGCGCATCCATGTCATCCTGATCGGCCTCAGCGTGGTTGGTGTAGCAGATGTCGCAGCCGAGCGGCAGGCCGAGCAATTTGCCGCAGAAATGATCCTCGAGCCCGGCACGGATGATCTGCTTGCCGTCGTAAAGGTATTCCGGCCCGATGAATCCGACGACGGTGTTGACCAGCAGCGGCTTGTAGCGTCTTGCGAGCGCATAAGCCCGTGCTTCGCACGTCTGTTGATCTACGCCGAAATTGGCGTCGGCCGACAGCGCGCTCCCTTGGCCGGTCTCGAAATACATCACGTTATCGCCGGTCGTGCCGCGTTGGAGCGACAACGCCGCCTCGTACGCCTCTCCGAGAATCTCGGGCGTGACGCCGAACGAGCGATTGGTCTTCTCGGAGCCGCCGATTGATTGGAAGACGAGATCCACAGGCGCGCCGTCCTCGATCAACCTGACTGTATTGGTGACATGTGTCAGAATGCAGCTCTGCGTTGGAATCTCAAAACGCTGGATGATTTCGTCCAGCATCCGGCTCAGATCGCCGGCAATCGCAAGGCTGTCGGAGGCCGGATTGATTCCGATAACCGCGTCGCCAGATCCCATCAGCAATCCATCGAGCGTCGAAGCGGCGATACCGCGCAAATCGTCTGTCGGGTGATTAGGCTGGAGCCGTACGGCCATATGACCTTCGAGTTCGATCGTGTCGCGAAAGCGCGTAACGACACGGCATTTGCGTGCAACCGCGATCAGATCCTGATTTCGCATCAACTTGGATACCGCCGCGACCATTTCCGGCGTCAGCCCCGGTGCGAGATTCGAGAGCGTGTCGGACGTCGCCTGTTCCGACAACAGCCAGTTGCGGAAATCGCCGACCGTCATGTGCGAAACGGGTGCGAAGGCCTGCGCGTCATGACCGTCGATGATAAGCCGGGTAATGTTGTCGTCTTCGTAGGGGATCAGGGCCTCGGTGAGAAACTGCTTCAGCGGCACATCGGCCAATGCATATCGCGCGGCCATGCGCTCCTGCGCGCTTGGCGCGCCAATCCCGGCCAGATAATCCCCCGAACGCACGGGGCTGGCGAAGGCCATCACCTGTTTGAGGTCGTCAAAAACAAACAGATTCTGGTCGATGACAGCGCGATAGCGCATCGAATAAGACCTGTCTTTGCTGTCGATTCTCTTATGCCGTCACCGACAGCATTTCATCCGGCTCTGCTGCTTCGCGCTGGCCGCCGGTCATTCGGAAATAGCCATAGGCCAGCCCCATCAAAACGACGAATAGCACCGTCAACATATCATTGAACCCTACCATGGCGAACAGACAAACCGCTCCGAGTCCGAATGCGACGGCCGGGAAAACCGGATAGAACGGCGCGCAGGACCGGACGTAATCTGGGTGGGAGCCATCGTTTCATCCTCCATTGCGACGAGGCAAGAAGGGCAAGGGCCGTGCCATAGAAAAAAACGACTTGAGACGGTGGTTTTGTGACTGGAGATCAGGCACGGGTGATTGACGTGGAAGGTTTCCTTGCGGCAAACCGTCCTCAAATTTTCAGGATATTTCCGAAGGAAACGTGATGTTTGACCTGACTGGTAAGACCGCACTCGTCACCGGCGCCACCGGCGGCATAGGCGATGCGATTGCAAGGGCCCTGCACAAACAGGGAGCGACTGTCGCTGTGTCCGGCACCCGTCGCGAGGTGCTCGATACGCTGGCTGGCGAATTGAAAGAGCGCGTGCACGTATTGCCGTGCAATTTGTCGAATCTCGCGGAGGTTGAGGCGCTGGTCCCCGATGCTGAAAAGGCGATGGGGCAGGTCGATATCCTGATCGCCAACGCGGGTATCACGAAGGACAACCTTTTCGTGCAATTGCGCGATGAGGACTGGGATCAGGTGATTGCGGTCAACCTCACCGCCACATTTCATCTTGCGCGGGCGGCAACCAAGCTAATGATGCGGAAGCGGTTCGGTCGTATCATCGGTATCACGTCGGTCGTGGGTGTCACCGGTAATGCAGGACAGGTGAACTACGTGGCCTCGAAGGCCGGTATGATCGGCATGATGAAGTCGATCGCGCAGGAATACGCGCGCCGGAATGTGACTGCGAATTGCATTGCTCCTGGTTTCATCGCGACCGCGATGACACAGGTTCTCAACGACAAGCAGAAGGAAACGATTCTGAGCAAGGTCCCGGCGGGACGTCTGGGGTCAGCGGATGAGATTGCCGCGGCCGCCGTCTATCTGGCGTCAAATGAGGCAGCTTATGTCACGGGGCAGACGATCCATGTCAATGGCGGAATGGCAATGATCTGAACGAGTTACGAAGAAATTTGGCTCATTATTTTGCGGAAAACGACCTCCTTCACCTTGGCCAAACCGGCCGAAACGTGGTATCGAGCCCGATAGTCAACCTAACCTGTCCTCGACCATTCAGCGTATGAACCGGCGGCAGGAGCACCATCTCGCCCAACAGATTCGAAGCAAGACGGCTTGCCGTTTTGTTGAGGGAGCGCAAGGCAAGAACGTCGTTGCAGGAAATCAAAACCCTGTATATTGCCGTGACTTATCTGTCGCGGTTCATGGGGCCCTGATGGTCTGCGCTTGAGCGGATCGAACCAGCCGGCAGGTCGAAGAGTTTTAGGGGAACACGGCTCGTATCGTTTTACGGTCGAGTTAAACGAAGCAAACACGAGGTTTAAACGATGAGTGAGATTGGCGAGCGCGTGAAGAAGATTGTTGTGGAGCACCTCGGCGTGGAGCCGGAGAAGGTGGTGGAATCAGCAAGCTTCATCGACGACCTCGGCGCGGACAGCCTCGACACGGTCGAACTCGTGATGGCTTTCGAGGAAGAGTTTGGCTGCGAAATCCCGGATGACGCGGCCGAAACCATTCTCACGGTCGGCGACGCGACCAAGTTTCTTGAGAAAAACGCCAAGAGCTGAAGCCTTTGGCCTATAACGGATTTCGGCGGGCTGTTGGTCTCAACGGCCCGCCGTCTTTCTATGTGGACTTGCTACCTACAGACCTGCGCGGAGCACGAAAGCATGAGGCGAGTGGTCGTCACCGGCCTCGGAATGGTATCGCCCCTTGGAAGTGGCGTTGATACGACTTGGAAGCGGATTCTCGCCAGCGAGAGCAGCGCTCGGAAAATCGACCATTTCGAAGTCTCTGATCTGACGTCCCGGATCGCGTGCATCGTTCCGCGCGGCGATGGAACTGACGGCACGTTCAATCCTGATCTCTGGATGGAACCGAAGGAGCAGCGAAAGGTCGACGATTTTATCGTCTATGCGGTGGCAGCTGCGACTGAGGCGCTCAATGATGCGGGTTGGCATCCGGCAAACGAAGAAGAGCGATGTGCTACCGGGACGCTGATCGGCTCGGGGATCGGCGGCATTGAGGGGCTGGGCGAAACTGCGGTGCTTTTGCACGAGCGTGGTCCGCGCAAGGTATCTCCGTTTTTCATTCCGGGGCGTCTGATCAATCTCGCTTCAGGCTATGTCTCGATCCAGCACGGGTTGAAGGGACCGAACCACTCGGTGGTGACGGCTTGCTCGACGGGGGCGCATGCGATCGGAGATGCGGCGCGCCTGATCGCATTGGGCGATGCGGACGTCATGGTGGCGGGCGGCGCGGAATCTCCGGTCAACCGCCTAGCGATGGCGGGCTTCTGCGCGTTGCGCGCGATGTCGACCAAATTCAACGAAAAGCCGACCGCGGCATCACGGCCGTACGACAACGACCGCGATGGTTTCGTGATGGGCGAGGGCGCAGGCGTTGTCGTACTCGAGGAGTACGAGCATGCCAAAAAGCGCGGCGCAAAGATTTACGCTGAGGTGATCGGCTATGGCCTGTCGGGCGATGCTTATCACATCACTGCGCCGGCCCCGGATGGCGACGGCGCTTACCGCTGCATGAGTGCTGCGATGAAGCGGGCGGGTATCCTCGCCTCCGATATTGACTACATCAACTCCCATGGAACCTCGACCCCTCTGGGCGACGAGATTGAACTTGGCGCGGTGCAAAAGCTGCTCGGCAACGCGGCATCGAAGGTGTCGATGTCGTCCACCAAGTCGTCGATAGGTCATCTTCTTGGCGCGGCCGGCGCTGTGGAAGCGATCTTTTGCGTTCTGGCGATGCGCGATAACATCGCGCCGCCGACGCTCAACCTCGACAATCCCTCGGTGGAAACGGCGATCGATCTGGTGCCGCACAAGGCGCGTGAGCGTGAAATCAACATCGTGCTGTCGAACTCCTTCGGGTTTGGCGGAACCAATGCATCATTGATCATGAAGCGAGTGAACTAGAGCGGAGCTAGCTGGCGGGATCGCCTAATCGGTCACATTGAAATCCCAGGGCTGTGCGAGACAAAATATTGTACGAGACAAAGCCTATCCCGAAAATCGCCAACTCAGACAGTTGAGATTCGGCCAGAACGAATTCAGGTTTCGGACATGAGTCAAAGGCCACCCATTTCACCGCGAAGCCCGCGTGCCGCTCTTGAGCCGCAGCAGGTGCCGACGCCGCGTCGATCGGATAAGGCCAAAAATCCGCTGGTGATCATCGGCAACGCAGTGATCACCATTCTTCTTGTGGTTATGCTGGCTGCGGGCGGGGTCTATGTCTACGGCAAGAAGGTTCTCTCGGATAAGGGGCCTTTGACCGAGGACAAGGTCGTCAACATTCCCCGCAGCGCGGGTATGGCCGATATCGGAGACATCCTGCTACGGGAGGGGGTCATCTCGGCGGATCGCTGGACCTTCATCGGAGGCGTGGTGGCGCTCGGCGCGCGCGCGAATTTGAAGTCCGGCGAATATCTGTTCCAGAAAAACGCCAGCCTTAGCGACGTGATCGGCACGATCGTCGATGGCAAGGTGGTGCAGCATTCCTTTACGATCCCGGAAGGTCTGACCTCGGAGCAGATCGTCTCCCGTTTGCAGGACAACGATATCTTCGCTGGCTCGCTGAAGGAGGTTCCGCGTGAGGGCACGTTGTTGCCGGATACCTATAAATTTCCGCGTGGCACGCCGCGCGATCAGGTGATCCAGCGTATGCAGCAGGCACAGAAGCGGCTGGTCACGGAAGTCTGGGAGCATCGTAATCCGGACCTTCCGATCAAGACTCCGGAGCAACTCGTAACTCTGGCCTCCATTGTCGAGAAAGAGACGGGGCGCGCCGACGAGCGCAGCCGCGTAGCTTCGGTGTTCGTCAACCGGCTGCGGCAGCGCATCAAGCTGCAGTCTGACCCCACGATCATCTACGGACTGGTAGGCGGCAAGGGGACGCTTGGACGTCCCATCAAACGCAGCGAAATCCAGCAGCCGACGCCCTACAACACGTATGTGATCGAAGGGCTTCCGCCAGGACCGATCGCCAATCCGGGCCGGGCTTCGCTGGAAGCGACGGCCAATCCGGCACGCACGCGCGATCTTTACTTCGTGGCCGACGGCGCCGGCGGGCACACCTTCACGGAGAACTATTCCGAACACCAGAAGGCCGTCGCCAGGCTGCGTTCGCTCGAGCAACAACAGCAGAACGACGTCGCTGAGCCGGACAATACACCGCCGCTCGCGCCGTCCGCAGCGACAACAGCCCCTCCCGCGCAGGCGCCAGTCGAAACACTCGAACCAAAAAAGCGGGCGCGACAACCGAAGGCCAGCGGCAAGCGATCGTCGGCATCGACCAGCGACAGCGCGTGGAACGGTTTGACATCGGCCACAGCACGCGCCCCCAAGCAGAAGCGGGCTTCCGCCGCGCCGCCCGAGACCGCGCCCGCTGCCGAGAGCGCGTCGCCCGATCAGTAAAAACCTGCAGAAACTCCGTGAAACCAGCCTGTTTCACCGGGAAAACCGGGGTATTGTCCGGCCCGTTCGCGAGTCTTGAACAGGTTGAGGGAGTTTTCTGACGATGGCGCTGTCCAGCATGACCGGCTTTTCCCGAAGCCACGGTACCAGCGGTCCGTATACCTTCGAGTGGGAGCTGAAGTCGGTCAACGCCAAGGGGTTGGATGTCCGGATCAGGCTGCCTCAGGGTTGGGACGACCTGGAAGGCGCGGTCCGCAAACGTGCTGGCGATACGATTTCGCGCGGCACGTTGTACGCCAATCTGTCCGTCAAGCGGGCGGGCGTCGCGCCAGTCGTGCGGGTGAACAACGAGGTACTGTCGTCGGTCCTCGCCGTGGCGCATGATCTTGCCGCCAAGACCGGTGCGGCGCCGCCGACTGTCGATGGTCTGCTTGCCATCAAGGGCGTGATCGACGTGGTCGAGCCCGAAAGCGACGAGGCCGAGGTTGCTGCGGCGAAGAGTGCAGCGGCTGCGGCATTCGGTGCGGCGCTTGCGGGACTCGTCGATATGCGCAAGCGCGAGGGTGTGTCACTCGGCGCCATTCTCACGCAACGCATGGACGACATCGAACGTCTCGCAGCAAAAGCCGAGGCAGCGCCCGGCCGAAAACCAGAGGCGATCAAAGCGCGTCTTGCCGATCAGATCACCGCGTTGCTGGACGCATCGGACCGGTTCGACGCAGAGCGGCTGTCTCAGGAGGCGATCCTGATCGCAACCAAGGCCGACATTCGCGAGGAGCTCGACCGGATCGGTTCGCACATCGCGCAGACGCGCGAGCTTCTGGCAAAGGGCGGTCCCGTCGGCCGAAGGCTCGATTTCCTGTCGCAGGAATTCAACCGGGAGGTGAATACCTGCTGCTCGAAATCGAACGATATCGAACTCACCAATACCGGCCTCGAACTGAAAAACGTCGTCGAACAATTCCGCGAACAAGTACAGAATTTGGAGTAACCCCATGTTTGCGGCTCGCAATGCGCTGACTGGAGACAGGCGCGGCCTGATGTTCGTGCTGTCTTCGCCTTCAGGCGCGGGCAAATCGACATTGTCGCGGATGTTGATCGAGAAAACATCCGGGCTTCGAATGTCAGTGTCTGTGACAACACGACAGCAGCGCCCGGGAGAGATCGAAGGGCAGCACTACTATTTCATCGACAAGCCGCGCTTCGATGCGATGGTGCATGCGGGTGAACTGCTTGAGCACGCGAGCGTGTTCGACAATCATTACGGCACGCCGCGCAGGAAGGTCGAGGAAGCATTGTCGGCCGGACAGGACGTATTGTTCGATATCGACTGGCAGGGAACGCAGCAGTTGCGCGAAAAGGCCAGGGACGATGTCGTCAGCGTCTTCATCCTGCCGCCGTCGGCGGGCGATCTGGAACGGCGGCTGCACACGCGGGCTCAGGACTCGGCGGATGTGATCCGTAGCCGCATGGACCGCGCGACACACGAGCTCAGCCATTGGGCCGAATATGATTACGTCGTCGTCAACAGCGAACTGGAAAAAGCCTTCGCTGAGGTCGAAACCATCCTTCGTGCCGAACGTTTGAAGCGCGTGCGTCAGACCGGACTGTCCGCCTTCGTGCGCAATCTTCAGGATCAGCTCGAAGAGTAGCGCTGCCGGGCTTCTCGATTCGCCGCTCGCCGCAGCAGATACTCAATCTCGTCGGTTTCCTGACGGGGCTGCCCGATATTGCGGCTGCGGCGTTCAGGTGTCACCATTTCCTCATAAGGCAGCGTGGATTGGTCGCCGTAATCGGCTTGGCTCCAGATGTCGCGGCGACCTGTAATCTTGACCTTGGGGCGTGCGAAATACCGAAAGGCATTTCGTGCGAAGATGGCTGCGATCGCAAGGATGACGAAGATTGCGGCCAGCATGATGCGAGCCGGTGTAAGGACCGCGCTGATCGATTGCGACGGCGTTGATTGAGCCTGCACTGAGATTGCTGGAGACGCCGGCGTTGCCTGGCGCGGCTGCTGTGCCTGATCGCCTGAGGGCTGGGTGGTCGTGTTCTGTGCAAGGACTTGCGGCGAAGCTGCAGGCCTGAAAGAATCCGGATCAGGCCAACGTGACGCCAGCGTTTGCGCAGATCCCGGAATGCTCGATGAGGCGCTCGGCGCGCTGACCTGACTGGACAGAAGGCCTGGAGCAGGAAGCGCGGAAGGTGGATTGGATGCGGCCGCCTGCGCGGGAGCGGTCGCTCTCAACTCTGCGCGTGCGTTCGCCACCGAAGGCTGAAGCGATTGCTGCTGATCCTTTTCGGCAGGTTTGCTTGCATCGGCGCTCTTGTCCGGCGTTGGTGAGGATGAGCGTGCGGCAGGCGCGCTGCTGTTGACCTTTGCGCCCTGTGAACCGAGATACCAGCACTTGCGCCCTGTGCCCTTTTCAAGACGGTAGTACCAATGACTGCCTTGCGGTGTCGTACCTTTCGGACCTGCGAGGCAATCGTCGGCGGCTTGCGCCGGAATTGAAAATAACCCGCCCAGACCAATGATCCCGAACGAAATCACCGCGGTGCACTTCACGGCTCGGTTTGTCATGATGCTCCCCATCGACGCGATACAAAGTCTCGGTGGAAAGTTGTGGGTAACAAGTTGGGTGGCAATGGGCCACAAATGCGACGGCTTGGGACATAATTGAGGCATGGCCTTCGCGCATGAGAATCATTTCCTGTTTGAGGAAACTTGTCGGCTGATCCGCTGCGCGGGATACGACTGGTATCGATGTGACGTGATTGCTGCACGCGGATACGTCAATCGACGTAAATGCAGGTGAAATTAAAATCGCATTAACCGCGCGGCTTTGATGCTCGGTTCGCTGCGTCAAACGAGTCAATTTCAAACGGGAGACTTTGATGGACAACGACAATATGCGTCAGCCGATCTCGGTCAATGAAGAGATCAAAGCGCTTCTCATTCTTTTGCTGTTGAAGGGCGGGACACCGTCGGATGAAATCGAAACCGCGTTGCGCATCGCAAGCGGCGACTACCGGCTGGAACGTACAGAGCCGGATCTAACGTGCCCGTTCGTTCATGCCAAAGTTCAGGCGATGAGTGCGAAAGCGAAACTGCGCAATGAACAGCTCGCGCCGCTGCAGTGCTATGCGGCCTGAGATCAATCGTTGCTGAGGATGATGCGGCCTGTGATGCTTCCTTCGCGAAGCTTGTCCATCCAGGTCTGGGCATCGCTCATCGGCTCGTCCCGCATCGGCGGCGGTTTAATCCGGCCGGTGCGGGCGAGGGCGATCAACTCACGCGCTTCATCGAGCGTACCCGTCATGAAGCCTTCGACGCTCATCCGTTTGTAGACCCAATTCACCACCGGAATGTCGAATCCGCCGCCGATCAGTCCTGACACCACGATCTTGCCGCCGCGTGCCAGTGCGGTCATCGCAAAATTCATCGAGGACTCGCTGCCCGCGAAGTCAACGATCGTATCAAAGCCTCCCCCGGTGTCCTTCAGGGCGCGGCGGGCACTGTCCGATTTTACCGGGTCGTATGCAGTGGTTGCGCCCGCCGCCAGCGCGGCTTCGCGCGCCGCGTCGCTGACGTCGGCGACCGATATCGGCTGCGAAAACATTGCCTGAGCAAGGCCAAGCCCCATCAAGCCGACACCGCCCATACCGATCAACAGCAGGTTGCGTTGACGCGGATGAGAGACAAGACGCTTCAGCGCGCCATAGGCGGTAATTCCCGAGCACATCAGTGTGGCGGCAAATCCGGCAGGCAGTGGATCATAATCGAGGAGATACCGCGCATCGGGCACCAGAACGTGGCTGGCAAACCCACCGTCGAGCGCCACGCCGAGATAACGGTTGCGTGCGCAGAGGTTTTCATCGCCAATGACACAATCCTTGCAGATCCCGCATCCGATCCAGGGAAACACGACCCTCCGTGCGCCGACAAGGTCGCCGGGCGCGTCTGGTCCGACACCATCCACCACGCCAGCGATCTCGTGACCGAGCGTGAAGGGCAGCTTGATGCCGCGTGTGATATCGAGCCGCTCGCCGCCGCCTTTGACGAAATATCCGTCCTGCAGATGAAGATCGGAATGGCACAGCCCGCATTTGTCCACGCGAAGCAGAACTTCCCGTCCTTTCGGCTCAGGTGTGTCAATCACCGTCTGACAAAGCGGCGCGTCGAATCTCACAAGAGATTGGCGATACATCAACGCCATTGATTATCCTTACGATGATGCAGGGTTCTTGAGCTCGGACAGTTTGCGCGCCATCGCGGCAAATCCCGAGATCGGTATCGTCTCGGCGCGGCGGGTCGGGTCGACGCCTGCGGCTTCGGTAAGGAGAACCGGATCGACGCCCAGCGCCTTCAGGCTCTGACGCAGCATCTTGCGGCGCTGGTTGAACGCGGCGGCGGCGACCTGTTCAAGCATGCGGCGCGAGCATGGGTCAGGCTCCGCGCGAGGTACAAGTTTTACCACTGAGGAGATCACCTTGGGAGGCGGGACGAATGCGCTTGGAGCAACGTCGAATATGATCTTTGTTTCCGCTCGCCAGTTCGCGAACACGCCGAGACGGCCATAGGCTTCGTCATTCTCGTGTGCGACGATCCGCTCCGCCACCTCGCGCTGAAACATCAGGACCATGGTGTCAAACCAAGGCGGCCAAGGCTCGGCGGACAGCCACCCGGTCAACAGCAGGGTCGCGATGTTGTAGGGCAGGTTGGCGACGATCTTGGCCCGCGC
>JAIENY010000013.1 GCA_019750915.1 Xanthobacteraceae bacterium
TGGGGAGGTCATCGACGGCACGAGTGCTGGCGGGGTCGGTGCTGGTGTCGCATCGGCGGGATCCGGCACTGCCGGCGGCGTAGCGCTGGACTGCGCAGCCGGCTCCGAGCGCGAGGGATCGCCGCTGCTGAGATAGTTCATCGCCATCTTGAATGTGCCGAGCACAATTACGACGACGCTGACTCCAACCAGCAACGCCCGGACCCGCGAGGATCCCGTCGCAGCCGGGCCAGCAGGCTTTGATGAAATGCGGGCGGCATCGGTAAGCGCTGAAACCCGGTTGGCTTTCTTCGCCGGCTTTTTGCCATCGGCTTCGGCTTGAGCAGCCTGTGCCGCACGGCGCGCGGCCTGAATGAAATTGGCTGAACTTACCGGCTCGCTGGGTTTCGCCGGACTGTCCTGAATTGCGATTTCCGAACTTGCGATGCGCGCCGCCGCTGACGGCCGCGCGGGCTGAACCCTGCTGCCTGGCTCAAGCGGGTGATCGGGCGGCAGGTCGGGATCGATCGGCGAACGGGGAATGTGACGCGGGGTCTGCGACATTGCGGCCGCCACGCTTGCGGCGGGCGCGGCGTCCATCGCTGCGGCGCTTCCGTTACGGGGGGCAGCCGCCGCAGGTGTCGGTGTTTCCACCGAGGGTGCGGAAAACGTGGGGACGGGCGCGGGTTGAGCGAACTCGGGCTTGCCTTGCGGAGCCGGACGCGCGGCCGTTTGCATCAAGGCTGGATTGGGCAGTTCAGGCCGGGTTTGCGGCGGGATCGCCGGGGCCTGCGCGCGCGGAGCGGGTTGTGCCGCAACGGTTGGGCTCACAACCTCGGGAACGACAGGCCGTGCCTGACGAAGATCGTTTTCGATTTGCGCCAAACGGTCGACGACGTGGCCAAGCGTATTGTGCACGACTTCCAGCGCATCCTGCGTGTGCCGGTTGGTTTCGATCTGACCGACGCGCATGTCGGACAGTTCACGGCGGATCGTCTCGACAAAATCCGAATTTGGTGCGGCCGCCTCGCGCGCCGGGTTCGATTCCGCGGCCGCGCGCTGTTGTTGCAGCACCTGCATGATGTCGGAAAGACCGCTTTCGATCTGCCCGAAATTGCTGGGCCGGGTCTCGACGGCTTCGAGCCGCTCCAGCAGATGCGCGACGCGTTGCTCGACATGGCTGAAGGTCGACGACGCATCGCTGCCGATCTGCAGGTTATCGAGACGGTCGGAGATCGTCCGCACGGCGTTGTCGAAATAGCTGGAGTCGGCCGGCGCTGCCCGTTCGCGCTGTTCGAGGACGGTGGTCAGCACCGCGATACGCTGTTCGAGCGCTGCGAACATGTCGCCGTGCTGGGTCTGTGCGAGTTGATCGACTTTTACCGACAGTGCCCGCACGTGTTCGGACAGCTGGGAGAGGGCCTCATTCGACGCGACGTTGGCGACGATGGTTTTCAACGCCGAGATTGCATCGTTCAATTGCTGGATCGTGCCGGGATCCTGACTCGAACGCACGATGGAATCGATCTTGGCACCGAGGTGGCGGATCGCTTCGTCAAAACCGGTGAGTTGTTCCGCCGGAGTAAGCGAACGCAGCTCGGTGCGAATCTCCGACAGGGCCCGCTCGATGCTGGCGAGTGCGCTGCCATCGGCGCCGTGGTGATGAGTTTCGTCAATCCGGCGGCCGAGCGAGCGGATTTCGTTTTCCAGCGATTCAATGGCGCGCCGGGGCATCGCCTCCAGGATGGCCTGGCGAATGTCCGCAAGTTCGCTGCGGAAAGCGGTGATCGATTGTTCGGCGCCGTCGGGCTGTCGCAGCGACATCAACTGGCTGGAAATGCCGGAGAGGTGGCGTTCCAGCGCCGCAAAAGCCGGATGGTCCTCGGGTGAACCGACCGTCCGGCGCAAGGCGGCCTGCGCGGGCGTCGCGCCATCAAGCTCGGCTTGCCGCGCGACAATTTCCGCGATCGACAGCTCGAGCGGCGAGGAGGCCGGCGGAGGCGCGAAAGCGGATGCCGATGCAAACTCTGGCGCGCCCATCGGCGCCGGCGGCGTGCCGGCCGGAGAGCCAATATTCGATAGCCTGGCGTCCAGGCGTGAAATTGCTTCGTTCAACTGACGCGCGACGCTGTCGCCCCGGGGGCCGGGCTGGGCGGAGAACTGTTCGACCTGTCGCGAGATGGCATCCAGTCTTTGATGGATTTCGGCGACCTCGTTGCCGGGGGCCCGCGGTGGCTCCTGCCGGGTCAAGGCAGCATCGATCCACTGCTCAAGCGTCATTCCAGCCCGGTGAGCCGCGGTTTCGGCGCGTTCTTTGACGGAGGGGGTGATACTGTCCGCCCTCCACGATCGGTGAGATCTCATGCCCTCGTCCGGTATCCGACGCCTGTACTGAAACTCCGGCACTGTGACGCGCCGTTGAAGACACAAATGAATTTCTTCTGCAGGCAGACTGCTTCAGGCCAGACTTTTTCCGGTCAGGGTAAACACCGGGTTAAGGAGTGAGGCCAGAGCGTGAAAAGTTTCTTACTTGTGGCCTGCCGACCGGAAATTCGGCGACATGCCTGCATCACTGAATCGGCATTTTCTCCGAAAAATCAGATAAAAATATTATAATTCAATGCCTTATAAGGCGTCACTTTTCTGACGCATGTTACGAACAAGTCATCCCGCCGCGGCTTCTTCGCCTTGGCAACCGAAATCGGGTGCCTTAATGCAGGTGCATGAAAAGGCCGGTGCCGGTGTGGCGCCGGACAGCCGGGTCGAATGACAAAACGCAAGCCTTCAAACGAAGTGACCGAAGCCTGGATGCGCCTTGCGCGCATTCAGAGCCGCGTGCTCGACGCGGTGGAACAGGATTTGAAGAAGGCAGGGTTTCCGCCACTCGCCTGGTACGATGCGCTGCTTGAACTGTCGCGCGCGCCGGCCGGCGAGTTGCGTCCGGTCGAACTCGAAAAGCAGATGCTGCTGCCGCAGTATTCGACGTCACGGCTGATTGACCGTCTGGTCGATGACGGACTTGCCGTACGCCGTGAATGCAAGAAGGACAAGCGCGGCCTGTTTGTCGAAATCACCGAAGCGGGCCGCGAACTGCAAAAGAAGATGTGGAATTCCTATGCGGCGGCAATCGAGCGGCACGTCGGCTCGAAACTGTCCGACGCCGACGCGCTGAAATTGTGCGGCCTGCTTGATCGGCTCGGCTGTACGTGCAACAGCGCGGCACCTCCAACGCAAAAAGAAGTTGCACCCCTACGATGACCCTTTGTTCACGAGTTGCGCTTACGGATGCCAGCATCCGTTGCCGTCGGCAGTCTGCGCGCGGAAGCGTGGTTTTGATTCGGGTGTGCCATGGCGCGTGATCAGATCGACATGACTCCCCTTGATTCGCGCGACGAACTCGTCGCGTGGCTGGAAGCGGGCATCAAGACCAAAGCCGAATTCAAAATCGGCACCGAGCACGAAAAGACACCGTTTACGCTGAACGGCCATCGGACCGTGCCATATGAAGGCGATCATGGCATCCGTGCGCTGCTGGAAGGCATGCGTCTGTTGCTTGGATGGGAGCCCATCCTTGAGCACGGCAATATCATCGGTCTTTATGATGTTACGGGCGGCGGGGCGATTTCGCTCGAACCCGGCGGCCAATTCGAACTGTCCGGCGCACCGCTCGACAATATTCATCAGACCTCCGCGGAGTTAATGGCCCATCTTGCTCAGGTGCGCGAAATCGCAACCCCTCTGGGAATTGGATTTCTAGGTCTTGGGATGACGCCGTCATGGTCGCGGGAACAGATTCCGGTGATGCCGAAAGGGCGTTATCGCATCATGACGAACTACATGCCGAAGGTCGGAAAATACGGCATCGACATGATGTACCGGACCTGCACCGTGCAGGCCAATCTCGATTTCTGCTCGGAAGCCGACATGGTCAAGAAGCTGCGTGTCGGCGTTGCACTGCAGCCGATCGCAACGGCGCTGTTTGCAAACTCGCCTTTTACCGAAGGCAAGCCCAATGGCTTCCTGTCGTTCCGTGCCGAAATCTGGCGTGATACCGACAACCAGCGCTCCGGCATGATTCCGTGGGCGTTCGAGGACGGCATGGGATTCGAACGCTGGGTCGATTACGCACTCGACGTGCCGATGTATTTCGTCAAGCGCGGTGACGATTATATCGATGTCGCCGGTTCCTCGTTCCGTGATTTCTTCGCAGGCAAAAACGAAAAGCTGAAGGGAGAGCGTCCCACCCTGTCGGATTGGGCCAATCATCTCTCCACGATTTTCCCCGAGGTGCGGCTGAAGCGCTATCTTGAGATGCGCGGCGCCGACGGTGTGCCGTGGGGTCAGTTGCCGGCACTGCCGGCCTTCTGGGCGGGCCTTCTGTATGACGACGCCAGCCTCGATGCCGCCTGGGATCTTGTGAAGTCATGGACGGCTGAAGAACGTCAGGCCGTGCGTGACGACGTGCCGCGTCTCGGTTTCAAGGCGAAGATCGGCAACCGTTTTGTTTTTGAAGTTGCGAAGGACTGTCTCGTCCTGGCTCATGCTGGGTTGCGCCGCAGGGCGCGGATCGACCGCCTCGGACGGGATGAAACCCGCTATCTTGAGCCGCTGGATCGTCTCGTCGACTCAGGGCGTACGCCGGCGGAAGATATGCTGGCCCAGTATCACGGCGCCTGGAACGGTTCGATTGATCCGGTTTATGAGCAGTACGCCTTCTAACGGCTGCGGTCCGCTTTGCGATTGAAGCGGGGCGTTCCATATTCAGTTGCCGTTCATCCGTGATGCTGGAAAACTGCAACCGAATGGCGTCCCGGCCGGGCCGTGCGCGTTTTTGAATTCCCGCCCAAAGGTTGTTGGCATGCCCGCATTCTTCGGTCGTCTCAATCCGCGCAGCACGCTTTTTGTGTTGCTGAGCATTGCGTGGACCATGGTCTTGCCCGCCAACGGCTTCGCCCAGGCCAATTTCGATCGTCCGGGCGGCGATTACACCAGCTTGGAAATCGGGTCCGGGGATCCGGCCGAATGTGCGCTCACCTGCGAGCGCGACCGGCGTTGCCGGGCGTGGAGCTTCAACTATCCAACGGTCAGTCGCGAGACAGCGATCTGCTGGCTGAAGGGCAGCGTGCCGAAACGGGTCGAGAGCACCTGCTGTGTTTCCGGCGTGCGCGGCGCGGGCGTTGTCGAGGTTCGCAACCGGAAACTTGAGATCGCGACCGATCGATCCGGCGGCGATTACCGCAGCATGACGGTGGAGCCCAGCGCGGAAGGCGATACCTGCAAGGTCGCCTGCGAGAGTGACAACAAATGCCGCGCCTGGACCTATGCGCGTCCGGGTTATGTGGGTAAGGATGCGCGCTGTTATCTGAAGGACAAGATCAAACCGCCGCGCCGCAAACCGGGATTTATTTCCGGCGTGGTGAGGTAACAGGTCCGGTTTGGCCTCGTATCGTTGATGGAGCCAGAGCCGCACGAGTGTGGCGGCCGGTTGAGCAAGGATAGAGGTCATATGCGAAGCGTATCACGCAATTTTTACGGTGCACTCGTCGCTGCGGCTATCGCCGCTTTCGGTTTGGCCGGCAGCGTCTTTGCGGCTGTTCCGTTTTCGGAAAGCGCCTTTAAGGCGGCTCAGAGCGCCGGCGAGCCGATCCTCGTTGAGATTCATGCGGACTGGTGCTCCGTGTGCAAGGCGCAAGGGCCTGTCCTCGAGAAGCTGGCCGCGCAACCGCAGTTCAAGAATCTCAAGATTTTCAGGGTCGATTTCGACAGCCAGAAGTCGGATGTCAAAAATTTCAGGGCCACTACTCAATCGACGCTCATCGTCTATAAGGGTGGGCATGAGGTCGGGCGCTCGGTTGGCGACACTCACCAGGATTCCATCGCGGACTTGCTGAATAAAACGCTCTGAGATCGGTTCAGGATCGTGGCCGTTCTCGGATTGGCGTTTCTGGCCGGACTGCTTTCGGTCTTGTCGCCTTGCGTGCTGCCGCTGCTCCCGATTGTTCTTGGCGCAGCGGTCAGCCAGCATCGGTTCGGGCCGGTCGCTCTCGCCGCAGGGCTGGCGGTTTCATTCACTTTTCTCGGGCTCCTGATCGCGGTGGCGGGATATGCCATCGGATTTGATGCCGACCTGTTTCGCGCCGTCGCGGCCGTCATCATGATCGTGATCGGACTGGTGCTGCTGATGCCGTCTTGGCAGGCCAGGCTCGCTGTGGCAGGGGGCCCTGTTTCCGCGTGGGCCGATCGCAGTTTCGGCGGATTCTCCGGGACGGGCTTGTCCGGCCAGTTCGCGATGGGATTGCTGCTTGGAGCGGTGTGGTCGCCATGCGTCGGCCCGACTCTCGGAGCGGCATCCTTGCTGGCCTCGCAGGGCCAGAATCTGGCCCAGGTCGCTTTGACCATGGTCGTGTTCGGCCTCGGGGCGGCAATCCCGTTGGCCGTGCTCGGACTGTTGTCGCGCTCGATGCTGACATCCCTGCGCGACCGCATGCTGTCGACGGGAAAGCTCGGAAAGATTCTGCTGGGCGGGATTTTGCTCCTGATCGGCATCGGCATTCTGACCGGGGCCGACAAAACGCTCGAGGCTGCTTTGGTGGCGGCGTCGCCGGACTGGCTCACCGAATTGACGACGCGATTCTAAGACCGACGGCTTGCCGCCGGTCTGCCAAGGGAGTCTGTCTCAGTGAATGGCGGTGAAAAGCCGCGACAGCCGCAGGCCCGACGGCCAATTCCAGATCGGCTGCTTCCTGATTGCGATATCCCACGACCCGACAACCGTATCGACGCGGCCGATCAGATTGTCGGCCGGCAACAGTCCCACACCGCCCTCGACAACCGGAACGCGGCTGTCGGCGGAATTGTCCCGGTTGTCACCCATGACGAACAAATCGCCGGCCGGGACGGTGACTTCGGGGGTGTTATCGAGCGGCCCGTGGGTTCGCAGCTTAAAGAAGGTGTGGATTTTGCCGCCCGGCAGCGTTTCGGTGAAACGTGCGGCCGGCGTCTCGTTACCGGCTTCGTCTTCGGCTTGCCCGAACCCGTCCGTGTGGGCCGGGACCGGCACGCCATTGAGCCATAGCTGGCCTCCGCGCATCTGCACCTTGTCACCCGGCAGGCCAATGACGCGTTTGACCCAAGCCTGCGACGTATCGCCGGGCCAGCGAAAGACCACAACGTCGCCGCGCTCGGGAAGCTTGCCGAAAAGCCGTTCGCTGGACGGGACCGCGACATTAATTGGGAGAGATGCTGTCGAATAGCCGTAGGGGTATTTTGTCGCGAGCAAGGCATCGCCGATCAGGAGCGTCGGCTCCATCGAGGCGGAGGGCACATAAAACGGCTCGGCGATGGCCGCTTTCGCCAGCATTACGACGAGGAACGCGACGAGGATTTCACCGAGCGACCTGAGCCATCCGCGTCGCGGTTCTTCCGAGGTCGACGTCGTCGTCATGCGCCTGTTCCACCCACAGTAATGCGGTCCATCCGGAGCGTTGGCTGTCCCACGCCGACCGGCACGCCCTGGCCGTTCTTGCCGCAGGTGCCGATGCCAGCGTCGAGTTCAAGATCGTTACCGATCATGGTGATTCGATGAAGATCGGTGGGGCCATTGCCGATCAGCATCGCGCCCTTCAGCGGCGCCCCGACCTTGCCGTTCTCGATTCTGTAGGCCTCGGTGCACTGGAAGACGT
This sequence comes from Xanthobacteraceae bacterium, assembly GCA_019750915.1. Taxonomy (GTDB): domain Bacteria; phylum Pseudomonadota; class Alphaproteobacteria; order Rhizobiales; family Xanthobacteraceae; genus Afipia. The sequence continues at coordinate 7,662 of JAIENY010000013.1, forward strand.
ATTTGCCCGAAGTGATATCGACCTGACCGCCGCCGAAATTCACCGCATAGATGCCGTTCTTGACGGAGGCCAGGATTTCAGCCGGATCGCGCGCGCCTGCCAGCATGTAGGTATTGGTCATGCGGGGCATCGGCACGTGGGCGTAGGATTCACGGCGCCCGTTGCCGGTCGGCTTCATATTCATCAGTCGGGCGTTCTGACGGTCCTGCATATAGCCGACCAGCTTGCCGTCCTCGATCAGGACAGTCCGGTTGGTCGGCGTCCCCTCGTCGTCGATCGACAGCGAGCCGCGCCGCGAGGCGATCGTGCCGTCGTCGACGACCGTGACGCCTTTGGCGGCAACCTGCTGGCCCAGCAGGCCCGCGAATGCGGAGGTCTGCTTGCGATTGAAGTCGCCCTCGAGCCCATGGCCTACGGCCTCGTGCAGCATCACGCCTGGCCAGCCGGGACCGAGCACCACATCCATTTCGCCGGCCGGAGCAGGGACCGATTCCAGATTGATCATCGCCTGACGCACCGCGCCATCGGCGGCATTGCGCCACGCCTTTGTCTCGATGAAGCGCGCATAACCCTCGCGGCCGCCATAACCCTGGCTTCCGGTTTCCTGTCGGTCGCCGGAGCCCGCCACAACGGAGATATTGACGCGCACCAGCGGGCGGATATCGCGATAGCTCTCGCCGTCCGGCCGCACGATTTCGACGACCTGCCAGGTTGCGCCGAGACTGACCGAGACCTGTCGCACGCGCGGGTCTTTTGCCCGAACATAGGCGTCGATTTCCGCGAGCAGTTTCACCTTGGTTTCGAACGGAGAGCCGTCCAGCGGGTTTTCGTCACCGTAGAGGCGAACATTGGTATGGGGCGGGGCGGCGGCGAATGTTCCGGTGTAGCCGCCGCGAACCGCGTGAACGGCATCAGCCGCACGGATCAGCGCTGGCAGCGAGACATCGGAGGAGTGTGCGTATCCGACGGCGTCGTTCTTGACGGCGCGCAGGCCGAAACCCTGCGCGGTATCGTAGGTCGCCTGCTTCAGCCGCCCGTTGTCGAAGGCCAGGCCTTCGGACTGGCGATATTCCATGAAGAGTTCGCCGTCGTCGGCGCCCTGCAGGCCCCGGGCGATTTCCTTGCGCACGTCGTCGCGGTCGAGTCCGGCGCGATCGATCAGCGATCCGGTGGACGAGATATCAGATAAGGACATGAATGCTCCGCTGGCGGTGACCGCCGTGTCATCCAAAGATAGGTGCTCCTGCCGCCTGAGGGGAGACCGGAATCGGAGGGTTACGGGAGTTTATCGTAGCCATCGCCGAGCCCCTTGAGGCTAAGCGGAAAGCCGATACCTTCCTCGGGCGTCTCGAAGATGATGAACGTCGCCGTCTTTGCGGTCTTGAGCTGATTCAGCAGGTTGTCGTCCATCACGATTTCGGCAACGCAGCCATTGGGAAGGCAGCGCACGAAGCCGGCGCGGCCGATGTCTTTGTCGTCGAGCTTGAGGCCGAGGCCGGAGGGCAGCAGCACGCCGAGCGGCGCGACCACGCGCATCAGCTTGTTCTTCTGGTCGGCGGTCTTGAGGATAATGACGGTCAGACCGGCATTGGCGCGATCCTCGGCGACCACGCTCTGGATCAGGGCGCACTGTTCAGTCTGGGCGCCGGCGGGCGTGTCGCAGCGAATCTGCCAGTCCCCGACCACGGCTTTCACCGCGCCTTGGGCGGCGGCGGGTGCAGTGGCCAGCCAGAGCATCGCTGCGGCTGCAAGGCCGGCCCGGACCGAGAATCGCCCGAGCGCGGTCACTCCACCTGGGCCGTCAAACAACTTCATCGGGATCAATCCTTGGAATTCTCGTCAACTGGGAGCGAAAGATACGTCAATGACGGCGTCTTGAGGGCGCAAATTGCAGCAAACCACCTTTCGGAGGGCCGAATCGGCCCCTTTGACAAAGTTGAGTTGTGGGTACAGCGGGCAATCGGCCTGTCAAGGTTCTGGGATATCGTCGCCGGAGGCCTTAGTCCATTTTGACAAGGGATTTCAGCCTGACGGGGTTGCATAGGACGTGCATTGCGGGCGACGCCGAATTATGATCTGAGAGTTATCAAAGCGTTCTAAAAACGGGTTTCCCCGTTCAAAACATAAACGAACGCGAACGGGGTAGGTCAGGGGCGCTTCGGCGGCTCTGGGGAATGACGCAGACAGGAGCTTGAGCGGCATGCAAGTGTCGAGGTGCCGGCTGACTAGCCGGATTTTGGGTTCGATTTTCGCTGCAATGGCTTTTGTGGGCTCCGGCGCAGCAATGGCGGCAGAAACCTTGGGCCAACCGGCCGAATGGGAATATAAGCTCCAGAGGGCGGCGACCCCGGTGATGGAAAACATCATCTGGTTCCACGATTTCCTGTTCTGGCTGATCACGCTGATCGTCATCTTCGTTTTGGCGCTGCTGGTCATCGTTGCCGTCAAGTTCAACGCCAAGGCCAATCCTGTTCCATCCAAGACCACCCACAACACGCTGATCGAGGTGGCCTGGACAATCATTCCCGTCCTCATTCTGGTCGGCGTCGCGGTTCCCTCGTTCCGGCTGCTGTTCACAGAACTCGACGTGCCGAAGGCGGACCTCACCATCAAGGCCACCGGCAAGCAGTGGTACTGGACATACTCCTACCCCGATAACGGCAAATTCGAGTTTGATTCGCTGCTCGCCACCGACAAGCAACCCCGCCTGCTTGCGGTCGACAACGAGATCGTCGTCCCGGTGAACAAGATCGTCCGCGTTCAGGTGACAGGCGCCGACGTGATCCACTCCTTCGCTGTGCCATCATTCGGCATCAAAATCGACGCCGTGCCCGGCCGTCTCAACGAGACTTGGTTCAAAGCGACCACGACCGGCATGTTCTACGGCCAGTGTTCCGAGCTGTGCGGTAAGGATCACGCATTCATGCCGATCGCAGTGCGCGTCGTGACCGACGACGAATTCACCCAATGGGTCGCCGCGGCACAGAAGAAATATGCGTCGGCACCGTCCGCGACATACGCCTCCATCGGCACAGCGGCAGAATAAGCGCGGCGCGCGAGCGAGACAGGACAACTTCAAGATTGGCGAACTGCACGGTTCAAGGGATTCAAAATGGCTACCTCTGCTGCACCGAATACCCAAATCGATCACGCCCATGATGATCATGCGCATGATCATCCGACTGGCTGGCGGCGATACGTCTACTCCACGAACCATAAGGACATCGGCACGATGTACCTTATCTTCGCGATCATGGCGGGTGTCATCGGCGGTGCGATGTCGGTCGCGATCCGCATCGAGCTGATGTATCCGGGCATCCAGCTGTTCCACGAGAATCACACCTTCAACGTGTTCGTGACCTCGCACGGCCTGATCATGATCTTCTTCATGGTGATGCCAGCGATGATCGGCGGGTTCGGCAACTGGCTGGTGCCGCTGATGATCGGCGCGCCGGACATGGCGTTCCCGCGCATGAACAACATTTCGTTCTGGCTGCTGCCGGCCTCATTCATGCTTCTGATCATCTCCACCTTCGTCGAGGGCGAGCCGGGGTCGAACGGCGTCGGCACGGGCTGGACAATGTATGCTCCGCTTTCGACAACGGGCCATCCCGGGCCCGCGGTCGATTTCGCGATCCTGTCGCTTCATCTTGCAGGCGCATCGTCAATTCTCGGCGCGATCAACTTCATCACCACGATTTTCAACATGCGCGCGCCCGGCATGACCCTGCACAAGATGCCGCTGTTCGTGTGGTCGATCCTGGTCACCGTGTTTCTGCTGCTGCTGTCGCTTCCGGTGCTCGCCGGCGCGATTACCATGCTGCTGACCGACCGTAATTTCGGCACCACGTTTTTCTCGCCGGACGGCGGTGGCGATCCGATCCTGTTCCAGCATCTGTTCTGGTTTTTCGGTCACCCCGAAGTTTACATCCTGATCCTGCCGGGCTTCGGCATGATTTCGCAGATCGTCTCGACCTTCTCGAAAAAGCCGGTGTTCGGCTATCTCGGCATGGCCTATGCGATGGTTGCGATCGGCGGCATCGGCTTCGTGGTGTGGGCGCATCACATGTACACCGTCGGCATGTCGAGCGCGACGCAGGCCTATTTCGTCGCGGCGACAATGGTGATCGCGGTGCCGACAGGCGTGAAAATCTTCTCATGGATCGCCACGATGTGGGGCGGCTCGATCGAGTTCAAAGCGCCAATGCTATGGGCGATCGGCTTTATCTTCCTGTTCACGGTCGGCGGCGTCACCGGCGTAGTGCTGGCGAACGCGGGCGTCGATCGCGTCCTGCAGGACACGTATTACGTGGTGGCGCATTTCCACTACGTGCTGTCGCTGGGCGCGGTGTTCGCGATTTTCGCGGGCTGGTATTACTGGTTCCCGAAGTTCTTCGGTTACATGTACAGTGACTTCATCGCCAAGCTGCACTTCTGGGTGACGTTCGTTGGCGTCAATCTGATCTTCTTCCCGATGCACTTCCTCGGCCTCTCCGGCATGCCGCGGCGATATATCGACTATCCGGACGCCTTCGCGGGCTGGAACTTTGTGTCGTCGATCGGCTCCTACATTTCGGCCTTCGGCGTCCTGATCTTCATCTATGGCTTGATCGATGCGTTCGCCCGCAAGGTGCCGGCGCCGAACAATCCGTGGGGACCGGGCGCAACCACGCTGGAGTGGACGCTATCCTCGCCGCCGCCGTTCCATCAGTTCGAGGTGCTGCCGCGCATCCAGTGAGGCAAGGTGTCCAGCGCCACTTTCGGCGCAGCTTTTATATTACCATCCGCCTTGGCCGGCTGTGCCGCAAAGGCGGATGGAAACTTGTTTGAGGAGTTTCGGGGTTGTCGGTTGTCGAGCAACATTCGGTCGAGTTCACGCCTCGGATTTCTGAGGCCAGCGTCGCCGATTATATCGCGCTGTTAAAGCCGCGCGTGATGTCGCTTGTCGTTTTCACTGCGCTGGTGGGACTGGTAATCGCGCCGGTGCCGTTGCATCCGGTTCTCGCCATCACCTCGATCCTTAGCATCGCGGTCGGCGGCGGCGCGGCCGGCGCGCTGAACATGTGGTACGAAGGCGACATCGACGCACTGATGTCGCGAACCGCCAACCGTCCGATTCCGCGTGGACGTGTCACCCGGCCGGAGGCTGCCGCGTTCGGAGTGACGCTGGCGTTTTTCTCGGTGATGACGCTCGGCATTCTGGTGAACTGGGTTGCCGGGGCGTTGCTTGCCTTCACCATTTTCTTTTACGTCGTGATCTACACGATGTGGCTGAAGCGCTGGACCGCACAGAACATCGTGATCGGCGGCGCCGCCGGTGCGCTGCCGCCAGTCGTGGCGTGGGCTGCAGCGACCGGATCGCTCGCGCCGCAGCCGATCCTCTTGTTCCTGATCATCTTCCTGTGGACCCCGCCGCATTTCTGGGCGCTGGCGCTATTCCGCACTGACGACTACGCCCGCGCCAAAGTGCCGATGCTGCCCAACGTCGCTGGCCCGGACGCCACGCGGCTGCAGATCCTGCTTTACACGATCGTGCTGGTAACGGTCGCGATTGCACCCTGGCCGCTCGGTTATTTCGACGCGATCTACGGCGTAACGTCGGTGGTGCTTGGTGCGATCATGCTGTGGCTCGCGATTGATGTGTATCGCCATCGCCTCGGCAAGGAAGCCAATCGCGCGACGCGTGCATTGTTCAAGTTCTCGATCCTGTATCTCTTCCTGCTGTTCGCGGTGCTGCTGCTCGAAGTGGTGGTCCCGGCGACGGTGCGGCTGATCTGGTAATGGCGCATGGATCTCGTGATGAATAACGATCAGGAAAGCGAAGGGATCGTTCTCACCGAGGAACAGAAGCGACGGCGCCGCGAGCGATCGATTGCCATCGCGCTGGCGCTGGGCGTGCTTGTGATCCTGTTTTTTGCCGTGACCCTGGTGAAGGGGCCTGCGGTGCTGCAGCGGCCGATCTGATCATGAGCGATAATCATCAGCCCTCCCGTCCCCGTCCGAAATCGCGAAACACCCGCGATGTCGCCGTCGCATCGATTTGCGGATTTGTCGTGGCGTTGATGGTAGGTGCGTCGTTCGCGGCCGTGCCGTTCTACAACTGGTTCTGCCGGACCACGGGTTACGGCGGCACCACCCAGGTTGCGAAATCTGCGCCGACGACGAAGACCGGCCGCATGGTGGCGGTTCGCTTCGATTCGAACGTGTCCGGTGGACTGCCGTGGAAGTTCGAGCCGGAGCAGAACGAGATCAACGTCCGTATCGGCGATGTCGTTACGGTCTATTACACGGTTACGAATCTGGCGGCCCGCACTACCACGGGGCAGGCTGCCTATAACGTGACGCCGCCGACGGCGGGCGCTTACTTCACCAAAATCAACTGCTTCTGTTTCACCGAACAGACCTTCAAACCCGGCGAGAAGCGGGAGATGGCGGTTGTGTTCTATGTCGACCCATCGATCATCGACGATCGCGAGCAGGATAGTCTGAACACAATCACGCTGTCCTACACCTTCTTTCCTGTGAAAAATCCCGAGCCGGCGCCCGTCGCCGCGACGGAGCAGGACAAACCGAAAACCAGTTTGTGAGCTGAACCGAACAAATTACATGGGGAGAGCCGGGGGCACCGGCACCGCTAACGGAGAACGGAAATGGCGACCGGCCAAGTCAAACATCACGATTATCACCTCGTTGATCCGAGCCCGTGGCCCTTCGTCGGCTCGGTGTCCGCCTTCATCATGGCGGTCGGGGCGGTGTCGTGGATGCACCACATGTTCAGCGCGGCGCCGATCGTGTTCGGGGTCGGTCTGATCGGCGTGCTCTATACGATGGCCAGCTGGTGGGCCGACGTAATCCGCGAGGCGCAGTACAAGGGCGATCACACCCGCGTGGTGCAGCTCCATCACCGTTACGGCATGATTCTTTTCATCGCCTCAGAGGTGATGTTCTTCGTGGCGTGGTTCTGGGCCTATTTCGATGCGGCGCTGTTCCCGGGAGACCCGGTTCAGGCAGCGCGAGACGCGCTGTTCGGTGGCGTGTGGCCGCCGAAGGGCATCGAGACGTTCGACCCCTGGCACCTGCCGCTGTTGAATACGCTGATCCTGCTCACCTCCGGCACGACCGTGACATGGGCGCACCATGCCTTGCTCGAGAACGACCGTCAGGGTGTGAAGTGGGGTTTGATTCTGACCATCCTGCTTGGCGCCACCTTCACCTGCGTGCAGGCGTTCGAGTACAGCCACGCCGAGTTCTCGTTCGCCGGCCACATCTACGGCTCGACCTTCTTCATGGCGACGGGCTTCCACGGCTTCCATGTCATCATCGGCACGATCTTCCTGACGGTGTGCCTGTTCCGCGTGTTCGCGGGCCATTTCACGCCGACCCACCATCTGGGATTCGAATTCGCCGCCTGGTACTGGCATTTCGTTGACGTGGTCTGGCTGTTCCTGTTCCTTTGCATCTATGTCTGGGGCCATGGTGCAGAAGCGATCGCGCACGGCGCGGGCTGATGCTTCGGTCTTGTTCACGAAAGGCGGCCTTCGGGCCGCCTTTTTGTTGTCCGGGCCATCAATGATATTCGTTGCTGGATCGGTGTCATCAGGATCGCGACACGGTCCGATTTCTTTGCGATAACGGCAGTGACATGATCGACCCGGCAGCCCCATCCACCTCTAGCGTTTCCCCCCTCGTGGCGGGGTTGACCTGCAGATGCCCCCGCTGCGGGAAAGGGGCGCTGTTTGGCGGCTTTTTGTCGCTGAGGCCGAACTGCGAGCGATGCGGTCTCGATTACAGCTTTATCGATTCAGGCGATGGACCGGCCGTATTCATCATCCTGATTGCTGGATTTATCGTCGTCGCATGCGCGCTGATCGTCGAGGTGAAGTATCAGCCGCCATTTTGGGTTCATGCCGTGCTGTGGATTCCGTTGATCCTCGCCACGACGCTTCTGCCGCTGCGGCCGATGAAGGCGCTGATGATTGCCTTACAGTACCATCACAAAGCGGCCGAAGGCCAACTCGTCGAGCGCCGGCCCGAATGAATGCAAGGACAACGCCGCGCGGCGCATTCGGCATGACGGTGATCGCGCTCGCGATGACCGCTGTGCTGGTGTCGCTCGGTATCTGGCAATTGCAGCGGCGTGTCTGGAAACATGAACTAATCGCGGCGCTCGCCGAGCGGATCGCGGCCGCGCCTCAGGATTTACCTGCGTCGTCGGACTGGGCGGGCCTGAATCCGGCGCACGATGAGTTTCGCCGCGTCCGTTTCACCGCCACGCTGCTGATGAAGCCGGATGCGATGGTCTATACCTTGGGCTCGGCGATCCGCACCGATGTCGCCGGCCCGGGTACCTGGGCGTTCGTTCCAGCAAAACTTGCCGAGGGCGGGACGATCATCGTCAATGAAGGTTTCGTGCCGAATACCATGCAGGATCGGGCGCGACAGGATCGCGCCATCGTCCCGCTTCAGACGGGTCAGCCTGTATCGATGACGGGTTACCTGCGTTTTCCGGAAAAGCCGGGTCTGCTCACCGCGCGCGGTGATGCGGCGAAGCGGCTGTGGTTTGTTCGCGATACCGACGGCATGGCGCGCGAACTCGGCTGGGGTGCGATCGCACCGTTCTATATCGATCTGGAATCGCCCATGCCGCCGAGCGGTATCCCCAAGCCCGGACCGCTTAAGGTTCACCTCAAGGACGACCATCTGCAATATGCGATCACTTGGTTTGGGCTGGCTCTGGCGGTGGCCGTGTCGTTCGGTTTCTGGCTATTTGGGCGGCTGAGGCCGGGCACTTAAAGGCGCACAGGCTTCCTTGTGAAGACCGATGTCAGCCGGTAGAGTGCCCAAACACGCCATTCGACATAGAAAATATCAAACATTATCAAAGGCTTAAACAGAGCGCAGGCCTTTGGAGGCTCCGTTGACGACCTATATTTCGACCAGGGGCGAAGCGCCCCGCCTTGGCTTCTGCGACGTAATGCTGACCGGGCTCGCCCGCGATGGCGGACTTTATGTGCCGGAAATCTGGCCGCAGCTGACGCGCGATGAAATTGCAGGCTTCCTCGGCCGCCCCTACTGGGAGGTTGCGACCGAAGTGATCCGCCCGTTCGTGGCCGGCGAGATTTCCGATACGGATCTCGGCCGCATGGCCAACGAGGCGTATGCCACCTTCCGCCATCCCGCCGTGGTGCCGCTTGACCAGAGCGGACCCAACCAGTTCACTCTGGAACTGTTTCACGGCCCGACGCTCGCGTTCAAGGACGTCGCGATGCAGTTGCTGTCGCGGCTGATGGACCATGTGCTCGCCAAGCGCGGCGAGCGGACCACGGTCGTTGTCGCAACCTCCGGCGACACTGGTGGTGCCGCGGTCGATGCGTTTGCCGGGCGCGAAAGTGTCGATCTGTTCGTGCTGTTTCCGCATGGCCGCATCTCCGAGGTGCAGCGGCGGATGATGACGACGACCGGCGCAGCCAACGTTCACGCGCTGGCGATCGAAGGCAATTTCGATGATTGCCAGGCCATCGTGAAGGCGCTGTTCAATCACCATGCCTTCCGCGATCGGGTCGCGCTATCGGGCGTCAACTCGATCAACTGGGCCCGCATCGTCGCGCAGACGGTCTATTATTTCACCTCCGCCGTCGCGCTGGGTGCGCCATCGCGCGAGATCGACTTCACCGTGCCGACCGGCAACTTCGGCGACATTTTCGCCGGCTACGTCGCAAAGCGCATGGGATTACCGATCCGGAAATTGCGGATCGCGACCAACGTCAACGATATTCTCGCCCGCACGCTGAAGACCGGTATCTACGAAGTGCGCGAAGTTCATGCGACGGAATCGCCGTCGATGGACATTCAGATTTCCTCGAATTTCGAGCGCCTGCTGTTCGAGGCCGGTAACCGCGATGCGGCGCTGGTGCGTGGCTTGATGGCTTCACTCAGTCAGTCCGGCCGATTTGTCCTGCCCGACGCCGTTTTGGCAAAGGTTCGCGCCGACTTCGATGCCGGACGTGCGGACGAAACCGAAACTGCGGCGGCGATCCGAGCGGCATGGCGGGAGGCGGGCGATCTTGTCGATCCGCACACGGCCGTGGCGCTTGCGGTATCCGAACGCGACAACGCCGAATCCAGAATTCCAAATGTCGTACTCTCGACCGCGCATCCGGCGAAATTCCCCGATGCGGTTGAAGCCGCCTGCGGCCTGCGGCCCGAACTGCCGGTATGGCTGGATGGGCTGATGAGCAAGCCGGAACACATCAAAGTCATGAAGAACGACCACACCGAAGTCGAGCGATTCGTACTGTCCGTCAGCCGTGTCGCAAAACAGGGAATTCATTGATGAGCGTTGAAGTAACCAAGCTGCCGTCGGGGTTGACGGTCATCACCGACGACATGCCGCACCTGGAGACGGCATCGCTCGGCGTGTGGACCGGCGTCGGTGGGCGCGACGAGAAGGCCGACGAGCATGGCATGTCGCATCTGCTTGAACATATGGCCTTCAAGGGCACAGTAACTCGGACCTCGCGGGAGATCGTCGAGGAGATCGAGGCGGTTGGCGGCGATCTCAATGCTGCGACAAGCTCGGAGACGACTGCGTATTACGCGCGCGTGCTCAAGGCCGACGTGCCGCTCGCGCTCGATGTTCTGTCGGACATTCTGGCCAATCCCACGTTCGAGACCGACGAGCTTGAACGCGAGAAGGGCGTCATCGTGCAGGAAATCGGCGCGGCGATGGACACGCCGGATGATGCGGTGTTCGAATATCTCAGCGAACTGGCCTATCCGGATCAGCCCATGGGGCGCTCACTGCTCGGCACGCCCGAAACATTGAAGTCATTCACCCGCGAAAAGCTGCGTGGTTATCTCACCACGCACTATCACGGGCCGGATATGGTGGTGGCGGCGGCCGGCGCCGTTAATCACAAGCGCGTCGTCGCAGAGGCGGCTGAGCGTTTTGCCGGCTTCGCGGCGACCGAGACACCCAAGCCGGTGCCGGCGTCGTTTGGCAAGGGCGGATCGCGCGTGGTTCATCGCGATCTCGAACAGGTGCACCTTACGCTGGCGCTTGAGGGACTGCCTCAGAACGATCCCGGCCTGTTCAGTCTTCAGGTTTTCACCAACCTGCTCGGTGGCGGCATGTCGTCCCGGCTGTTTCAGGAAGTTCGCGAGAAACGCGGCCTTTGCTATTCGATCTACGCCTTTCATCAGCCCTATTCCGACACCGGCTTTTTCAGCCTCTATACCGGCACCGACCCGAGCGATGCCCCGGAAATGATGGAGGTGGTCGTCGACGAGATGAACAGCGCCGTCGAGACGCTGAGCGAAGCCGAGGTTGCACGCGCCAAGGCCCAGATGAAGGCCGGACTTCTGATGGCGCTGGAAAGCTGCAGCGCTCGCGCCGAGCAGATGGCCCGGCAGATCATGGTCTACGGGCGTCCATTATCGGTTGAAGAAATGATTGCGCGGATCGACAATGTCTCGGTCGATTCCGCGCGCGATGCAGCGCGTGGCCTGCTCGGTCGGAGCCGTCCGGCTATTGTGGCGCTGGGCAGTGGCCGAGGGCTTGAGAGGGCGGTTACCTTCGCCGAAGGGCTGTCGCAGCCGAAGGCGAGGGTGCTGCTGCACTAGGGAAAGTTTGCCATGGCGCTGTTCCGCCTGCCTGTAACGACGCCGCCGACACTTGCCCCACGCGGCCGTGGCCTGTTGTTGCGCACGCCCAATATGAGCGATTACGCGCAATGGTCCGATTTGCGAGAGGCAAGCCGCTCCTTTCTGACACCGTGGGAGCCGATCTGGCCGGCCGACGACCTGACCAGGGCAGGTTTCCGCCGCCGGCTGCGCCGTTATACCGAAGACCTTGTCGAGGACCGCGCCTATCCGTTTGTCATCGTTCGGGAAGAGGACGACCGGCTGATCGGCGCTGTGACGCTCGCGAACGTGCGGCGCGGCATCGTGCAGAGCGGCACCATCGGGTACTGGATCGGCGAGTCTTTCGCAGGTCGCGGCTATATGACCTCGGCTCTGCGCGTTTTGCTGCCGACGCTGTTTGGCGAGCTCAATTTGCACCGCATCGAGGCGGCCTGTATTCCGACCAATACGGCGTCCGCTCGGGTGCTCGAGAAATGCGGTTTCAGCCGCGAGGGCGTCGCGCGCCGCTATCTGTGCATCAACGGCATTTGGCAGGACCATTATCTCTATGGCCTGCTGGAGGAAGATTTTCGCGGTTAACCAGGCACCGAAATTACAGCCGGCTGTAGCCATCCTTCCCGATGTGCCTTGGGTTCGCCGCGGTTGCCCTGTTATAAGGCGATCCGTCAAAACGATATTTGCCGATAGGGACCCCTTCATTTGATGCAGCACAAGTTTTCGCGGATCGGATCGCTTCGGGGCTGGGCGGCTCCGATGCTTTTCTTATCCCTCAGTGTGGCGCTCGCTGGATGCGGTGGAGGCAGCCTGTTCGGTTCTTCGAGCTCACCCTCCACATCGAGCGGCGGGGGCCTCGGCGACCGCTTCGGCCAGTTGTTCGGTGCCAAGTCGCAGGCGGTTGGCGAGAAAGCGCCTGATCCTGAGCCGGACGAACCAACCTGTCCTCAGGTCTCGATCCGGATCGGTGCATCGACCTACGCGTTGGGATTGCCCGGCAAGGAAGCTGCAGGCGCCGATCTTCGCTTTCAGGCCTCGATCCTGCGCACCGCGCGTGATTGCAGCATGAGCGGCGGACAGATTCATGCCCGCGTCGGCATTCAGGGCCGCATCATCACCGGCCAGGCTGGGGCACCGCCGGTCGCTATCATTCCGATGCGTGTTGCCTTGGTTCAGGAGGGCGTGTCGTCGAAAGTGATTCTGACCAAGGCATTCCAGACCACCGTCAACATCCAGCCAGATGGCGTGACCGATTTCAGTCTGGTTGCAGAAGACCTCACCTATCCTCCGCCGGCCGGCGATGCAGGTGATTCCTATATCTTCTATGTCGGCTTCGATCCTGCGGCGCTGAAGCCCGAGCCGAAGCCGCGGACCACACCAAAGAAGCGCCACTGAACGGGCGAACACGCAATAAAAAGCCGGCCTATCAAGGCCGGCTTTTTATTGATGTGTCGGATTCAATTTAGTTGAGCCGTGAGCGCAGCTCGGTGATGCTCTTGTCGACCAGCGTTTCGGCGACCTGTCCCTTGACCGTCTGGGACATGACCGAAGCAGCGGCTGTTGTCGCAGCCTCCGCCGCCGCGGCGCGAACGTCAGCGACCGCCTGAAGCTCGGCCTGGGCGATCTTGTTTTCCGCCGACTTGGTGCGGCGGGCGACAAAATCCTCCATCTTGGCCTTGGCTTCCTGAGCGATCCGCTCGGCGTCGGCCTTGGCGCTGGCCACGATGTCCTGTGCCTCGCGCTCGGCGCTGTCGCGGCGGGCCCGGTATTCTGCGACCAGTTTCTGCGCTTCGTCCTTCAGCCGCCGCGCATCGTCGAGCTCTTTGCGGATGCGGTCGCCACGGTGATCGAGGGCTGAAATCAACACCCGATGCACGCCGAAATAGCCGAACAGGCCGAGCAGAATGAAAAAAGCGACGGCAACCCAAAATTCTGCGTTCTGCAACATCGCTTAACCCTTGAGGGATGCATCGACCGCGCGGTCGACGGCCTGGCTGTCAGGCGAGGTGCCGGTGAGATGCTGGACAATCGCGGCGGCGGCATCCGTCGCGATTGACTTCACATTGCCCATCGCTGCCATGCGCGTTGCCGCGATGGTCTTTTCGGCGTCCTTTAGCTTGGCGACGAGGCTGGCTTCAAGCGCCTTGCGGTCGGCGTCCGACTGGGCGCTCAGCTGTTCGCGGGTCTCGGTGCCGATGGCCTGAGCGCGCGCGCGCGCCGCCGCCAGCTCATTTTCATAGGCTTTCAGCGCGGCGTCCGATTCGTCGCGAAGCTTTTGCGCTTCGTTGAGGTCGTTTTCGATCACGCCTTCACGTGCCGCGATCACCGAGCCGACGCGCGGCAACGCGAAACGCGACACGACGAAATAGAGCAACGCAAACGCGATCGCGAAAGAGACAAGCTGGGAAGCGAATGTCTCCTTCTCGAACGGCGGGAACGCCGGTTTGCTTTCTGCCCCCGTGTGGGCAGTTGTTCCCGTTGCATGGCCCGCTTCGGTCGCCATCGATAGTCTCCTGACCGGTTAACGCGGATCGATGGATCCGCGTGCGCCTTGGTGCGGTGATTAGACGGCGAACAGCAGCAACAGCGCGATCAACAGCGAGAAGATGCCGAGCGCTTCGGTCACCGCGAAGCCGAAGATCAGGTTGGCGAACTGGCCCTGCGAGGCTGACGGGTTGCGCAGTGCGCCGTTCAGGAACTGGCTGAAGATCATGCCGACGCCGACGCCGGCGCCGCCCATTCCGAGGGTGGCGAGGCCCGCGCCGATGTACTTTGCTGCTACTGGATCCATGGTGAAACTCCTTCTTGGATGGCTGTCAGTGTTGATCGATCCGGTCAGTGACCGGGATGAAGTGCGTCGTTCAGGTAGATGCAGGTTAGAATGGCGAACACGTAGGCTTGCAGGAACGCCACCAGAAGTTCCAGCGCGGTCAGCGCCGTGGTCATCGCCAGCGGCAGCGACGCGCCCAGAATGCCGACAGCGCCCAGGGCGCCAAGACCGGCAACGAAACTTGCAAAAACCTTCAGCGTGATGTGGCCGGCCAGAATGTTGGCGAACAGACGAACCGAGTGCGACACCGGGCGGGACAGGAAGGAAATGACTTCGATCACCACGATCAGCGGCAGGATGTACATCGGGATGCCGCTGGGGACGAACAGCTTGAAGAATTTCAGGCCATTTTTGTAGAGGCCGTAACCCAGCACGGTCAGGAACACGATCAGCGCCAACGCGACGGTGATGATGAGGTGGCTGGTGACGGCGAAGGTGAACGGGATGATGCCGATCAGGTTCGCGACCAGGATGAAGGTGAAGATCGAGAACACCAGCGGGAAGAACTTCATGCCTTCTTCGCCGACACTTTGTTTCAAGGTGTTCCCGACAAACTCATAGGTCAGCTCGGCCAGCGACTGGAAACGGGTGGGGATGATGCGGCGGCCCGCGCTGCCGCCGATCATCAGGATCGAGACCGCAGCAACGGCCACGAACATGTAAGCGCTGGAATTGGTGAAGGCGATCTCATGACCACCGATGTGACCAAGCGAGAAGATCTTGTGGATCTCAAACTGTTCGATTGGATCGGCGGCCATTCCGGGCGTCTCTCAAGCAATGCCGGACATGAGCCGGCTGGTCAAAATCGGTTTGGCGCATCCGCATCTCGATCAGGAACGGTCTTTCGCATTGCTCGTTGCAACGCCGGCGGCCCGCATCACGTTTATTACGCCGGCTGCGAAGCCGAGCAGAAAAAACAAGATGAGTCCCCAAGGAGACGTCGACAGCAGACGGTCGACGCCCCAGCCGATGACCGCCCCGACAAGAACGCCAGCGATCAGTTCGGAAGAAAGTCGGAAGCCCCGTGCCATCGCCGAAGCGGTGGCCGATGCATTTTCCGCCCCTTCTGACTGATCCGCCCGAAGCTTTCGATCTTTCCTGCTTTGGGAAAGCCGATCTTCAAGACGGTGAAGCCTTGCGGAGAGCGCGGCTTCATCGGCAGCTTGTTTGTTTTTTTCGTCCATCTTCGTCGCGTCCGCCGTTCCTGTGTCAGCAACCGCCGACACTTAGAGAATACCACGTCGCGAGATATCGGAAAAAACGTTCAAAATGCCCCTGAAACCGCGCGGACCATACTGTTGGCATACCACCAAGTCAAGATTGGGTGATGATTGGGTATGGCTTTGATATTGCTTAAATAATTTGCAAGCTGGTCTGCCGTGAAGGACGATACGACGCAGCTGCACCATTCCTTGTACGGCCTTGCCTGAAGGCTGGGCGTCTGCTCGGATAATGGCGGCACCGCACAGGATCCTTCATGGGAAGATTGATCGACTATTATTTCTCGTTCCAGTCGCCCTGGGCCTATATCGGACAGCAGGCTTTTCACGACGTCGCCAGGGCGCATGGGGCGAAGGTCATCTATAGGCCGTTTGCGCTGTTGAACCTGTTTTCGGAGACTGGCGGGCTGCCGCTGGCGAAGCGGCATCCGCTGCGTCAGCGATACCGGGCGATCGAGATGCAGCGTTGGCGCGACAAGCGCGGGCTGAATTTCCATTTGAAGCCGCAACATTGGCCTTTCAATCCTCGCCTTTCGGATGGCGTCGCCATTGCGATCCTTCAGTCCGGTCAAAGCCCGGAGGCGTTTACCGATAATGTTTTCAGAGGGATATGGGAGCAGCAGCTCGATCTGGCCGATCCCGCAACCGTTGCGGAGCTTGCCGACCGCGCGGGTTTTCCCGGCGCAATGCTGGTCGAGCAGTCAGGCTCCGCCGATGTCGAGGCGGCCTACGAGCACAATCGCCAGGACGCCATCGCCCACGGCGTGTTTGGCTCCCCCGCTTATGTGCTGGACGGGGAGGTGTTCTGGGGACAGGACAGGATCGATCTGCTCGACGATGCATTGACATCGGGCCGGGCGCCGTTTCGCGCGGATATCTAATACGGAGCGGAGATGATGCGACTGCGGCCGATATGCAAAGGTTATTCGATGGCAGCCATCATGATCGCGGGCTTCGCGCAGGCGGCATTCGCCCAGCAAGCTCCGGACAGCGACAACGGCCGCTATACAATGTCGCAAACCGCCGATGGGGTGCTGCGCCTCGATACCCGCACCGGCGCAATATCGACCTGTACCAACAAGAGCGGCTGGGTCTGCCGCGTGGTGCCGGATGAGCGTGCTGCGCTCGACATCGAAATCGGCCGACTTCAGCGCGACAACGCGGCGTTAAAAAGCCAGCTTGCAGACCGCGTCTCGGGCAAGACCAATGAGGCGCTTCCGAAAACCGATCTTGAGAAGCCAAAAGACAGTCCCGGGAAGCAAGGTACGGCGGACAGCCAATCGGCGCAGTCCGGTAAGGACACCGTCATCGAACTGCGACTGCCGCCGCAGGAAGAACTGGTCGCCGCCCTCGATCGGGTCTGGCAGCAACTCGTCGGTATCGCCGGACGGATGCAGAAAAAAATCTACGAGAAGATTTGATCCTAAAAAAATCGGCCACGGATTGCTCCGCGGCCGATTTCCGTTCCAAGCCGGCCCGGCGCCGGCAGGGACCTTGTTTCGTTACTTCGTGATATCGACGTCCTTCGTTTCCGGCAGGAACAGGAAGCCGACGACAAGGCTCATCAGCGCGATGATGATCGGATACCACAGGCCGGAGTAGATGTTTCCGGTCGCGGCCACGATCGCGAACACCGTTGCCGGCAGGAAGCCGCCGAACCAGCCGTTGCCGATATGATAGGGCAGCGACATGCCGCTATAGCGGATGCGGCTCGGGAACAGCTCAACCAGCCATGCTGCGATCGGCGCGTACACCAGCGTGACATAGACCACCAGCAGCCAGAGCAGCAGGATGGTCATCGGCCAGTTGATATCGTTCGGATCGGCCGAGGCCGGATAGCCGTGGGCCTTGATCGCCGCGGTGAGGGTCTTGGCGAAGTCGGGGCTGTCGGACGAGAGCACCTGATCGCCGACCTTGACCTGTGCGGCTGCTCCCGCTGGAGCGGTTTCGTTCTGATAGTTCACCGACAGGTTGACGAGTGTCGACTTGGCGACGTCGCAACCCGTGGTGAATTTCTCAGTGCCGGTGGCCTTGAACTGGAACGAGCACTTGCTCGGATCAGCGATCACCGTGACCGGCGACTTGGCCAGAGCGGCTTCCAGCTTCGGGTTGGCATAGTGAGTAATTCCCTTGAAGATCGGGAAGTAGGTCAGTGCCGCCAGCAGGAAGCCGGCAAGGATGATCGGCTTGCGGCCGATCTTGTCGGAAAGCCAGCCGAAGATGATGAAGAACGGCGTAGCGAGTGCGAGCGCGATCACAATCATGATCTGCGCCGAAGTCGCCGACACCTTCAGTGTCTGCGTCAGGAAGAACAGTGCGTAGAATTGTCCACCATACCAAACGACCGCTTCGCCCGCCGTCGCACCGAGCAAAGCGAACAGCGCGATCTTGGCGTTTGACCACTGGCCGAAGGCTTCGGTCAGCGGCTTCTTCGAGGTTGTGCCCTCTTCCTTCATTCGCTGAAAGATCGGCGACTCATTCAGGCTCATGCGGATCCAGAGCGACACGACGAGCAGGATGCCGGACAACAGGAACGGAATACGCCAGCCCCAGTCGCCGAATGCCGCTTCGCCCATGATGTTGCGGATCGCCAGGATCAGCAGCAGAGCCATGAACAGTCCGAGCGTCGCGGTGGTCTGGATCCATGAGGTGTAGTAGCCGCGCTTGTTGGCGGGCGCATGTTCGGCGACGTAAATCGCCGCGCCGCCATACTCACCGCCGAGTGCCAGACCCTGGATCAGCCGCAGGCCGATCAGAAGGATCGGCGCCATGATGCCCCAGGTTGCGTAACCGGGCAGCAAGCCGATGCAGAACGTACCCACACCCATCAGGCCCATGGTGATGAGGAAGGTGTATTTGCGTCCGACGAGGTCGCCGAGCCGTCCGAACACCAGAGCGCCGAACGGGCGAACGGCGAACCCGGCTGCGAATGCCAGCAGGGCGAAGATGAACCCCACGTTCGGCGGAACGTTCGAGAAGAAGTACTTTGCAAGGAATGCGCCGAGAGTGCCGTAAATGTAGAAGTCGTACCACTCGAACACGGTGCCGAGTGAAGACGCAAAAATAACTTTGCGTTCTTCCGCGGTCATGCCGCCTGTACGAGAGGTAGATGCCGTCATGGTCGTCGTGGACATGAAACCCTCCCAAAAAGCTTTGCTAAAATCTCGACGGGACGCTCGTTCTTCTGCCGATTGCGTCGCGACGAAGCTCAAAATCAACGTAACATCAGCGTAAAACATCGCCCTATAAGACTTTGGCCCAAATGGATTTTCCCATGGGATATGTCGCGCCGCACCATTTGGCCGCGAGCCGCCGCCTCGCCCGCGGGCAATCCTGTCGCCGCGGATTCGGCCGTCGCGTTGCGCGATGCTATAGTTTATCAGTCAGGACAATGAGTTGACTTCGAACCGTAAAGAAAAAGACCACATGGCTGTGACCCCTTCTTCCATGAATCTCGTAATTGCGGACGACCATCCGCTGTTCCGTGGCGCGTTGCGCGAAGCCGTGACGAGCGTCGTGCCTGCGACAAATATATCCGAGGCCGGCTCTTTCGGAGAACTGACGGCGCTTCTCGAAAAGGAGCCGGATGTCGATCTGGTGCTGCTTGATCTGTCGATGCCAGGTGTCAGCGGGTTTTCCGGACTGATCTATCTGCGCGCCCAGTATCCGGCGATTCCGGTGGTGGTGGTGTCCGCGAGCGACGACGGAGAAACCATTCGCCGGTCGATGGAGTTCGGGGCTTCGGGCTTCATCCCGAAACGGTTCGGAGTCGAGGCGCTGCGCGAGGCGATCGGGAAGGTGATGAACGGCGACGTCTGGACGCCATCAGAGATCGACCTGTCTGCCGGGGCTGATCCCGACATGGCGAAGTTGCGCGACCGGTTGATCACGCTGACGCCGCAACAGGTCCGCGTGCTGATGATGCTGTCGGAAGGTCTGCTGAACAAACAGATCGCCTACGAACTCGGCGTGTCGGAGGCGACCATCAAGGCCCACGTCTCGGCGATCCTGCAAAAGCTCGGCGTTGAAAGCCGCACCCAGGCCGTGATCGTTGCCGCGAAAATCTCCGGCAGCCAGTGGCGTCAGAGCGAGCCGTCGGCCTGAACCACGTTTCGGTGCGTTTGCGCCGCTTCGCCTTCGCTGGCCTGTGTCGCCACCATCTGCTGCGCGCGCCATTGGCTCAGCAGCGCGCGCAGGGTGGCGGGTTTCACTGGCTTGTTCAGCACGACGATACCGTACGCTCTTGCTGAGTCTCGGACGGGAGGGCTGCGATCGGCGGTGATCAGGATCGCCGGAATTGTTGCGCCGAATTTATGACGGATGTCGCGGATCGCGGCGATGCCGTTGCCGCGATCCAGATGATAGTCGACCAGAAGACCCGTGATCGGCCGCTCCGCCGCCACGATCACTTTGCAGGCATCCTTGGGATCGACGGCCGCGATCACATCGGCGCCCCAGCCCTTGAGCAGCGTCTTCATGCCGTCGAGGATTGCCGGGTCATTTTCGATGCAGACAATCGTGGTGCCGCTCATCGGCGCCTTGGATGAGATCATCGAATTGGTGGCGGGCGCTTGGACCTGATTGAAGCCCGGCGCGACAGGCAGCATGACCGAGAAGAAGGAGCCGCCACTGCGGTTGGCTTCGATCGCGATGCCGTGCTCGAGCACCCGCGCGATGCGTTCGACGATCGAAAGTCCAAGGCCCAATCCGCGTGCGATACGCGCGCCCTGATCGAGGCGGTGGAATTCCTTGAAGATTTCCTTGCGCTTTTGAGGAGGGATGCCGACGCCGGTGTCGTGAATGCAGATCCGGAGGGATTTGCCGCGAACGCGGCAGCCCACCAGAACCTTTCCATTCGGCGTATATTTGATCGCGTTCGAGATCAGGTTCTGAAGCAGGCGGCGAAGCAGCACGCGGTCCGATTTCACCGCCAGCGTCGAGGAGACAAACCGCAGATCGAGATTCTTTTCCCGCGCCAGCGGCATGAACTCGACCTGGAGCGATCGCATCAGTTCGCTCATCCGGAAGCTCGATATCGACGGCGTCATCGCACCCGCATCGAGGCGGGAGATGTCGAGGAGCGCGCCGAGGATCTCTTCGATTGCCTCCAGTGAGTCATCGATGTTGTCGACCAGGCGTGCGTTCTCGTCGCCGTGTTGACGCTCCACAAGGCTTGTGACGTACAGGCGTGCCGCGTTGAGCGGCTGCAGGATGTCGTGGCTGGCGGCCGCCAGGAAACGCGTCTTGGAGATGTTGGCTTCATCGGCGATTGTCTTTGCCTGCGCCAGTTCGTTGTTCAGGCGAGTCAGTTCTTCCGTGCGTTCGCGGACCCGGCGCTCAAGTGTGGCGTTGGCGCGCTCCAGCGCCTCAGCGGCTTCGAAACTCGGCGTAATGTCGGAAAAGGTAATGACGAGGCCACCACCCGGCATCGCATTAGGTCGCACCTCCACCACCATGTTGCGATGGGCGATCCGCTCCAGGAAGGGCTCGCCGTCTGCGGTGTATGCGGCGAGACGCTGATGAAGCTGGATTTCCGACGGTTCGAGGCCCGCATCGCCCGGCTTGCCGATGTATTCGAGAATTTCGCGGAGCGGAATTCCGATCTGCACGACATGCGCGGGCAGGTCGAGCATCTGTCCGAACTGCCGGTTGGAGCAGATCAACTGCTGTTCCTGATTAAACACGGCGATGCCCTGCCGGACGTGATCGAGCGCGGTTTGCAAAATCTCGCGATTGAAGTGCAGGGCGGCATGTGCATCGTCGAGAAGCTTCAGCGCCGATTTTGCCGAAACGGCGCGCTTGCGTAGCAGTAGCGACATCACAAGGCGCGAGGATGCGGCGCCGACCGAAGAGGCGATCAGGTGTTCGGCATAGCGCAGAAGCTGGAAGTCCGCGGTTGAGCTTTGATCAAGCCTGATATCGTGAGTCTTGGCGAAAGCCTCGAACGCCTCGTTGGTACGTTCCTGTCCGAGATATTGCGACACCGTGGTGAACAGGTCGCGGACTGTCACCGTCGAGCGCCAGCGCCGGAAACTCGGCGATACCGGCGCGACTTCAGTCGGCACGAAGATATCGGCCTGCAGGCGCTCGATCGAGGACGGTTGGCGCCAGTATGACAGCGCGATATAGGTGAGGATATTGAGCGTCATGCTCCACAGCAGGCCGTGGATCAGCGGCGACATCTGGCTGCCCAGAAGGTTCTGCGGCCGCAGAGCCTCGATGCCGAACAATCCTTCCTGAATCCATTTTGTGCCGAGCGGGCCGATATCGATGAAGCTCGGCAGGAACAGCGTATATCCCCACATCGCAAAGCCGATGATCATGCCGCCGATCGCGCCGGCGCCGGTGCCGCGCCGCCAGACCAGTCCCCCGAAGAAGGCTGGGGCGAGCTGGGCAATAGCTGCGAAGGAGATCAAACCGATGGCGGCAAGCTGCGCGTTGCCGAGCGCGTGGTAATACAGATAGGCCATCAGCATGATGCCGACTATGGCAACGCGGCGAACGGTCAACAGGAAGCGCCCGAAGTTCGGGCTGCCATTCTCGGGCTGTTCCTCGCTCTGCAGCACAAGCGGCATGACAATGTCGTTTGACACCATCACGGCGAGGGCCACGCATTCGACGATCACCATCGCCGTCGCAGCCGAAAGGCCGCCGACGAACACGATGATGCTCATCAGCTTTGAACCCGCTTCGATCGGCAGCGCCAGCACGAACATGTCGCTGTCGACTGCGCCGAACGGGAACGTCACCAGCCCCGCCAATGCGATCGGAATGACGAAGATGTTGATCGCGATCAGGTAGAGCGGAAACAGCCATTGAGCCCGCGAGACTTCTTTCGGGCTCGAGTTCTCGACGACGCTGACGTGGAATTGCCGGGGCAGCAAAATGATGGCGAAGAACGACAACAGCGTCATCGCCGCGAAATTGCCGATCGAGGGGGAGTATTCGATCGCCCGCATGGCTTCCGGCGTCTTCAGCGCGCTTTGAATCAGCGCGTAGGGGCTTGTCATGATGAAGGTAATGAAAATGCCGGCAGCCAGAAACGCGATGAGCTTGACGATCGACTCCGTGGCGACCGCAAGCATCAGGCCATGCTGATGTTCGGTGGCGTTTGCGCGCCTCGTTCCGAACAGGACCGCGAAGACGGTCAGTGCAGCGGTCACGAACAACGCGATGTCACCGGCGAACAGGAGGTTGGAGGTATCGTTGTTGCTGCTGAGGATCGTTTCCAGCGAGGAGGCGACGGCCTTCAATTGCAGCGCGATATAGGGGACCGATCCGATGATCGCGATCAGTGCCGCGGTCGCGGCAACGGCCTGGCTTTTCCCGTAGCGTGCGGCGATGAAGTCGGCGACCGAGGTGATGTTTTGAGCCTTGGCGAGGTCGATCACGCGCAGCATGATCGGTTTGCAGAACACGAACATGATGATCGGGCCGATATAGATCGCCAGAAATTCGATGCTTGTCCGCGTCGCAAGCCCGACAGAGCCGAAGAAGGTCCAGGACGTGCAGTAGATCGCCAGCGACAGCGGGTAGATCAGGGTGCCTGCACGTGCGCGCTGCTGCTGCGTCAGCCGGTCACCGTAAAAAGCGACCGCGAACAGCAGGCCGATGTAGCCGAAGGCTGCGGCGATGACCGTTCCGTTTGCAAACATCCAACATCACTCCGCCGCGAACTCAAGGCCAGCCGGGACAAAAGTACTTTCCGGTCCGCAGGATATACCGGGATTGCCCGGAAGGGGCGGGGCGTTTTTCCGGATTAGGTTTGCGATTGCCATCGAATCGGATATACACGTATTAGTTGCAATATATAGAAATACTCGCGAGGACATATGGGACAGTTTTTTCCCCTGGACCGTCATTCGGTGTCCGGTGCCGACCCGAAGGTGTTCATCGTCGATGACGACAGCTCGGTCGGCGACGCGCTGACATTGCTGCTCAGGCTGGAAGGCTTTGCGACAAGGTGTTTCAGCGATGGCCGATCGTTTCTGGAGATGGTGAGGGCCGAACCGCCTGCCTGTGTGATCCTTGACCTGCAATTGCCGGGTTTCAGCGGGCTATCGGTTCTGAAGGAATTATCGGCCATGCGCTTCGCCTCGCCGATCATCGTGATCTCCGGGCTTTCTGACGTGCCAACGGCCGTTGCTGCGATGAAGAGCGGGGCGTTGGATTTCCTGGAAAAGCCGTTTCCGGCCTCCGCCATGGCGGCGAAAGTGCACGAGGCGGTCGGGGCTCAGCGCCGGGCGGCGGAAAGCCTGATACAGGGCTTTGCGGATTTTCCGGGCAGGCACCTGTTGACGGGCCGCGAACGCGAGGTCCTGGGTCAGGTTGCCAACGGTTCCTCAAACAAGGAGGCCGGGCGCAGGCTTGGCATCAGTCCACGAACCGTTGAGGTGCACCGTGCGCGGATCATGAGCAAGCTCGGTGCAAAGAACGCGGCTGATCTGATGCGAATCGTTCTGTCGCAATCGGCCGGCCAGAGCTACGCGTCGATGCGCTGACTATTCGGCCGCGAGCGACTTGGCGTTGAGCTGGATCCCAAGGCTCTCCCACACCGACAACAGCGCGTCGGCAAGCTGATCGATCAGTGCGTCGTCGTGATAGGGCGTCGGTGTGATGCGTAGCCGTTCGGTGCCCTTAGCGACTGTCGGGTAGTTGATCGGCTGGATGTAAATGCCATGCTCTTCCAGCAGCAGATCGCTGGCCTTCTTGCACAGCTCGGGATCGCCCACGAACACCGGCACAATATGCGTGTCGCTCGACATCACCGGGATGCCGGCAGCGATCAGGATCGACTTGACACGCGCGGCGCGGTCCTGCTGACGATCGCGCTCCCAGCTCGATGTTTTCAGGTGACGGATCGCGGCGGTGGCCGCTGAACAGACCGCCGGCGGCAGCGCGGTGGTGAAAATAAAGCCCGGCGCATGCGAGCGGATGGCATCGATCACGTTGGCTTTGCCGGCGATATAGCCGCCCAGGCAGCCGAACGCCTTCGCCAGCGTTCCCTCCACCAGATCAATGCGATGCATCGCGCCATCACGCTCGGCGATGCCGGCACCGCGCGGGCCGTACATGCCAACCGCATGGACCTCATCGACATAGGTCAGCGCGCCATAGCGCTCCGCAAGGTCGCAAATCCTGCTCAGCGGCGCGATATCGCCATCCATGGAGTAGAGGCTCTCGCACGCGATCAGAATCGGGCGGCCTTGATGCGTGCGCAGCAGGTCTTCCAGATGCGCGATGTCATTGTGGCGGAACACGATGCGCTCGCAGCCCGATTGCCGAATGCCTTCAATCATCGAATTGTGATTGAGCGCGTCTGACAGGATCAGACAGTTTGGGATCAGCTTGGCGAGCGTCGAGATGCCGGTCTGGTTGGATACATAGCCCGAAGTGAAAACGAGGGCCGCTTCCTTGCCGTGCAGATCCGCGAGTTCATGCTCAAGCTGGATCAGCGCGTGATTGTTGCCGGCGATGTTACGGGTGCCCCCGGCTCCTGTGCCGGTCCGCGTCGCGGTTTCGACCATCGCGCCCACGACCTTGGGGTGCTGGCCCATGCCGAGATAGTCGTTCGAGCACCACATCACGACATCGCGCTGGCCCCGGGGGGTGTGCCAGACCGCGTGAGGGAACCGGCCTGCGATGCGTTCCAGATCGGCGAACACCCGGTAGCGCCGCTCGTCATGCAGCAGGTCCAGCGCGGCATCGAAGAACTTATTGTAATCCATAGCAAAACCCTACGGCACCCGGGACGAAGAAGGCCCCGCAGGGAGCGGAACCATTCTCTCAAGTCAGCTTTTTTAGAGCTTTTCAAAGTTCGGGTCGAGAGCCCAGAACGTCCAAGCTCGGTCCTACGGCACGTGCCACGGCCCGGATCACCTCATATTGAGGAATATCAAGAGACGGCGCCGGCCTTGAGCGGGGCGTCGTTTGCCTGCACGTCGTCGAGCTTGGAGTTCATCCCCAGACGCTGCAGCAGCGTCGCGTCCTTCTGGGTCTGCGGGTTCTTGGTCGTCAGCAGCACGTCGCCGATGAAGATGGAGTTCGCGCCAGCGAGAAAGCACAGCGCCTGCATCTCGTCGCTCATGTACTGCCGGCCGGCCGACAGCCGCACAACGCTTTTCGGCATCATGATGCGCGCGACCGCGATCATCCGCACCATCTCGATCGGATCCGGCGCGTCGGCGGTTCCGTTCACCGGGACGCCCTTCACCTCATTCCAAAGGTTGATCGGTACACTTTCCGGATGCTCGGGAAGATTGGCGAGCAGCATCAGCATGCCGAGCCGGTCCTCTACCTGCTCGCCCATGCCGACAATGCCGCCGCAGCAGACCTTGAGGCCGGACTCGCGCGCATGCGCGAGCGTCTCGATGCGATCCTGCATCGTGCGGGTGGTGATGATCTTGCCGTAGAACTCCGCGGAGGTGTCGACATTGTGATTGTAGAAGTCGAGGCCCGCGTCGCGCAGCCGGTCGGCCTGTTCCCGTGTCAGCATGCCGAGCGTCGCGCACGTCTCCATGCCGAGCGCCTTCACTGCGCTCACCATGTCGCAGACCCGGTCGAGATCCTTGTCCTTCGGATTGCGCCACGCGGCCGCCATGCAGAAGCGGCCGGCTCCGGATTCCTTGGCGCGGCGCGCGGTCGCTACCACGTCGTCCTGATCCATCAGCTTGGTGGCTTTGACGTCGGTTTTGTAGTGCGCGCTCTGCGAGCAGTAACCGCAATCTTCCGGACAGCCGCCGGTCTTGATGCTGAGCAGGCTCGCCGTCTCGACATGGTTGGGATCGAAATTGCCGCGATGAACGCCCTGCGCCTGAAAAATCAGATCGGAGAACGGAAGATCATAAAGCGCCTGCGCTTCGTCGCGCGTCCAGTCGTGGCGCGGTTGACCTGATCCTGCGATAACTGAAAGTGGCGACACGCTCATGGCTTAACCTTCATTTGTCTCACCAGGGATTTGAGCCATGAATATCTATGTGACGGTCAGGCGAAGCCCTGGAATGGGCGGTTTATCAGCCCGCCCAATGGTCCGCAACGTCGGTCTCCCGGTGGTAAAAGTATGGCATCAGGTGTTTTGCGCCCCTTGCGGTCATGAGCGCATCATGATCGCCAGCAGCGCCAGAACCGCGCAGCCCAGAACGGTCGACAGGATTTTCCAGAACAACAGCGGGTCGCGCTCGATCAGGGGAAGCTCCGCGCGCAGATAGCTCGGGTTCGGGTGGCGCAGGTCGAATACGAATTCCGACAGGTCCTGATGACGCCGCGACGGATCGGGATGAACGGCCTTCCTGAGCGTCTCGTCGATCCAGCGAGGGATTGCGCGGGAATCGTATTGTGCCGAGGTATAGCGCAACTTCTTTTGCTGTGACTTTGTCCTGATTTTCGCGACCTGAGTGCCATAGGGCAATCGCCCGGTCAGCATCTGATAGGTAATGATACCAAGGGAAAAAAGGTCCGATTGCGTCGTGCCTTCATCGCCGACGAAATATTCCGGGGCGGTGTATTGGACGGTCCCGAGAATATCGTCGTGTTCGAGTCTTGGCCCGATCTCGACGACGCCGGCGACCTTGACCGAGCCGAAGTCGATGATTTTCACCGTGTTGGATTTGTCGATCATGACGTTTTCGGGACGCAAATCCTGATGCAGCATCTCTTTGCGGTGGAAGGCCCGGAGGCCGCTCGCGATCTGCTCCACAATGCCCCGCACCGTTTCGATGTCGGGCGCCGGGTTGTCGATCATCCATTGTGTGAGTGTTTGACCCTCGATGTGTTCCGTCACGACAAACAGGTGCTGGCGTTGTCGTGATTGCAGAACGGGCTTGAGGACGTATGGGCTGTTGAGCCGCCGCGCGATCCATTCCTCCATCATAAAACGCCTGATGTAGGCTGGATCGTCGCGCAGGTCGATCGACGGGATTTTGATGACGGCGGGGGAGCCGGTTTCAATATCGGCGGCAAGATAGATATGGCTGCGGCTGCTTGCGTGAAGCTGTCGCACGATGGTGTAGCCTTCGAAAATGTCTCTTGCCTGGAGCAGGGGTGGCGCCGGCAATTCGAGGCCCCCGCCGAGGATCTCATCAGCTTCCCCATCGGCAAGCGCGTCGACCCGCAGAATCTGGACGGTGAGATTATCGTTGCTGCCTTGTGCAAAGGCCTCATCGACAATGCGTTTTGCGGCGGCATCGAGGTCGTTGCGATGATCGGCGACCGCGCTGACGATAGAGCGCGGCGATGCGTGCTCGTACACGCCGTCGGTTGCCAGCACGAACACGTCGCCGGGATGGAGTGGAAGCGCCCGATAGTCGATTTCGATATCGGGACTAACTCCGAGCGCCCGGCCCAAATAACTCTGCTGCGACGAAATGACGACGCGGTGATCCGTGGTGATTTGTTCGAGCGACTGATTCACGGCCCGGTAGATGCGTGCGTCGCCGATATGGAAGATATGTGCGGTGGCCGATTTGAGAATGAGCGCGCTGAACGTGCAGACATAGCCGCGATCCTGATCGTAGCGGTAGGGACTTCGCTGGGTTTGGGCGTGCAGCCATGCATTCGTCGCCGCGATGACGCGGGAGGCCGACGTTTTGACCGACCAGGCTTCCGATGTGCAGTAATAGTCGGTGAGAAAATTTTTGACGGCGGTTTCGCTCGCGACTGAACTGACGTCGCTGCTGCTGATGCCGTCCGCGAGCGCCAGCGCGATTCCCTTTGATCCGAGCAGCGGCTCTCGCGGGATCAGGGCGCCATAAAAATCCTGATTGGCTTCCTTGCGGCCTTTGTCGGAGAATTGGCCGAGCGAGATTTGGAGGTTGCGCGGCATTGCCCGTGACGCAAAAGGAGAAGGAGCCTTACCCTAGTTGGATAAGGCTCCTTTTGCCAATCGAGATTACGCGGCAGCGCGAACCGGGATAGGACGCTTCGGCGCGGTACGGACGTGCGTGGTGTAGAGTGTGAGGCCCGTGAATGCGAGGCCGCCCACCAGATTGCCGAGCGCGGTCGGAATCTCGTTCCAGATAAAGTAATCCATGATCGAGAACTTGGCGTGCAGCATCAGGCCGGCGGGGAACAGGAACATGTTCACGACCGAATGTTCGAACACCATGTAGAAGAACAGGAAGATCGGCATCCACATCGCGATCACCTTGCCGGGCACCGAGGTCGAGATCATGGCGCCGACGACGCCGGTCGACACCATCCAGTTACACAGCATGCCACGGATGAAAAGTGTTGCCATGCCGGAGAGGCCGTGCGCGGCGTAACCGAGCGTGCGCGCCTCTCCGACGTTGCCGATGGCCGTTCCGACTTTGTCAGGATCCTGTGTGAAGCCGAAGGTTGTCACGTAGGCCATCATGAATGCCACGGTCAAAGCACCGAGAAAATTGCCAACGAACACCAGACCCCAGTTACGAAGCACGCCGCCCGTCGTGACGCCGGGGCGTTTGTCGAGCAATGCAAGCGGCGCCAGCACGAAAACGCCGGTGAGAAGATCGAAGCCAAGCAGGTACAGCATCGAGAATCCGACCGGGAACATCAGCGCGCCGGCGAGCGGTTGGCCAGTGTTTATGTTGATGGTCACCGCCATCCATGCCGCCAAAGCGAGAATTGCACCTGCCATGTAGGCGCGGATCACGGTGTCCCGCGTCGACATGAAAACTTTCGCTTCTCCCGCATCCACCATTTTGGTGACAAATTCCGCCGGTGCTAAATACGCCATTCTCATTTCCCCTGTTGATGATGAAATCCCAAGCGCCCTCACGCCGTGAGAGACAGTCGATGCCATCCCGGTGGTGTGATGTGGAACGCAAGAACTGCCGGGCTGTGTGAGACGATCGCATCGGGCGAACCGAATGTTCGTCGCGAGAGCCCGCAAGCCTCAGCCAAGCTCGGCTGACAGTTCAGTGGCAGTCGTCGTTGACTGTATGGATAATCAAGCAATCGTTATGCCAAACAGGCCGAAAATCGAAGGTTTGTGGCTTCCTAAGCAGAAATCGCGCTGATCGGTGCGGTTCCTGCCGCCGAAAGCATCAAGGCTGCGCTCGGCTGCACATGCAATGCGCAATGGCGCTGTCCGCCTTGTCGATGGGTAGCGAGAGCAACACCGCTCGCCAACCTTGTCACAGCGCTTTGGGTTTATGCTAACGGCTGGAGCGCCGGAGAATTTCGAGAGTTCGCCAGCTGATGGCCGAGGCGGTTGAAGCGCCGTTCAATAAGTGGTTCGACTATAAAATAACTCGTCGCCAAGGAAGAACCCAAGACGAGCGCAAACAGCAAGACGAGGTCGATTGAAGGGATTTTGCCGAACAGCCATACAAAAGCAAAATGAAACAGGTAGATCGCATAAGAATGGCGTCCTAGCAGGCCGAGCGGCGCCGCGCGCATGTTCAGCGCCAGAATTACGAACGCTGCGGCAGCGAGAACAACGATCTCCGAGGTCCAGCTTGAAAACAAGCCGGCACCGATCAGCAGGAGTGCGCCAATGGTCGGCCGGTTTTTCAGTTCGATAAAATCATAAAGCAGAATGCCGAATCCGAAGCAGATGAGCTGGCGCGGGAGCCACCAGAAATAAAACGCTTCAGAAAGATAAACTTCGTTCGCCGGCAGCGAGGCTGCCATGCGTTGCATCAGGAAATGATCGGCTGCGAATTGCGCGACGACATTTACGAGGGCGATGAGCGCATAACAGATCAGTGGACCGTTCTTCGTTCTGAAGACGCAGATCAGCAGCGGGAACAACAAATAGAATTGCATCTCGACCGCGATGCTCCAGCCGCCGGGAACGATGGAGTTGAAAGCGGTCGGACTGCTCCATTGCAGAAACAGGAAAGTCAAAGCCACTTCCGCCGGTCCAATGCCGTTCGGCGCCCAGACCCGGTTTTCCGGAATTTGCACCAGCAGATAGAAGACAGTTGCGATCCAGAATAACGGCACAATCCTGAACGCGCGGCGAATGTAGAAGGAGCGCGCGGCCGAAAGGTCGACCTTGTCCCCGAACGTCAGCATCATGGTGTAGCCGCTGACGATGAAAAACAGTTGGACGCCCAGTTCGCCGTAATACCAGGAGAAATGATGCAGGCCGGGAATGGCGCTCTTGGCGACGTGACTGCAATGGGTCAGCGCGACCATCGCGATGGCCAGTCCGCGCAGCAGATCGAGCGACGGGTTCCGGCGGATCATGGGTTGGTCGCCACGCGTACAAAGGCCACCGCATTCGTATCTCTGTAAATGCGTTTCCAGCCGTCCAGATGATCGAGCAGTTCTGCTGCAGGCGTTGATGGCGCGAGCAATGCGGAATCGATTCGGTAGGCTTTCAGAAGATCCAGAAAGCCGTCGACGCTTTTGAGCTGGAGCGCATGATAGTAGGTCAGCCCGAATTTCTCACCATAGAGCTCGGCGCGGCCGTCGATGAAAACGGGGATTCCCCGCCAGATCATGTAGCCGCCAAATGGGAGATCGTTAAGCGTACGTGCAGCGCCTGCGCTTTGCAGCGCGGAGATGGCCGCCTCTGGCGATTGCTCGGCGGGTGGAGAGTAGCCGCGGCCAATTGCGAGAGCGCAGGTTGCGACTCCGGCAACGGCAAGCGCGCAGATAAGCGGCAAGACACGAACGGACGGATATGCGGAATCAGGATTAAGATTGAAATGCCGCGCCAGAGGAACCGCAACGATCATCGGCGCCAGGAACGCGAAGATTTCGATGTTCCTGATGTGAGACAGCGCCATGAACAGCAAGCCCGTCACAATCAGCGCGCGGGGCAGCGTGAGCTGGAAGCCGGTGTGGAAAACCGCAGCGAACATGCTCAGCAGCAGCACCAGAAAAAGCGAGCCATGGCTGAAATCGACTGGAGCCCATTCCGAGATGATGCGCAGAAGGTCACCAAGCGAAAGGATTTTGCCCGCCGCAACGAGCGAGCTCCAGCCATAAGGCGTGATGCAGCACGCAACGAGGGTGAGGATAAGGAACAGCGCCCAGTGCAGGGCGAGCTTCGGTTTCGCCGGTCTCTCGGCGGCCCACCAGGCCTCGAACGCAAAGGCGCAAACCAGCACAATCCCGAAAACAAATCCGCCATGGAGATTTGCCCACAGCGTGATGATCGGCAACAGCCAAAAGGATGGAGTCTTGCGCCGTTCGACCGCAGACAGCAGGCCATGCGTCCAGATCATCATCACCGGAAGCGCGATGATATGGGGGCGGGCGAGGACGTGTGACGCCGACAACGAAAACGCGACCAGCGCCGTGCTGACGGCATATGTCGAAGGAATCCGGCGGCTGAGTATCGACACGAGCAGCGCAATGGAAATCGCGGCGCTTCCTGCGGCGAGCGCCACAATGCCGGTCCAGCCCGTCAGCCTGTAGGCGCCGGCGAAGGTCACTTGCGCCAGCCATGATGAGGACAGCCACGGTTCGCCGTATTTGGTGAAAGAGTAGATGTCGGTGGAAGGCCAGGCGCGATGATCGAGGATCCATTGGCCAGCGGCGATCTGCCAGAACGTATCGGAATCGCCCAGAAGGCGGCTGCCGTTCATCATCAGGAGCAGATACACACCCACGCCGGCCCAGAGCCAGGCTGGCCCGAGCGAAACCGCAAAGCCCTTCTCGTGCTTGACGATGTCAGTGACGGTGGTCATGAACCCTGTTCCGATAGTCCTTTGACAGCTATCGGGAGGGCCATAATTTGAAGTAAATCCCGGCGTGCGTTTCCAGGATAACCGGCTTTCTTAACCAACAATTATCCGGGAACTTGCCGGGAATAGCCGAAGTTCCGGCCCGATCCGTCGATCGAACCGCTGAGCGGCCCATTTCCGGCTAATTGCCGGCCATGTGCCGGCCGATATCCGTGAGGTTCGCCTCGCTGGTGCGCGCCTCATACACGAACTGTCCGTGGAACATCACGACGATCCGGTCGGAGAGTTCGAGAAGTTCGTCGAGATCCTCGCTCACCAGCAGTACGGCGGCGCCGCGATTGCGCGCGGCCATGATCTCGGCATGGATCTGCGCCACGGCCGCGAAATCCAGACCAAAACAGGGGTTGGCCGCCACCAGCACCTCGACGTTCGGCCCCAGTTCACGTGCAAGCACCGCGCGCTGGACGTTGCCGCCCGAGAGCGCCGAGATCGGTGTCTCCGGTGATCGCGTCTTGATCTTGTAGCGTTCGATTTTCCGGTCGGCGTCCTCAATGAAGGCGGAGCGGTTGAGCCACCATCCACCCCGCGCGAACGGCGCATGATCGAATTCGCGGAATTCAATGTTGTCGGCGACGCTCATGCTGCCGACGCAGGCGTTCTTCAGCGGCTCTTCCGGAAGCAGCGACATGTGGTGACGACGCATCTCATCGCGAGTCGCGTGATAAGTGTCGCCGGCGATACGGATTTCTCCGGATGCCGACTCACGCTGTCCCGCCAGTACCTCAACCAGCTGCCGCTGACCGTTGCCGGAGACACCCGCGATGCCGACAATCTCTCCGGCCCGAACGGCAAGCGAGGCGTCGTGCACGGCGGTTGCTCCCGCGTCGTCGAGGGCGTTGAGCTTGATCAGTTCGAGGCGCGACACGCCATACTCGCCGGTGCGCTGCGGCTGAACCATGAGCTCTTCGGCGCCGATCATCACACGGGCCATTTCGTCCGGGGTGAGTTCGGCGACTTTGCCCTGACCCGCGAGCTTGCCGCGGCGCAGGATCGTGACGTCGTCGGCGAAGGCCATGACCTCGCGAAACTTGTGGGTGATCATCAAAATGGTGAGATCGCCTTTCACCACCATCGCGCGAAGCAGACCCAGTACCTCGTCGGCTTCAGCCGGTGTCAGCACCGAAGTTGGCTCGTCCAGAATCAGGAATCGTCTTTTCAGATAAAGCTGCTTGAGTATTTCGCACTTCTGCCGCTCGCCCGCCGAGATCGCGGACACCTTCGAATCCAGCGGCACCTTGAACGGCATCCGGGAGAGAAACTCCTCAAGTTCGCGCCGTTCCTTTTTCCAGTCGACGACAGCTGGCACGTTATCGCGCGCCAGCACGAGGTTTTCAGCGACCGTCATGGCGGGCACCAGGGTGAAGTGCTGGTAGACCATGCCGAGCCCGAGCGCGTGCGCGTCCTTCGGGTTTGCGATCGAGCGCTCGTGTCCGCCGACCAGAACGCTGCCCTCGGTCTGGTGATAATAGCCCATAATGCATTTCACGAGTGTGCTTTTGCCGGCGCCGTTTTCGCCCAGCAGCGCATGAAACGATCCCGGTTGGACCTTAAGCTCGACATTGTCGAGCGCAAGGAACTCGCCGAAACGCATCGTCATTGCGAGCGCATCGACGCCGAGGGCACCTTCCGGAAGTGGCGTGTCGCCGATAATCACGAGATCGCCTCAATCAGATCCGACGAAGTTGCCACCGCGCCGAACACACCGCCCTGCATCTTGATCATCTTCAGCGCGTGATCGTGATTGCCCTTGTCGGTCGCGGCGCAGCAATCCTCGATCAGGACGCATTCGAAACCGCGGTCGTTGGCGTCGCGCATCGTGGTGTGCACGCAGACGTCGGTGGTGATGCCTGTGAGAACGATGTTCTCGATGCCGCGCAGCCGCAGGATCATTTCAAGGTCGGTGGCGTAGAACGAGCCCTTGCCGGGCTTGTCGATGATCGGCTCGTCGGGAAGGGGAGCGAGGTCGGGAATGATCTCCCATCCGGGTTCGCCGCGCACCAGCACCCGGCCGCACGGTCCGGGATCGCCGATCCCGGCGCCGATCTGGCGTGAACGCCAGCGCTTGTTGTCGGGCAGGTCGGTCAGGTCGGGGCGGTGGCCCTCGCGGGTATGGATAATGTGATAGCCCCGCTTGCGCATCGCGGCGAGCAGCCGCTTGATCGGCTCGATCGGTGCGCGCGTGAGCGACAGATCATAGCCCATCTTGTCCACATAACCGCCCTCGCCGCAGAAATCCGTTTGCATGTCGATGATGATGAGCGCGGTATTTTCCGGACGCAGATCGCCATTATAGGGCCATGCATATGGCTCGGACGTGATGTATCGGGTTTCCGGCATCCCGGTCTTCTGCATGATCGTTCTCACGATTGCGGTCATGGTGCGTCCTCTTATCGGGTGATCGAGAGTTCAGCGGGGGCGCCGGTCAGCGTGCGTTTCGGCGAACAGGTGATGATCATGATAGCGAGCGTCAGGAAATACGGTGCGGCGTTAAACAAATGATAGCCCCATGTTACGCCGATCGATTGCAGCGCCGGGCCGAGTGCGGCGGCACCGCCGAACGCCAGTGACGCCCAGAGGCAAAGCATCGGGTCCCAGCGGGCGAAGATCACCAGCGCCACCGCTGTGACGCCCTGTCCGCTGGAGAGGCCCTCGTTCCAGCTTCCCGGATAGAACAGCGAGAGGAACGAGCCGCCGACGCCCGCAAGGAAGCCGCCGCACATGGTGGCGCGAAGCCGGATCGCGCCGACCGAATAGCCCATCGCGCGCGCGGCATCGGCGCTCTCGCCTGCCGTCCTGATCAGAAGGCCCCATCGCGTGGTCCGGAACGCCCAGAGCAGCACGGGCGCAAGGACAATGCCGATGATAAACAGCACATTCACCTGCAAAGCGGAGCGTACCTGAGAAATGTTGCTCCACCATCCGAAGTCGATCGCCGGCAGGCGAGCCGCCGTCGGTTCGATCAACGGCTTGCCAAGGAAGAAGGCCAGACCGGTGCCGAACAGCATCAGCGCGATGCCGACGGCGATGTCGTTGACTTTCGGCAACGAGCAGATTCCAGCATGGAGCGCGCCGAGTAACGCTCCGGAGAGTCCGGCGGCAAGGACGCCGAGCCAGGGCGATCCGGTCAGATAGGATATGCCATAGGCGCTCATCGCGCCCATCACCAATGTGCCTTCGAGGCCAAGATTGATGCGGCCGCTGCGCTCGGTGATGCATTCGCCAAGACTGACGAACAGGAACGGCGTGCTGATGCGGATGGCGCCGCCAATCACCGCGATCGGGACCGTCCAAAGACCAAGTGATCCATCCGCCATCAGCTCTTGCCTTTCAGAAAGGGAATTCGTCCATATAGCGAGTCGCTCGCGAGTACCGCGATGAAGATGATGCCCTGAAGCACCAGTACCGATGCGTCCGGCAGGTCGAGCCGGCGCTGCAGCAGACCGCCGCTGGCGTTGATGCCGCCGAGCAGGATCGCGACCGGAATGACGGCCAGCGGATTTTGCCGCGCAAGGAATGCGACAAGAATGCCGGTAAAGCCGTAGCCAACCGCGAGATTGGCGTTGGCGCGGCCCTGCACCGCCGCGACTTCGACAGTTCCGGCAAGACCGGCGGCGGCTCCCGCGAGGAAACAGGTGATCAGGATCAGCTTGCCGACGCCGAGGCCGACAATCTTCGCCGCGCGGATATTTCCACCCGCGACGCGTGCCGCGAATCCGAACACCGTGTGATAGATCAGGATGTAGGAGGCAATGGCGGCCACGATTCCGAACACCAGACCCCAATGCACCTCCGTTCCGGGGATCATTCCAATCATGTTCGCCGCGCCAATTTCGCGCGTGGACGGCTTGTTAAGACTGGTCGGATCACGCATCGGCCCTTCGACCAGATGGTTGAGCAGCGCGGCGGCGAGGTAGACCAGCAGAAGGCTGGAGATTGTTTCGTTGACGCCGCGATACTGACGCAGCGCGCCGGATATCACGATCCACAGGCCGCCGCCGATCATGCCGGCACAGATCATCGCGACCTGAACCACCAGCGATGGCGCGGAGGGGATTGCAAGCGCCGCACTGGTCGCGGCCAGCGCGCCAATCAGCAGCGCGCCTTCACCGCCGATGATCACCATGCCGAGTTGCGCTGGCAACGCCGTGCATAATGCCGTCAGGATAAGGGGCGCCGCCCGCGACAGCGTGTTCTGCCATGAGAACCAGGTGCCGAACGCGCCCTTGTACATGTAGTAATAAAGGTCGAGCGGATTTTTACCGAACGAGGCGACGAATACGCCGAACACGACGAGGGCCGCGGCAAGCGCGGCCACCGGAATGACGATGTATTCAATCGCCTCGCCATGGCGTTGGCGAACGCTCAGCCTTGCCGGACGGGAGGTTGCGTCCCCCAACGCAGGTTCGCCAACGCCGCTGGTCATGCTGTAGCTCCGATCACGCCTTCGACAAGGTAATCCATTTTTTCAAGTTCGGTGTCGGTCTGGCCATGTGCGATGCCCGAGGCGATCACGGTGTTGCCCTTGTTGTCCTTGATTGGTCCTTTGAAGATCGTGTAAGCGCCCGCGATCAGCTGCGCCTTGACGTCGTCGGCCTGCTTGCGGGCGGCTTCGGACACCATCGGGCCATATGGCGAGACCTTGACGATTTCTTCCTTCAAACCGCCGCGGAAGAAGTTTGGAATGCCCTGTCCGCTTGCGATCATTTTGAGGAATTTCGGATACAGAACTTCCCAGTTCCATTCCGCGCCTGTCAGGTAAGCCTGCGGTGCCAGCGGCGCCTGGTTGACGTGATAGCCGCACACCATCGCGCCGCGCTTGGCCGCGTTCTCCACCATCGTCTTCGGACCGTCGACGTGGCAGGTCAGGACATCGACGCCCTGATCGATCAGGCTGTTGGTGGCTTCGGCTTCCTTCACCGGCATCGACCAGTCGCCGGTGAAGATCACCTGCGTGGTCGCCTTGGGATTGGCGAGGCGGGCGCCGAGCGTAAACGCGTTGATGTTGCGCAGAACCTGCGGAATGGGTTTCGCGGCGACAAAGCCGAGCTTGCCGGATTTGGTCGAGTGACCGGCGACGATGCCCGAGATGAATTGCGCTTCGTCGATATAGCCGAAATAGCTGCCGGCGTTCTTCGGGTCTTTGTCGGTCCACAGACCGCCGCAGTGTTCGAACCGGACCGCGGGATACTTGGCTGCGGTCTTGAGGACATGCGGATTGTAGTAGCCGAACGAGGTCGGGAAAATCAGCGTCGCCCCGTCGAGATTGATCATCGACTCCATCGTTTTTTCAACGGCGTCGGTCTCCGGAACCTTCTCTTCTTCGACAACCTTGATGCCAGGCAGGGACTTCAATGCGGCGGCGCCCTGCGCATGCGCCTGATTGTAGCCGTAGTCGTCCCGCGAGCCGACATAGATGAAACCAATCGTCGTCGTTGCCGCTGCGGCCGTCCGCGCGCCAAACGTCGAGCCGAATGTCAGTGCCGCGCCTCCCTGTAAAAGATGCCTTCTTGAAATTTTTGAGAAATCCATTGGGTTGCTCCTGTGAGCGGACACTCCGCCGTACTGATGGGCGGCCTGAAACGGCGCCCGGAGCACAAAATGGCAAGCGCTGTGCCACAGGCTGTATTTTGAGCACGCGCGACTTAAGCGGTTGAATCGTTGTTATTATTTTGCGTGTGCAAACCTTAGGCAGGGCATCGTCTGCCCGCGGACCGGGCCGAATTTTTGGATTGGATGCAACAAACATCAGCGCCAGTGTCGGGTGTCTCAATTTGTGAGGCAGACTTGCCGTGGCTTGGCATGCGGCATCGGAATATTTTGTCCCGCAGGAATTTCGGTTGTCGCACGCCGCATGGACCAGCGCCGCTTCCCGACGGATTTTGCGCCGCGCAGATCAGTCGTGCTGATCGGCACGACGTTTTTGTGAGTTGGCCTGATGATTGATTTTGATACCGATGTCACTCGGCCAGCGATGCGAAAGCCGGAGCTTCACGATAACCAGTGATGTTTGGGAGGATGGCTGGTGCTGCCAGACAGGATTGAACTGTCGACCTCTCCATTACCAATGGAGTGCTCTACCACTGAGCTACGGCAGCGAACGCCAGATGTGGAACGCCAATCATACCAGACTATGGCCGGTCGCGAAGGAATCGGCCGAGAAGCCCTGTCAGGCGCGCGTTCATTGCCACAACGAGGACGAGGGTGCAAGCGGGACCGCCGCCCCGGCCGTAAAAGCCCTTTTCAGCGGCGATTGGTCCATTTAAGCCAATCCGTGTAATGACTTGTCATCCCCGTGAGGCTCGTTTGTGATAGCGGCGGGGCCATGTGGGTGCAAATCTGACGATATGAGCGACGACACCAGCCGCGAGCAGGACCGCAAAGCACGTCTCGGCACGGCGCTGCGTGAAAATCTCAAGCGCCGCAAATCACAAGCCAAGGGCCGGGCCGGTCGGCCCGTTATCACGCCGGAGGACGACATGAGCCTGCAGGACAATGCCGCCGCGATGGGCGAGGAGAGTCTCGAGGGGGAAGCCGTCCCGCTGGCGCGCTCCGGGTTGTTTCCCCGGTTCCCGCAGATGTTCCCGGAACTGACGCCCTCCGAGATCGACCGCATGCGCGGATTTGGCGGCGAACAGACCTTCGCTGCCGGCGATGCCCTGTTCACGGCAGGCGTAAAAAGCCAAGGCATGTTCGTCATTCTTGCCGGATGCGTGGCAGTGACCCAGCGCGACGGCCTTGGCCGCGTTGTTCCAATCATCGAGCAGCACGCCGGGCAGTTTCTGGCCGAGATCAACCAGTTGTCCGGCCGGCCGGCGCTGGTGGATGGCCGCGCGACAACCAAGGTTCAGGCGCTGGTGATCCCGACCGAGAAATTGCGCGCGCTTCTGATCGCCGAGGCCGAGCTCGGCGAGCGCATCATGCGTGCGCTGATCCTGCGCCGGGTCGGGCTCATTCAGTCGGCGGCCAGCGGCCCGGTGCTGATCGGTCCGCCCGCAGCCAGCGGCACCACGCGGCTTCAGGCGTTCCTGTCGCGCAACGGTTATCCTTATCATCTGCTCGACCCGGCAACGGACAAGGACGCCCGCGATCTCGTGGAGCGCCACAATCCGCAGCCGGACGAATGGCCGCTGGTGGTTTGCCCCGATGGCAGCGTTCTGCGTAACCCGCGTGAAAACGATCTCGCCCGCGCGATGGGAATGATCGGCCGCGCCGCACAGAGCAAGCTCTATGATGTCGTCGTGGTCGGGGCCGGGCCTGCAGGTCTTTCGACCGCGGTCTATGCCGCGTCGGAGGGGCTGTCGGTCGCGGTGCTCGACATGCGCGCCTTCGGCGGCCAGGCCGGTGCGAGCGCGCGGATCGAAAACTATTTCGGATTCCCGACAGGTATTTCCGGTCTTGCCCTGACGGCGCGCGCGTTCAATCAGGCTCAGAAATTCGGCGCCGAGATGATGATCCCTGTCGAGGTCAAGCATCTCGAATGCGGCCGCAGCGATGGCTATTTTGCGCTGGATATCGAAGGAGACGAGCAGGTGCTGGCGCGCTCGGTGGTGATCGCAAGCGGCGCGCGCTATCGTCATCCGGCAATCAAGAATCTCGAAATGTTCGAGGGGCGTGGCGTCTGGTACTGGGCCTCTCCGATCGAGGCCAAGCTGTGCGCCGATCAGGACGTCATCCTGGTGGGCGGTGGCAACTCCGCCGGGCAGGCGGCCGTATTTCTCTCCGCCCACGCAAGAAAAGTCCGGATGCTGATCCGTGGCGACGGGCTTGCGGCCACGATGTCGCGCTATCTGATCGACCGCATCGCGGCTGCGCCGAATATCGAACTGCTGACTCAGACCGA
Organism: Xanthobacteraceae bacterium; assembly: GCA_019750915.1. GTDB lineage: Bacteria > Pseudomonadota > Alphaproteobacteria > Rhizobiales > Xanthobacteraceae > Afipia. The sequence continues at coordinate 47,871 of JAIENY010000013.1, forward strand.
GATCGTCGAACTCGAAGGCTCCGCCGATTCCGGCCTTCAGCACGTGCATTGGCGCAACCGCAACACCGGCGATACCGATGGCGCCGATGTCCGCAACGTGTTCATGTTCATCGGCGCCGATCCTGCGACGGCATGGCTGACCGACTGCGGCGTGAAACTCGATCGCCACGGCTTTGTCATTACGGGCGGTCGATCGGAAAGAGATCCGGACCAAAGGAGCGCACTGCTTGAAACGTGTGTGCGCGGCGTGTTTGCGGTGGGCGATGTGCGTGCCGGTTCCGTCAAACGCGTGGGAGGCGCGATCGGTGAAGGTGCGCAGGTCGTCGCCGCGTTGCATGCTTATCTTGATGAGATGTCGCCGCCCGCGCGCTGACCAAGGGAGGGGTTCATGCCCTGTACGCATATTGTTGGAATTCGCACCGTGACGCCGAGCGCACTCGGATGCGAGGAGTGCCTGAAGACCGGTGACGCCTGGCTGCATCTTCGTATCTGCCGGACATGCGGGCATGTCGGATGCTGCGACGATTCCCCGAACCGCCATGCCACGAAACATTTTCACGCCGCCAGTCACCCCATTATCGAAGGGTATGATCCACCCGAAGGCTGGGGCTGGTGTTATGTCGACGAAATCATGTTCGATCTGTCGGACCGGAAGACGCCGCATAACGGGCCGATCCCGCGCTATTACTGAGCAGGTCGCCGGGTTGTATTGAGCAGCCTGCTCAACAAATCGTATAGCAATTGCTCAAAGACCAGCTAGCATCCCCGTCGATTGAGCAATGGAGGGGTGCCATGGTTCTTGGACTAAGCTTGCCGACGTTTACCGCCGTGCATGTCCTGATCAGTCTTGTTGGCATCGTTTCAGGATTCATCGCGCTGGTCGGGCTGCTGCGCTCCACTATCACGCGAGGGTGGACCGCGCTGTTCTTGCTGACTACCATTCTCACCAGCGCCACCGGCTTTCTGTTTCCCTTCACCAAGCTGTTGCCATCGCATATTGTCGGCATCATTTCGCTTGTGCTGCTCGCGATCGCGGTGGTTGCACTTTATGCCCAGCATCTGCGGGGCATTTGGCGGCCCGCTTACGTGATTACCGCGTTGCTGTCGCTTTATCTGAACGTCTTCGTGCTAGTCGTACAGTTATTCCAGAAAGTCGCGCCGTTGAAGGCGGCTGCGCCGACACAGAGCGAGCCGCCGTTCATCGCCGCTCAAGGTGTCACATTGCTGTTCTTTGTTGCAGTCATTATTTTCTGCACGCTGCGGTTTCGGCCAACCCCGATCCGAATTGCCTGAGAAATTTGTAACCCGCGCCTTACCCCATCACCACGCGTTAGGAGTACGGCTATGCCGACAGTCAAGGTCAAGGACGGCACCGAAATCTTTTACAAGGATTGGGGCAGTGGGCAGCCCATCGTATTCAGCCATGGCTGGCCACTGTCATCGGATGACTGGGATCCGCAGATGCTGTTTTTTCTCAATCACGGCTTTCGCGTCATCGCGCATGATCGTCGTGGCCATGGCCGCTCCAGCCAGGGCGGCGAGGGGCACGATCTGGATCATTACGCGGATGACCTTGCGGCGGTGACGTCGCATCTCGACCTCAAGGGTGCGATTCACGTCGGGCACTCCACCGGCGGAGGTGAGGTCGTGCGTTATCTCGGCCGTCACGGAGAGAGCCGGGTCTCCAAGGCCGCCATCATCAGCGCGGTGCCGCCGCTGATGGTGAAAACGGAATCCAACCCGCTCGGTTTGCCGAAATCGGTATTCGATGGTCTGCAGGCACAATTGGCGGCGAACCGTTCGAAATTCTATCGCGATCTTCCCTCGGGGCCGTTCTATGGATTCAACCGGCCTGGTGTTGAGCCGATCGAAGCGGCGATCGCCAACTGGTGGCGTCAGGGCATGATGGGCGGCGCGAAAGCGCATTACGATGGCATCGTCGCTTTCTCGCAGACCGACTTCACCGAGGACCTGAAGAAAATCACTGTGCCGGTTCTGGTGATTCACAGCGAGGACGACCAGATCGTGCCTTATGTCGCGTCCGGCCCATTGAGCGCAAAATTGCTCAAGAACGGCGTGCTTAAGACATATAAAGACTATCCGCATGGCATGATCACCACGCAGGCCGACGTGATCAACGCCGATCTGCTGGCGTTCATCAAGGGCTGAGGCGCTCGGCGTTTCCTTTTTCCGGGACGAAGGGGCGGTATGGCGGATCAATACCCGCCCCTTCATTTGTCAGCGATTTGCCGCCGCTGCCTGCGAGCGGCGCTAACTATCTGAATTGTTTCAATAAGTCTTTAGGCTCACGGCTTTTGAGGGTGTTTGCCGCCAGCATAAAACACGCTAAGACTGCGATCTCACATCACATGAAGGTTCGGCATGGATCGCATTCGCATCGTTGGCGGCAACAAGCTCAACGGCACTATTCCGATCTCCGGCGCGAAGAACGCAGCTCTTCCGCTCATGATCGCCGCGCTTCTGACCGACCAGACGCTGATTCTCGACAATGTGCCGCGGCTGGCTGATGTCGCGTTGTTGCAGCGGATTCTCGGCAATCATGGCGTGGACATCATGGCGGTCGGCAAACGGCCGGGCGATACCGAATATCAAGGCCAGACCCTGCAGATTTCCGCGGCGAACATCATCGATACCGTGGCGCCTTACGAACTCGTCTCCAAGATGCGCGCGAGCTTCTGGGTGATTGCGCCGCTTGTCGCGCGCATGAAGCAGGCCAAGGTGTCGCTGCCGGGGGGGTGCGCGATCGGAACGCGCCCGGTCGATCTGCTCATCATGGCACTGGAGAAACTCGGAGCGGACATCACCATTGACGGCGGTTATGCCGTCGCTCGTGCGCCGGATGGCCTGAAAGGCGCCGAGATCGATTTCTCCAAGGTCACTGTCGGCGGCACGCATGTTGCGATGATGGCGGCTGCTCTGGCGAAGGGGACCACGGTCATCACCACCGCGGCCTGCGAGCCGGAAGTCGTCGATGTCGCCGACTGCCTGAACAAGATGGGCGCGCGGATTTCCGGTGCCGGCACGACCCGGATCGTGATCGAAGGCGTCGAGAAACTGGGTGGGGGGCGCCACAGCGTTTTGCCGGATCGCATCGAGACCGGGACCTACGCGATGGCGGTCGCCATGGCGGGCGGCGATGTTCAGCTGCAGGGCGCGCGGCCAGAATTGCTGCAGGCCGCACTGGATGTTTTGGTGCAGGCGGGCGCGACCATCACGCAGAATAACGAAGGCATCCGCGTTCAGCGTAACGGTGCCGGAATCAATCCGGTGCAGGTGACGACTTCGCCGTTCCCCGGCTTTCCGACGGACCTGCAGGCGCAGTTGATGGCACTGATGACCCGCGCCAGCGGCTCGTCCCACATCACCGAAACGATTTTCGAGAACCGCTTCATGCATGTGCAGGAGCTGGCACGGTTCGGCGCAAAGATCACGCTCGATGGAGAGACGGCGACCATCGAAGGCTCGCCGACCCTGCGCGGCGCGCCGGTGATGGCAACCGATCTGCGCGCCTCGGTTTCCCTGGTGATCGCGGCACTCGCGGCCGAAGGCGAGACCATGGTCAACCGCATCTATCATCTGGACCGCGGTTTCGAGCGACTGGAAGAGAAGCTGTCCGCCTGTGGTGCGCAGATCGAGCGTATCAGCGGCTGACGGTGGCATTGCCGATGGATTATGGTGACGGATCGGCTCGAAGCTGAACGGGCCGTCCATCATACACTGCAGCAGGGTGTGCCATGGCCAGTCTGAGAAAACTGATTGCACTCGATGAAGACGATCTCGCCGTGATCTCTGCGCATGTGCAGGATGCCTCGGTTCATATCGCCGACATCATCTGGCGGCCGCAGGAGAAGCGTCTGGTGGTCGGGATGAAACGGATCGACTGGGATCAGGTGCTGTGCGGCGAGTTGGAAGCGCGGCGGCTGGTTACGGCGCTTCGGTTTGACCGTGTTCTGGGGTGTCAGGGCCGTAAGCTCTCGCTGGACGAGACCGAGACGGTGCGCGATCTGGTCGGCCTGGAGTTCCATCCCGGCAAGGCTCCCGGCGGCTGTGTGGTTCTGATGTTCGAGGGCGGTGGCGCTTTGCGGCTGGATGTCGAGTGCATCGAGTGCGAGCTGGCCGATCTCAAGGAATGTACCGGGACCGGTGAGACGGCCGGTGCCGCGGATGATAAAGCCCAGGGTATCGCATGAGGGGTATCGCATGACGGTGCGGCCGGCCGGCGCGGTTGACGGCGCCTGCGCATCGCGCCATTGAGCAGCTCAGAACTCTCTTCCGGATCAGATAATGCCCCTTCGCCTCGATACCCGTTCTGCCGATTTTGCTCAGCGTTTTGACGCCTTCCTGTCCATGAAACGCGAAGTGTCGCGCGACATCGACGTGGCGGCGCGGGCCATCGTCGAAGATGTCGCCGCGCGGGGCGATGAGGCGCTGATCGAGGCGACGTCGAAATTCGACCGGCTCGATTTAAGCGCAACGACCTTACGGGTGGGCGTTGCCGAGATCGATGCTGCCGCGGCCTCCTGCGACCCCAGGACCATCGATGCTTTGAAGCTGGCACGCGAGCGGATCGAGACGTACCACAAGCGCCAGCTGCCGAAGGACGATCATTTCACCGATCCGCTCGGCGTTGAACTGGGTTCGCGGTGGACGGCGATCGACGCGGTCGGCCTTTATGTGCCCGGCGGCTCGGCTGCCTATCCGTCATCGGTGCTGATGAATGCCATGCCGGCGAAGGTGGCCGGTGTTGAGCGCGTGGTCATGGTGGTGCCATCGCCCGACGGACAGCTCAATCCATTGGTGCTGGCTGCGGCGAAGCTGAGCGGCGTCAGTGAAGTCTATCGTGTCGGCGGCGCGCAGGCGGTGGCGGCGCTGGCCTATGGGACTGCGACCATCAAACCTGTCGTGAAAATCGTGGGTCCCGGCAACGCCTATGTGGCCGCGGCCAAGCGCATCGTGTTCGGGAAGGTCGGCATCGATATGATCGCGGGCCCCTCCGAGGTGCTGGTAATCGCCGATCATACCGGAAATGCCGACTGGATCGCCGCCGATCTTCTGGCGCAGGCCGAGCATGACGCCAACGCGCAATCCATCCTCATCACCGACAGCGAGGCACTGGCGAGCGATGTCGAGCGTGCGGTCGAGTCCCAACTGACGACGCTGCCGCGCGCGGCAATCGCGCGTCCCTCGTGGGAGGATTTTGGCGCGCTGATCATTGTCAAATCGATGGACGAGGCGGTGCCACTGGCAAACGCCATTGCCGCCGAACATCTGGAAATCATGACGGCGGATCCCGACAGGCTCGCGGCACGCATCAAGAATGCCGGCGCGATTTTCCTCGGCCCGCACACGCCCGAAGCCATCGGCGATTATGTCGGCGGCTCCAACCACGTGCTGCCGACCGCGCGCTCGGCGCGATTTTCCTCTGGCCTGGGCGTGCTTGATTTCATGAAACGGACGTCGATCCTCAAATGCGGCCCGGATCAGTTGCGTGCGCTTGGACCGGCCGCCATGGCTCTGGGTGCGGCGGAGGGGCTCGACGCGCATGCGCGCTCGGTCGGGCTGCGCCTCAATCTGCGATGACCGCGCAAGCGCCAGATGATGCAAACAACCGCCTCGTTGCGGTAACGCTTGACGAAGATTCCATCGGCCGCTCCGGGCCGGACATCGAGCACGAGCGCGCGGTGGCGATCTACGATCTGATCGAGGAAAATGTTTTTGCGCCTGAAGGGGCGCCCGAGGGCCCTTATGCGCTGCGCATCGGCATCAGCGAAAATCGTCTGATGTTCGATATCCGCGAGCAGGACGGGTCGCCGATCATTGTCCACCTGATTTCGCTGTCGCCGTTCCGCCGTATCGTGAAGGACTATTTCATGATCTGCGACAGTTATCATCAGGCGATCCGCAGTGCGACGCCCGACAAGATCGAAGCCATCGATATGGGCCGCCGCGGTGTGCATAACGAAGGCTCGCAGACATTGATGGAGCGTCTGCAGGGCAAGGTACGAATGGATTTCGAGACTTCGCGGCGCCTGTTCACGCTGCTGACCGTTCTGCATTGGAAAGGCTAGCGCACGAATGGAGAAACCCGCGCGCGCACCGCAGGCTGTCCTGTTCATGTGTGGGCAGAATACCGTTCGCTCACCGATGGCGGCGGCGCTGCTACGGCAGATGATGCCTGGCGGACTTTACGTGCAGTCCGCAGGCGTCCGGCCGGGAGAGCCCAATCCGTTCGCCATCTCGGTCATGGATGAGCTGGGACTCGATATTTCGCAACACAAGCCCTGGACGGTCGATGAACTTGAGGACTGGGAAGGGTTCAATTTCGACCTGATCATCACACTTGCGCCAGAGGCGCACCACCGCGCCCTCGAGATGACGGCGACGCTTGCGACCGACGTCGAATATTGGCCGACGCCCGATCCCGTCGGCACCGAGGGACGCCGCGAACTTCAACTCGACGCCTATCGCGCGACGCGCGATGACCTGAAGGCGAAAATCCGCGCGCGATTCGCGCCGCCGAAGGCCGGAAATGAATAGTTCTTGCAGCTGTCCGGGGTTTAGCCGGTTGTCGCGGCGATGCGCTTCCGATAGTTTCCGCCGACGTTCCAGCCGACATATTCGATTGATCACTCCATGATTGGCCGCCCCAAATTTGTTCTTGCGTCCGGATCGCCCCGGCGCCTTGCTCTGCTCAATCAGACCGGCATCGAGCCCGATGCATTGCGTCCCGCCGACGTCGACGAGACGCCCAAGCGCGGAGAGCTGCCGCGGGTGTGTAGCACCCGGTTGGCGCGGGCAAAGGCCGAGGCCGCGCTCAAGTCAGTGCAACTCGATGACGAGCTGCGCGGGGCCTATATTCTGGCGGCGGATACGGTGGTTGCCGTCGGCCGCCGGATTTTGCCGAAGGCCGAACTGGTGGACGAGGCGGTGCAATGCCTGCGGTTGCTCTCCGGCCGCAATCATCGCGTTTATACGTCGATCTGCCTGGTCACGCCGAAGGAGGCGTTCCGCCAGCGGCTGGTGGAAACCCGCGTGCGGTTCAAGCGTCTGTCGGACGATGACATTCAATCCTACATCGGCTCGGGCGAATGGCGCGGCAAGGCGGGTGGATATGCGGTCCAGGGCATTGCCGGCTCGTTCGTGGTCAAGCTGGTGGGATCCTACACCAGCGTGGTCGGCCTGCCGCTCCATGAGACGACCGCCTTGCTGTCCGGTGAAAGTTTCCCGGTCCGGCATGGATGGCTCAACGCAAGCTAAGCCGCCATCGGCCCCATTTTGGTGATCAGCATGAAGCCTTGCCCGATCTGCGGAAAACCGAGCGTTGAAGCCTCCAAGCCGTTTTGCTCAGAGCGATGCCGGGACATCGACCTCAATCGCTGGCTGTCCGGCTCCTACGCGATACCGGCCCGCGAGACCGATCCGGACGACGATATGGAGGACGTGTCCCTGATTCCGCCGGACAAGCCGCCGCTTCGGTAATTCCTTTCGCGGATCAAGGCTCTAGGCCAAACCGGGAAGATCGGAAAACTGTCCGGGACGGCTGGACAGCGCCTGTCTCTCTCTTTATAAACCGGCGCTCTCCCTTGGGACCCGTTCCCGGGGCGGCGCCCAGGTAGCTCAGTTGGTAGAGCATGCGACTGAAAATCGCAGTGTCGGTGGTTCGATTCCGCCCCTGGGCACCATTGGCTTGTTTCCCGACATCCGCCAGCGACCTTCAACATCCACCTAATTCTTATTTTTCAATGATTTGCGGTCTTTCAGTGACCGTCGAAGTTCGCTGTTAATCGTCTGCAGTCACGCTTTTTGTTGGTATATTTGATGGTATGATGGCGGGACGTTGTTGGTATTTTTCTCTGACCGATGCCCCCACAAAACGACCTGCTTTTCCGCAATCTCAAGCCTAACGCCAAACCCTACAAGGTCTCCGATGGCGGTGGCTTGTTTATGCTCGTATTGCCGAGCGGATCGAAGCTATGGCGGATGGCTTATCGGTTCGACGGAAAGCAAAAGCTCCTGTCGTTCGGCAAATACCCGATCATCTCGCTCAGCAAAGCCCGCGAACTTCGTGATTCCGCCAAGCGGCAACTGGCGGATGGCATTGATCCTTCGATGGCCAAGAAGAATGAGCGCCGACGGCGAAGTGCAGCAAGAGCCAACACCTTTAAAGCCATCGCCGAGGAATGCCTGAAGAAATGGGCGTCCGATGGTGATGCGCCCAAGACCCTAAGGCGTCAGCAACAGCCCTAAAAGGATCGCAAAGCTCAATCGCTTATGGCTCATAATCACCTCTTACCAATCATACCATTTCGCAGTTGGTGAACGACTTTCGCCGAAATATCCGATGGTATCGTCGAGACTATTCAAATTTTACCTGAGAGGATTATCCCCCCTTTAAGCAACCTCGCTAACATCGTCCGAAGCGATTAATGGGCGGCTCATGATCGGTAAATTTCTCTTAGCCATCGCTTTGTGGATGGCGACCGCTTTGGTCGCATCAGCGGAAGATCGTTATTGCATCGTCAAAGTCGGCAATCTCGGCAAGAACGTTCTGATCGGCCGCAGCTTTCACCGAATTCCTGGTCAGCCGCCAATTTTTATAAATGATGATGATCGATACACGCTGATCGATAGACGTCTGACCTCATATAACCAGCTATATCCAACAGCATTTCTCGATCAGAATCCTGATCCTCGTGCCAGTTTCGCGTTCGATGATCATTGGAAAATAGAGCCGTGGAGCGGCCGGATAGTCGCATCGGCGTGGACTACAGGTTCCGTCGCAGTTATCGAACCGGGGGAGCACGTTTTCCGGCGGATTGGAGAGCCTCGTTACAGTTACTCTCAACCCTATGTCTTGCCTCGAACGCAAGAGACCGTTGTCACCCAGGATGGCAAGGCATGGGTCGTCGGCAAAAACGAGCTTGAGCCCTGGAAACCTGGCGACAATCTGATGCGAGCGGGAGCCCATGGGATAATCGGGGTCTACGATGCACCGTCCATACCAGCGATCATTGCGATCGATATCGAGCACCGCCTTTGGGGCTCCTTGGACAATATCACATGGCAGAGATTAGCTAATCTCGATCGAGATGCCTTCGGGAAAGTGTTCGACGTGCCCGATGCAAAGTTGGCCATTTTCGTGTCTTTGAAATCGGTCATAAAGATCTCGAAGACCAAAGTCGGTTTTACTCCACTGGTTGCTGAGACGCTCTCATCAACGAATGCAAACGGCGCTGATCGCAACTTCGCTTATCTTCCACAATTTGGCGAAGTACTTGAATACACCAATGGCACTCTGTCTGATTTCATATCGCATCGGAGCCTGTCCTCTTTTCGAGGTAGCTGGAGAAAGCTTACATCCAGAAGGTTCGAGGCAATACCGGGCGGAGACGATCCAAAGGCAGCTCCATCTGCGGCAGTCGGTTGGAAAGTCAAGCAATTGAACTCTCTTCAAACAGCCTTGATCGATGGAGACCTCGGTTTCTTCGTCTACGATGGCAACCGAATGGATCCCGTGACAGATGGAGACCGCACCAGGATTGGGAAATACCCATCTGTCTACGACACCCCCGCAATCGGGCGGGCCTTCGTTAAAACCGAAGGCGGATTAAAGGAACTGACGAATACGCAACTCCGCGATGTACCTGTTGGCCTTCCGAAATCGATCATCACCGTTATCGATTGGCCAGAATCCAAACGAGCCGCCATCTTTACGGTCGGAAAGGTCTTCATCGTGGACGCCGACCTTAACGTCAGCGCGATATTAGATACCAGTCAGATCGATTTCGACTCTGCGCCGACCCACGGCACAAATCCCGCGACGGGCGATCTGATTTTTACGGGTAAGCAAGGAACTTACTTGATCATCGACACAGTTCGAAGCGGCAAAGAAGCTTGTGATCTTCATGGCAACTGAACCCTGCGTTCAGGACCTAACGATGAACCTCAGTATCGTGGGACAAAAATGAAACGCTGGATAATCGCCGCCGGTCTGATCTCGGCTTGTATTCCGGCATCATTGGCGCACGCCGATAACTTAACGGCTCCCCCCACGGTTGACCCAGACCCAATTCAGGAGAATTTCGGTGCGCGAGTATCGCCGTATGGCGGCTTTCTCGAACTGCCAGCTAACTCTGTACCCCCGGGATATGTCGAAACATCACATCACTTCACAAAGCACGAATATGTTTTGAAGCTGACCAAAACCGTCGATGGCAATAAATTCAATCTCGACTTAACGGAAAGCGACGTGGCTCAATTTTTTGAGCCAAAAGACCCACCTTTTAAAGAATTCACGTATCAGGGACGCACGGGTCGGATATTCACTTCCCACGGCACAGGGAAGCCCGCGCTAAGTCTTTATTGGATGAACGCGCCAAAGCAGCGTCTGTCGATCTCGGTCCAACAAGTGCAGTCCGATGAATGGTCGCCGGATCGTCTGATACGGCTTCTGGAAGCGATGAGACCGGTGGATGGTGAGCCGCCGCTTATCAAGCCTTCGATGCACTGACGATACGTGAGCTGGCTCGACGTTGCGCGGTGCGCTCGGATTCGAGAAAGACGGTATTGTTTGGTGAAGCTCTGAAGAAACTCCTTCTCCTCGGACATCATTTGGCTCCTCACAGGGCCTCGAATATCGGGAGGGCCTCGGTTTTTATGCGATGTCTATATCTTAGCTGGTTTGTCCGCCTCGTTTCCCTACGACGCCATAACCACTGTCTTCTCCCTTGACGTGGAGGGAACGGACATGGAGCGCCGCACTGAAAGTTGGGTTGCAGTCGGCGCCGATCTAGCGGTGACCGTGCTGGGTGTTGCTGGCTTTCTGGGTTTTCTTATCTTGGCTCGGATGGACGATGTAAATTCTTCGCCATTCGATGCGATCGCTTTTATCTGGTTCTTCACGTTCGGCGGACTCAAGTTGTGCCTACCGTGGCTTCTTTCAAAACGAGCGTGAGTCATAGCAGTCGATTGCTTCATCAATGAGGCTTGATTATCGAAGTCGAGGGTCAAAGTACTCGTGCGTGTCTTGCACGTCACTGTGTCTTGAGCCGCAGTATCCGAAGACACTCAAGCATTGTCAGCAGCATCCGTTTTTGCCAGCTTTTCGTCGATTTCTACCAGAGTTTTTTTAAGCCGAGCGATTAACGCGGGCCTAGGGGACGTGGCGCCTCCGCCTCCTCCAATTATCGGACTGTAACTGAGCTTAGTGATTTGTCGCTTTATGTCGGCGCGCGCTTTGATCATTTCTGCTCGGCTCATCTGCTCAGAATCGTCCATGAGAAATCCTAGTGATGAGTACCATGAATCATGGTGCGACCCTGGATCAACGTTGCTTAGCGAGTTATCATAATTGCAAGTCTCGGGCTTTTCGCTGCTAGGCGCAACTTTCGATCCATTTCTGAATGCTAAGAATAGGAAGCCAATAAGTGCGATGATAGCGAGAATCCCGAAGGTCGCATGAAGCATTGTCGTCTCCTCGATCACGACCAAGGAATAAAACTGAAAGCAAGCAATACTGAGTTGATGAAGCGCGGATAAGTAAATGCGACGAGTCCCACCAGAAACGATAAAAGAGCGGATGGAAACCAGCCTACAATAAATCCCACCATGCCATAATAATCGATAACGAAAGCGTAGCTGAACACAAAGGTAACCAGCATTAGTGCCGATGCACCTGAAAATGCTCGATCCGCTTCTCGGCTATCGTGCAAGAACACTCCTCCGAAGCTAATCATACCAATTGAAAGCACCATTTAGTGCAAATCGGTGATTTTGCCATCCTCTTTTGGACGGATTACGCCACATTTTGACCCGCAGCGCCTGACCGTTGACCGGCAGTTCGAATGCATCATGTTTGATTTGTAAAATTTGAAATTTTTTCGAAACGCCACCTCAGAGGTTCTCCGCTACGCAAGCTTGCGGAGGACTAAAAATGACCGGTAAACCTTCCATTTCTCGTCGTGTGATCGCAGCGGTCGCGACAGTTATTTGCATTGTCGTCATCAAGCTATACCTGCATCCCAGCATTCCAAAAGCCAGCGCGGCCGAGCCAACCGATTGGGTCGAAGAAAAACGCAATCAACCAGTTCTTACGATCGATGAGCCTCCATTTTCGATGGAGGTCAGCTCCAACACGTCTTACAAACATCCAAACGGAAGTTTGAGCGATTGGATCGTGGCGGGTTCATTGGCTGCTGAAGCGCCAAATCTGACAATTATGATTTCCCGACAAACGCAACCTGAGCCAATTCGCTATAGCCTCGTACGCAACCTCGAAGATTTAAGCGAGCTGAAGCTGACACGTCATCGTTACAAACCGTTCTACTACGCTATGACAACGAGGTATGGCGATTTGAGAGGTGTGACGCTCGACGTGAATGCTGATGGATTACAAAAGTTCTGTGTTGGCTTCCACAAGCCAGTAAGCAACCGGATATTTGTCAAAGGAATCGTTTGCTCGGCCAATAAATCCGATGTCACACCCGAGAAGGTAGCTTGTATCATCGATCACGTTCGTTTTGCGAATCCGCAGGATGAACAGGCTGCACTATCAAGTCTGTCTGATGGCGATGCGAAGCCGTGTGGAGCCAAACTAATGAATGGAACGCAGCCCGCACCGAGTCCGGAAAGCAAGCAAACTCTCTAAGATCTCTCGGTGCGTGCAATTATTGGCCGGAAGGCGCGCGAATTCTCTGCTTCGGTCAAAGCGCTTGCGTGCCCGAATACAAAACCCATCTACGAACTTTCGCAGTTTGCGATCGGAGTGGATTGACTTGCTTCAAAGGCCGCCTGAGCGAGACAATCATGGACAGTGGAAACGATAAAGAACCCGACGAATCCAGTGCTTTATTCGCCTATCGGTATGGGTTTATTTTCGTGGTGCCTTCGTTGGTAGTGGGAAGCATCCTAGCAAATCTTGTCTGGGCACAACTTTTCAAACATCCCACTGAAAATCCGGTCGCATTTCTAATTCCGGTCTGCTTTATAGCGCTCGTCACTTGGCATCTCGCGCTAATAATCTCTGAACGAGAAAAGTTCACCTTTGTCTGCTTGGGATTAATCAAGATAAGTTTTTATCTTGTCGCAGCGTTCTTCTGTTACCTTACTCTTCTCGGTTTCTACGTCTGACGCGATGACTTGCGACTAGTCATACCAATCGGGAATGTCGTCTAAATTAACATCTTCACCATCCTCTCTCTTCTGCGTCTCACGCCAAACTTCGCCCCGCGTGTACCACGCGACACAGTCGCGTAGACTTCACTCAACTCCATTTCCAAAAACTCATTGGCCATGATCGCGCCCGGATGGCCGCGTGCAGGTCTCCGTCACAAGCTGCGATCGCCTAATCGGCGGCCACGTCTAATCGATCTGACTCCGCGCGCGGGTCAGGTTGGGGAAGCGCGGACATTTTCAGTGTTCCGTGTTGACGGCTCTCAGGTCATGTTCTTATTGTGTTCTCATGGAGTCAAGCGAACCAAAACGACGTTTTCCGCCGTCATGGAAGGCTGAGCGAACACGGCACGGCTTCATTGTGAGGGACGCAAACGGCTTGCATCTCGCCTCGGTTTACTGCCGCGACGATCTGCATGAAAACCGCTGGGACGACTACCAAAAGCATCTGACGTCGGACGAAGCACGCCGGATTGCCAAAGGGATTGTCCGGTTGCCGGAGTTGCTCAAACAAGAGTCCGCGTTCGAGTTGCGGTACGTCTCCACGAGCAACAATCAGTATTGGTCGGCGTCGCACCCGTACCATGTCGCCCTATACGATCCGTACATTCGCGAAAACTACGACATGATCACGGCTTGCTGTGCGATGAATAAAATACCCTATGAGCCGACCGGCGAACGTATTTCACATGGTGGCACTTGGCGCTCTTACCGCTTTGCAAAGCAGCTTGACGCCATTCTCGGTTCTGGGATGCGTTCGACGGACGCTGGATGCTGGGTGACAGCTTCCGTTACCCAGGATTTGCGGTTGGCGACCTGCAAAGCGCCGTCCGCCGTCACGAACGATGTTTTGTCGGATATATCCGACAGCATTTATCCGCGAATTAAAAATATGAATGAAGAAATTTCTTGCATTAAAAATATATATAAAACAATAACATAGGCAACTTTGCCTTGTTTCGATCAATCAGTGCATAAACTTTAGATCGCGGAAATGTTGACGGAGTAATCCGACATACCTACCGTCGTTTTCCATCGAAGCCCTAGCTGAAGGTGGTCCTATGTTGTCCATTTCTTTCGACTGGCGTCGCGCAGCGGGTGTGGTGCTCGCAGCCGGTGCCGTCGCTCTCTCATCTTTCGTTCAGCAGGCCCATGCGGCCGATGTCGTGATCGGTGTGATCCAGCCGCTGAGTGGTCCGAACGCGCAGTTCGGCATCGGCTCGCTGCGCGGTATTGAACTGGCTGCGGACAGCATCAATGCGGCGGGTGGCATCAAGTCTCTTGGCGGCGCTAAGATCAAGTTGGTCACCGCCGACGTGCCGACGCCGAATACGGCTGCCGCGACGACGCAACGCCTGATCTCGGAAAACGGTGTCAGCGCGGTAGTTGGTGCGTTCGTCTCATCAACGACGCTTGCAGCTTCGGAAGTCACCGAACGTGCCGGCATTCCGCTTGTGACTTTTGCTTTCGCCGACCAAATCACCGGTCGCGGTTATAAATATGTGTTCCAAGTTTCTCCGAAGGGCACCGTGTTCGGCAAGGCGCAGTTCGATTACGCCACCGACATCGCCAAGGCTGCGGGAGAGAAGGTCGAGAAGATCGCCATCCTTTATGAAGACACCGCTTACGGCACGGCACAGGCCAAGGGTCTTCGCGAAGCCGCCAAGACCGCCGGCGTCGAAATCGTCATGGACGAGGCCTATCCGCTCGGCATCACCGACGTCTCGCCGCTGGTGAACAAACTCAAGGCGTCCGGCGCCCAGATGGCGTTCCCAGTTTCCTACCTCAATGACGGCCTGCTGATCATTCGCGCGTTGCGTCAGCAGCATATCGATATTCCGGTAATCGGCGGCGCGGCCGGCTACATCATCCCGGATTTCAAGAAGGGTCTTGGAGAATATGCCGAGGGCGTGCTGTCGGTGGCGGCTGCAAGCGGCGATTTGATCCCGGATGTCGCAGCGGAGTACAAGAAGAAGTACGGCACCTTCATCACCCACGAAGCGCTGATCCATGCGGCTGCTCTCGACTCCGTGGTGCAGGCGATCGAGAAGGCGAAGTCTTCCGATCCGGACAAGATCCGCGACGCACTGGCATCTCTTGATTACTGCGCGGGCTTTGCCCAGGGCGTGCCGGGCGGCTGCGTCAAGTTCGACAGCACCGGTCTCAACACCTCGTCGTTCCCGGTCTTTGTGCAATGGCGCGGCGACGAGCCTGTGACGGTGTACCCGCCGAAGGCTGCGAAGCAAAAGCCGGTCTGGCGCGGCAAGCCGGTGCAATAAAAGTTCTCGTTAAAATCCTGCCCTCTCCGCAAAAGGCGGGGAGGGTCTCAATATGAAACTTCGGAGTCATCATGGCCTTCATTCAGGCCCTCGTGGACGGCATCTTGCTTGGCGGTGTCTATGGCGTCATCGCCACCGGCCTGTCGCTGGTGTTCGGCGTGCTCGGCGTAGTGAATTTCGCGCATGCCGAATTCCTGACGCTCGGCATGTATGTCGCGTGGTTCGCGTGGCGCTGGTTCGGCCTTGATCCGCTGATCGGTTCGGTGCTGTCGTTCGCTGTCGTGTTCGTCATCGGATACGCCGTTCAGCGACTTCTCATTGAACGCGTCTTGAAAGCGCCGCCGACAGCCCAGGTGTTTTTGACGGTCGGCCTTCTGATCGTGATTGAAAACGCCGCGCTTTTGTTGTTCGGCTCTGAATTCCGTTCGGTCACGGTGCCGTATCAGGTCGAGGGCTACCACATCGGCTCGGTGTTCGTCGGCGCGCCCTATCTCTATGCTTTCATTGCCGCTGTGATTGTCGCAAGCCTGCTGTGGCTGTTTCTCGAACGCTCGTGGAGCGGCCGCGCGATTCGCGCCGTGGCGCAGGATGCGATGGCCGCGACGCTGGTGGGTGTCGATTCCCGCCGCACATATGGTCTTGCCTTTGGTCTGGGAGTTGGGCTCACCGCATTCGGCGGCGCGGTGATCCTGCCTTACATCACCGT
>JAIENY010000036.1 GCA_019750915.1 Xanthobacteraceae bacterium
CGCACCCGACACGATTCGAACGTGTGACCTTTGCCTTCGGAGGGCAACGCTCTATCCAGCTGAGCTACGGGTGCTTGCCCCTCATTTACCGGATTGCGACGACGCGGGCAACGCGGCAGGCGAAGTTAATCACGCCGGAACGATGGTCTTGCCGATCGGCCACAGGGCGATGCCAGCGAGCTTCAGGTGCGCCCAGGCAAACGGAATTCCGATGATGGTGACGGCCATCAGCACGGCCGTCACCAGATGGCCGAGCGCAAGCCACCAGCCTGCAAGAACAAGCCAGATCAGGTTGCCGAGGAAACCGAGCAGGCCAGTGCCAACGTCCTCGCGGCCGAAATAGACATCGCGCGATACCGCCTTCTGACCGAATGGAAACAAGGTATAGGCTGCAATGTTGAAGGCCGCTCGCGCCCAAGGCAGGCCGATGATGGTAATGGCCATGATCACGGCTGCGACCACCCATCCCACCGCCATCCAGAATCCGCCGAGCACGATCCAGAGAATATTCAAAAGCAGCGAGACTGGAGCCATATGTCGTTCCCCGTGTGAGGTCTGATGTTCCTATGCCATTCCGTTCAGGAACGGATTGGTTCGCCGCTCATGACCGATATTCGAGCCCGGCCCATGGCCGCAGATGAAGCCGACATCGTCGCCGAGTGGCAGGACTTTGTCGCGGATCGAGGCCAGCAGCGTCTCGTGGTCGCCGCCGGGCAGATCGGTCCGGCCGATCGAGCCATTGAACAGCACGTCTCCCATGATCGCAAAGCGCATGGCGTCGTTGAAGAATACCACGCTGCCGGGCGAGTGCCCCGGGCAGTGGTAAATACTGAAGTTCAGGTTGCCGACACTCACCGTGTCGCCTTCGGACAGCCATTGGTCGGGCGTCACGTTGCGCAGGCCGGAAATACCGAACCGGCCGCCGCTTTCCACGACATGATCGAGCAGGAATTTGTCAGCGAGATGAGGTCCGGTGATCGGCACCTTCAGTTCGTCGCGCAGCTGCGCTGCGCCGCCGACGTGATCGACATGCCCGTGCGTCAACCAGATGTGCTTGACGTCCACCTTGGCTTTCCTGACGGCGTTGAGGATCTCAAGCACGTCGCCGCCGGGATCGATCACGGTGCCGATGTTGGTGTCGGTACACCACAGCAGGGTGCAATTCTGCTGGAACGGGGTCACCGGAATGATCATGGCCTGCGCCTTGGCGGCCTGTGTCGTGTCGTCTGTCATGTTCGGTATCAAGCTCATTTTGAAAGTGCCGCCAAGTGAATAATGCCGGCAATGACGGCGTAAAAATTGAATCTGGAGTGGAGGTTTCGCGGCGAACGTGATCGGGTATGGGTGAAATTGACCGTGCTGCTATTGCCGCGGCCTGTTATGAATAAGACATGACATTCGTGCCATCTGTTGTCGCAATCCCGGTCGACGGCCGACAATCGGAGACAGCACTTGCTGTCGCCCGCGGGACTGCGCGATTTTTGTCCTCGCTCGGCTTTTCCTGTGTCACCGAATTGCCGTTGCCGTCGGGCCGCCGCGCCGACCTTGTGGCGATGAACGCGCTCGGCGAGATATGGATCGTCGAAATCAAGTCGTCCCCCGCCGATCTGCGCGCCGACAACAAGTGGCAGGACTATCGGCTGCACTGCGATCGCCTGTTCTTCGCTTTCCCGACCGGTCTGTCATGCGATCTCTTCCCAAAAGATACAGGATTGATCGTGGCGGATGCCTACGGCGCTCATCTGCATTGCGATGCGCCCGAGCACAAACTGCCGGCCGCCACGCGTAAACTGATGATGATCCAGTTTGGCTTGTGTGCGGCGCGCAGGATCCATCGCCTGATCGATCCTCAGGGCCACGGCGTGATTGACGAGTAGAGATTATTCCGCGGCGAGGCTGGCGACCGGGATCAACGCGCTTTCGAACATGCCGAACGCGATCTCCGCGCCTTGAACGACCGCGGCGGGATCGCCGAGCGCCGCCGGATGGTGCTCCAGCACATCCAGGAAGGTCGGCCAGCAACGGTTTCCGAATCCGTGCTTCAGATATTTCGTCGCGCCGATTGAGCAGGAATCAGGATACTGCGCCAGACGTGCGAGCATCACCCGCGCGCCCATGCGCGAGGCTTCGAGCACGTAGACGGCGCCTAGCATCTGCGCGTCGTTGATAAAGCGCGGCATCGGAAGCGGGTCGCAGGAAACGTCCATCACGGCAAGATCATGCTCGAGCGCCTTGGTGCGCGCGCGCTGTTTCCAATCCGGCAGCAGGCGATCGATCCCACCATGATCAAGGGCCGTTTCAATCGGAAGCAGCGCCTCGGCCTGACCTCGGAGGAAGCCGGCATAATACCTTGGTTTGCCAAGATCGAGCCACGACAGTGCAAGATCGAGCCGGCGGTGGGAAGTGTGGGTCGCCTGGCGGATAAGATCGTGGATCATGGCCCGCTCGCGATCCGTACTAAAAGGTTCGAGGTTCTCTGATGACGACAATATCGCGGGCCGGCACGAGCTGGTCGAGCAGGCTGGCGATATAACCCTTCGTCACTTGGGTGGGGTAGGACGGACGCGCCTGCACCGTAACGCGGGGCGCACAAAGCGATCGTTCTGGCCAATCGATCTGGTAGTTCTCGAGAAGGCCAAGCCGCTTAGTCGCTTCAAGCCGGGTGGAGATATCGATGTGCCGAGCCTTGCGCATGGAGCCCTTCCCTTGAGTTGCATTTTTCAACGCAACTCTGGGGCAAAGGTTCCAGCGTTAACGCGGCGCGCGCTTGGCCAGGATGCGCTGCAGCGTGCGGCGGTGCATGTTAAGCCGCCGCGCCGTTTCCGACACGTTGCGGTCGCACATCTCGTAGACACGCTGGATGTGTTCCCAGCGGACCCGGTCGGCCGACATCGGATTGTGCGGGAGCTCCGACTTGGCGCCGCCCACCGCCAGCAGGGCGGTCGCCACCTCATCGGCGTCCGCAGGCTTGGCAAGATAGTCCACCGCGCCGAGTTTCACCGCCGTCACCGCCGTGGCGATATTGCCGTAGCCTGTGAGCACGATGGCGCGTGCGTCGGGCCGCGTGTTCTGAAGCGCGGCAACGACGTCCAGCCCGTTACTGTCCCCGACGCGAAGATCGACCACCGCGAAGGCGGGCGGCGAATGCTCGATATGGACGAGGCCTTCTGCCACGGTTTCACAACTGGTGACCGCGAAGCCGCGCGCTTCCATCGCGCGGGAGAGACGCTCCAGAAATGGCTTGTCGTCCTCGACGATCAAAAGGGTGCGCGGGGCGGATTCGACGGGAAGACGGTAGGAGGAGGTCTGTGTTGCTGCGTACATCTGTTTGTCCTTGTCCATCTCATTTTATCCTGAATTGCTGCAGCGAAAGGGCCAACAAAGGGCAGAGGGATGCGTCAGATAGCCTCACCTCGAATTAGTCCCAGATTGGCCCGTGTGTCTAGCCAACGGTTTCGAACCGATTACGCGGCCACGTAATTGTGACGATCGCACCATGGTCGGGGAAAGTGCGGTTGGCGAATTGGACCCTTGCGCCGGTACGGTCGAGCAGGGTTCGTGCAATGAAAACCCCAAGACCGAGGCCGGGCCGGTTGCCGCCGTCCTCGCCGCTCGGCCGACGGGACAGATATGGCTCGCCAATACGCTTGATCATGTCGGGTGGGATGCCCGGGCCGTCGTCGGTCACGATGATCTCCACTCGTTCCGAATCCCACCAGGCATTGACCTCAACGGTTCCGCGCGCGAAGTCGACGGCGTTTTCTAGGATATTGCCGACGCCATAGAGGACCGCCGGATTGCGCAGGCCCACGGGCTCGGGCGTGTCCGCGGTAGCGACATGAACCTTGATGTCGATGCCGAACTCGCGATGCGGCGCGACGACCTCTTCGATCAGGTTGGACAGATCCATGTTGTCGAACGGCGCGCCGCTCGAAGACAGTTGCGTGATCTTGGCGAGGATGTCGCGGCAGCGTTGCGCCTGTTCACGGATCACCTTGACGTCGCTGGCCACCTGCGGATCGAGCGGCCGGGCTTGTGCCGCCTTTTGCAATTCATTCGAGATCAGGAAGATCGTGGACAGCGGCGTGCCAAGTTCATGGGCGGCGGCGGCGGCGAGTCCGTCGATCTGCGTCAGGTGCTGCTCGCGCGTAAGCACGAGTTCCGTGGCAGCCAGCGCATCGGAGAGCTTGCGCGCTTCTTCCGTGACCTGAAAGGCGTAAAGGCTGGTCACGCCGAGCACGAGCATGATCGAAAGCCAGACACCGATCATATAGGTGCGCGGGAGCACCAGGGGCTCGTCGCCGTTCCACGGGAGCGGCAGGTGAAAGAAGCCGAGGATCGAGGTGAACACCGCCACAAGAAGCCCGAGCGCGACGGTGTATCGCGTCGGAAGCGCGGTCGCCGAAATCAGCACTGGGGCCAGAAACAGGAATGAGAACGGATTTTGCAGGCCCCCGGTCAACAGTAGCAGCGCGGCGAGTTCCGCGATGTTCATCGCCAGGAGAGCTGCAGCGAACACGGGATCGAGCCGGTGGGTTGGCGCGAAGGCCAGTTGCAGGGCGATGTTCAGCCCTGCCGACAGGCCGATCACCGTCAGGCACGGGATGATCGGCACGTCGAAATTCAGGCCCTGGGCGACGATGAAGATCGCCGCCAGCTGGCCAAGCACCGCGAGCCAGCGCAGGCGCAAGATGGTATGCAGCCGCACATCGGGGCGGGGATGCCGAAAGTCCGAATTAAGGGTATCGCCCATCACTAGCATTTATACGTCAACCAGAAAATCCTGAAAGTTCCCATGAGCGGCCCTTGGCATACCTGTGGTAACCTCTTGTGTGCACCATACGACGGATTGACGCAGCCAAATACGGTCCCCATGTTACCGCAACGCGATATCCGGAAGGACGTAAAATGCCGATAGGTGAATTTGGGCGGCCGCCGGAACTGCCCGTTGATATCAGCACGGGTTCGGCTGGACCGATGTACTGGATGTACGAGATGGGCCAGGCCTCTCTCGGCCCGGCGCGCGCGATGGCTGACGCGGCCAAGCTGTTATTTCAGAACCCGCTCAACCCATGGTCAACCACGCACGTCGGCAAGTCGATTGCCGCGAGCTGCGAGGTGTTCGAGCGCACCACGCGCCAGTACGGCAAACCCGAATGGCGTATCGAGGATACCGAGGTGCAGGGCGTTCGCGTCCCGATTGAAATCAAGACCGTCTGGCACAAGCCGTTTTGCCGCGTGCTGCGCTTCGAGCGGAAATTCGCGCGTCCGCCGCGCGGCCTGCAACCGCGGCTTTTGATCGTCGCGCCGATGTCCGGCCATTATGCGACGTTGTTGCGTGGCACGGTTGAGGCGTTTCTGCCGACCCACGATGTCTACATCACCGATTGGGTTGATGCGCGCGCCGTTCCGCTGTCTGAGGGGCGTTTCGATCTCGACACCTACATCGACTACCTGATCGAGATCATGCATGCGCTGGGTGGCGGCCTCAATTTGGTGGCGGTGTGTCAGCCATCGGTGCCGGTTCTTGCGGCGGTTGCCGTCATGGAGGCCGTACGGGACCCCTATGTGCCATCGTCAATGACGCTGATGGGCGGGCCGATCGACACTCGCCGCAATCCGACCGGTGTGAATGAACTCGCCCAGCAAAAGGGAATCGACTGGTTCCGCAACAATGTCATTTCCAGGGTGCCGTTTCCGCATCCGGGCGTGACTCGTGATGTCTATCCGGGTTTCCTCCAGCTCACCGGGTTCGTCAGCATGAACCTTCAGCGTCATGTCGACGCCCACAAGAAGCTGTTCGAGAATCTTGTCAAAGGCGATGGCGATCTCGTCGACAAACATGTCGAGTTCTACGATGAGTATCTCGCCGTCATGGATCTCACAGCGGAGTTTTATCTCCAGACTGTGGATGCGGTATTCATCAAGCACGCATTGCCCAAGGGCGAGCTGACCCACCGCAACAAATTGGTCGATCCTTCGAAGATTCATAGGGTTGCACTGATGACGGTCGAAGGTGAGAACGACGATATCTCCGGGATCGGACAGACCGAGGCCGCTCACGACCTGTGCACATCGATTCCCGACGCACGGCGCGTGCGTTACATGCAAAAGGGTGTCGGCCATTATGGCGTGTTCAACGGATCGCGGTTCCGCGCCGAGATCATGCCGCGCATCGCCGATTTCATCGTCTCGAACAGCCAGACCCGGCTCACCTTTGCGGCAGCTGAGTGAAGCCAAAACGGTTTCCAAAGGGCCGGAAACCCCCATTTGACGGCCATTTCTGGGGATATCATGGGAACGGCTGAGGTGCCGTCCATGTATCTACTTGATATCACGTGGTTTTTTCGGATTTACGTTTGTGGCATAAAAGTGACGCCGAGTTCCGTCTGCTCGGTCGCGTCATCCGATAAAAATGAATGCTGAATCTATGTTCCGAGCCACCTGATTTGGGAGGTTAGAGGCATCCAGCTACGATATATTGGGCAAATGATTTGTTTTTGCGCCGACGAATTTCACTGGCGGCGGATATGGCAGAATCGGGGCGAACTTCTCTCCCCCGGACTCACAGACATGGCTTTTCGCGCACTTCTCTATCGTCGCCCTACCGAACCACGCACGCTTGCCGTCAAGATCGGTTCATCGATTTACGCCGTTCAGTTGCGAAGACACCGCAGGGCGAGGCGATACACGCTGCGAATCCATCCGAGCAAGCGCGAAGCCATTCTGACGATGCCGCCACGGGGCAATCTGGCCGACGCCAAGGATTTCGCGGAGCGTCACGGCGCGTGGATCGCCGCGCGTCTTGGCGGTTTGCCGAAGGCCGCGCCGTTCTCACCCGGAACTTCACTGCCGCTGCGTCATGTTGCTCACAAGATCGTCCATCGGTCCGGCGAACGCGGTACGGTGTGGGCTGAGACCCGCGAGAGCGGTGAAAAGATCCTATGTGTCGCCGGCGGCCTGCCGCATGTCGAGCGCAGGGTGCTCGATTTTCTCAAGCGTGAGGCGCGCCGTGAACTGACCAAGGCGTCGAGTTATTACGCCGACGTTCTTGGTGTGAAGGTGAAGCGGCTTTCGATCCGCGACCAGTCGAGCCGCTGGGGATCGTGCACCTCCGCGGGTGCATTGTCGTTCTCGTGGCGGCTTATTTTGGCTCCGCCCTATGTCCTCGACTATCTCGCTGCACATGAAGTCGCGCATCTCGTCGAGATGAACCACTCTGCGCGTTTCTGGCGGGTGGTTGCGCGTATCTGTCCGCAGACCGAACGCGCGAAGAAGTGGCTGGATACCCACGGCAACGATCTTCATCGCTACGGCGTCAAGGATTAGGCCGCGCACATTTCGCGCTGACGCGTCTGGCTCAGCCGAACAGGTCGCACTTCGTCTGAAACGCGCTAGCGGCTGCCGAACAGCCGGTCCATCAGCCAGCCGCCGTTTCCGAGGCCGCTGGCGGATTCGGGCCGTGCAGAGGTCTGCACCGGCTGCGTCCTGCTCGCACCGTAAGATGGCGAGTTGTATGTGCGCGTGGTCTGCTGCGGCGGCGCGGCGGGGTATCCGCCACTATACGCTGCTGTGGCTCCCGCGCCCTGCTGGGGCATCGGCTGTTGCGGCGCTGCCTGCTGCACGTTGCCGCGCGATCCAGACTGGAACAAATTCGACAGGAAGTCTCCGGGCTGCTGCGGCTGCATCACCGGCAGGTTCTGCGACGGCACGTTGTCATGAGCCGCTTTCATGAAGCGGCTCCATACTTCGACAGGAAGTCCGCCGCCGGTCGCCTTCTTGGTCGGCGAATTGTCGTCATTACCGAACCAGACGCCGGTCACCAGATGCGTGGTGTAGCCGATGAACCAGGCATCGCGGAAATCCTGCGAGGTTCCGGTCTTTCCGGCCGCGAACCAGCCCGGAAGGTCGGCCTTCTTGGCAGTGCCAATCACCAGCGTCTCATGCATCATGGTGTTCATCATGGCGACGTAACGCGGATCGACCACCTGTGCGGGCGGATCGGCCGGGCGTGTGTAGAGGATTTTTTTTGTATCGGTGGCGCGAATGCGTTCGATGACATGCGGCGAGGCCGCCATGCCGTTATTGGCGAAGGGGGTGTAGGCGCCGACCAGTTCGGTCACGCTGACTTCGGAGGTGCCGAGCGCGATCGAGGGATTGGGGTCGAGCTTGGAGGCGATGCCAAGCCGGTGCGCAGTCCGCACCACGTTCTGGGGACCGACCTCGATGCCGAGCCGCACCGCCACCGTGTTGAGCGACATCGCCAGCGCCTGCGTCAGCGTGACAGGACCGTAATATTCGTGGCCGTAATTCTCCGGCTTCCAGCCCTTGATATCGAGCGGGCCGTCCAGCCGCACGGTGTCGGGCGTCAGACCGGCTTCAAGCGCGGTGAGATAAACAAACGGCTTGAACGAGGAGCCGGGCTGGCGTTTCGCGGTCACGGCGCGGTTGAACTGGCTTTCGCCGTAGTTGCGGCCGCCGACCATGGCGCGGACCGCCCCGTTCGGGCTCATCGCGACAAGGGCGCCCTGCGAGACGTTGTATTTCACGCTTTTTGCCGCGAGTTCGTCGATCACGGCGGTTTCCGCGACGCTTTGCAGCTTCGGATCAATGGTGGTCTCGACCAGGATGTTCTGATCGACCTGGCCGATCAGATCGTCGAGCACCTCGCTGATCCAGTCCGCGACATAATTGATGGTTCCGGCGCCCACCGCCTGCACGGCTTTGGCCGGACTTGCGAGCGCGGTTTTCTCCTGTGCCGCGGTGATGAACTTGGAGTCGAGCATCGCGGCCAGCACGACCGCGGCGCGGCTTTGCGCGCCTTCCGGATTGCGGTTGGGCGCAAGGCGTGAAGGAGATTTCACCAAGCCTGCCAGCATTGCGGCCTCGGCGATGGTGACGTTCTTGGCCGGCTTGCCGAAATATTTCTGTGCGGCCGCTTCGACGCCATAGGCGCCGGAACCGAAATAGACGCGGTTCACGTAAAGCTCGAGAATTTCCTTCTTGGTGTATTTGCGCTCCAGCCAGAGCGCGAGCTCGGCCTCCTGCAATTTTCGCTGCAGCGTGCGCTCTTGTGTCAGAAACAGGTTCTTCGCCAGTTGCTGTGTCAGGGTCGAGCCGCCTTGCGAGACCCCCCTGTGGAGAAGGTTGGTGACCGCGGCACGCATGATGCCGATCGGATCGATTCCGAAATGCGAATAGAACCGGCGATCCTCAATCGCGACAAAGGCGTTAGGCAGATAGGGCGGCAGATCCTTCAGCGAAACATTTGCGCCGGGCATGTCGCCGCGCGTTGCGATGATGCTGCCGTCGCTTCCGGCGATCTCGATGGTCGGTGGCCGCTTCGGAATCTCAAGAGATTGAATCGGCGGCAGATGCGCGCCGACCCAGATGACGCCGCCGATTCCAGCGATCACCAGCCAAAGGCTGAGCACGAGTCCCCAATACAGGATTCGGCCAAAGCCGCTGCGGTCGCCGGATCGCGATTGTTTCGGTTCCCGCCTGGCCCGGGCGCGGGGCCTGCGAGGCCTGCGCTCGCGAGGCTCGTCCTCGTCGATGTCCTCGTCACGTCGGTTGGCGCGCCGTACGGGTTTTTCATCCGCGTCACGCGCGCCGGAGTAGCCTCCGACCCGATCCTGGCGACTCAAGCGCAGACTGTCGAGGGACGCCTCGACGTCGAACTTCGGTTCGCGGCGTCCGCCTGTCTTTTTCCGTCCCGCCATACGCTACGCCCGGCCCGCCCCCTCGAAGGCTGCAGGTTAGCGGTGGCGGTTTAAAGGCAGGTTACTGAGGCGTTAACGCGGGTTAAGCGATCAGGCTGCCGGCTTGCTTGCGCCCTCGTCACTGGCAAGCAGATGTACCAGCGCGCGTTTGATGGCGGCTTGCCGTGTCGGTGCGGTGATCTGTGCGCCCATCAGGTCGGTCACATAGAACACGTCGCGAGCCCGTTCGCCGAAAGTTGCGATGTGTGCCGAGCCGATGTTCAGGCTGAGTTTCGAGATCGCGGTGGTGAGCTGATAAAGCAGGCCGGGCCGGTCGAGACCAGAGACCTCGATCACGGTGTAGAATTCCGACCATTGATTGTTGATGGCAACCTCCGGCTCGACCACGAAGGCCCGGACCTTCGACTTGGTCGCCGAACGGCGCGCCATGACTTCCGGCAGCCGCACCTTGCCTTCGAGAACCTGTTCGATCATCTCCCCGATCCGTGTGGCGCGGCGTGCCTCGTCGTCGTCCAGATCATACTCGCGCGAAATCGAAATCGTATCGAGCGCCAGGCCGTCGGTCGTCGTGTAGATCTGGGCATCGACGATGTTGGCGTTGGCTGCAGCACACGCCCCGGCGATGATCGACAGCAGCCAGGGGTGGTCAGGCGCAAGGATCGTCAGCTCGGTGACGCCGCGCGCCTCGTCGAATCCGACATTGATCGACAGTTTGTCCCCGTTCTCGCCCGCGGTCCTGATGAAACGGGCGTGGCGAATCTTGCGCGGCAGTTCGACCTTGAGCCAGTAGGCGGGATAATGCCGCTGGATGTAGGCATCGACCTCGTCCTCCGGCCACTCTGTGAAGTTGGCGCGAAACTCGCCTTGGGCGGCATCGACACGGCGCCCGCGATTGATCTCTGAAAAACCGCCGGTCAGAACCGGCTCGGTCTCGTAATACAGCGTGCGCAAAAGCTGCGCCTTCCAACCGTTCCACACGCCGGGACCGACGCCGCGAATGTCGGCGGTTGTCAGGATGGTGAGCAGCTTCATCTGTTCGACCGACTGCACGATGGCGGCGAAAGTCTCGATCGTCCTGCGATCGGAGAGGTCGCGCGACTGCGCGATGGTGGACATCGTCAGATGCTCCTGGATCAGCCAGGCAACCAACTCGGTATCCGCGGCGCTGAATCCAAGCCGGGGGCAAAGCCGTCTTGCGACTTTCGCGCCGGCGATCGAGTGATCTTCAGGCCTTCCCTTGGCGATATCGTGCAGGAACACCGTGATGTAGATCGCCGCGCGATGCTCGGGGCGGATCTTCTTCATCAGCTCATGCGCGAAGGCGAGTTCCTCGTTGCCGCCGCG
Source organism: Xanthobacteraceae bacterium (assembly GCA_019750915.1). Taxonomy (GTDB): domain Bacteria; phylum Pseudomonadota; class Alphaproteobacteria; order Rhizobiales; family Xanthobacteraceae; genus Afipia. The sequence goes on from JAIENY010000036.1 coordinate 11,067, forward strand.
CTCGATCTCTTGAAGGATACCCACGCACCGGATCAGGTGCTCGTCCACCGTGTAGTGATGATACATGTTGAACTGCATCATCGAGACAATTCGCCCGAACGTGCGGATGAACTGTCCGAGCACGCCGGTCTCGTTCATGCGCCGAAGCACCGTCTCGGCGTCCTGAGAGGTGAGAATCTCCAGAAACAGCTTGTTCGCCTCGGGATCGTCGCGCAACTGCGGTGTGATCAGGTTCAGCGAGCGGGTCGCGGCGCGCATCGCATCGGGATGGAACGCGAGGTTGTTCTTCTGGGCCAGACGGAAGATGCGGATCAGGTTGATCGGATCGTTCTTGAAGACGTTCGGCGTCGCCAGATTGATGCGCGCGTTGTCGACGATGAAGTCCTCGGTCCCGGCGATGCGGCCGTGCTTGCGTGCGGGGCGCAGCTTCGCCATCAGGCGATTGAGAACCGGTGCGGGCTTGTCTTCCTGTTCTTCCAGCCGGGCGCACAGGATCGCGGTGAGATCGCCGACATCCTTGGCGATCAGGAAGTAGTGCTTCATGAAGCGCTCGACGTCCTGCATGCCGGGATGCGACGTGTATCCAAGCCGCTTGGCGATCTCGCGCTGGATGTCGAACGACAGACGCTCTTCGGCGCGGTTCGTATAAAAGTGAATGTTGCAACGGACCGACCAGAGAAAATCCTCGCAGCGGCGAAAGGTGCGATATTCGGCGGCGTCGAACACACCGCGTTTGACCAGTTCGTTGGTATCGTGGACGCGATAGACGTATTTCGCGATCCAGAACAGCGTATGAAGATCGCGCAGCCCGCCCTTGCCGTCCTTGACGTTGGGCTCAACCAGATAACGCGATTGTCCCGCGCGGCGTAGCCGCTCCTCGCGCTCTGCCAGCTTGGCGGTAACGAATTCCGCGGAGGTGCCTTGCACGACCTCGGCGTCGAACCGCTTGATGAGATCGTCGCAAAGCGCCTTGTCACCCGTGAGAAAACGTGTCTCGAGGACGGCGGTGCGAATGGTCATGTCGGCGCGAGCCTGCCGGATGCATTCGTCGATCGAGCGCGTCGCGTGACCGACCTTCAACCCCATGCCCCAGAGGCAATACAGCACGACTTCGGCGACCTGCTCACCCCAGGCAGTCTGCTTGTAAGGCAGGATGATCAACAGATCGATGTCGGATTCCGGCGCCATCAGTCCACGGCCATAACCGCCGGTGGCGACGATCGCCATGCGCTCGGAATCCGAGGGCGTGTGCGAATGATAAAGGTGTGTGACTGCGGCAGCGAATAACACACGCACGATCTCGTCGTGCACCGTACAGAGTTTCTCGGCGCAACGGCGGCCGTGTCGGTCCTTCAGCAGCTGGGCTTGAGCGACGTCGCGCGCGAGCCCAAGTTCGGCTTTGAGCAAATGCGCCATCGCGGAGCGGAACGCATCGTTATTGCCGGCATGTTTTTCGGCAAGCGCGGCGATGTCGCCAGAGACTTTTTCAGTGTCGAAGCCGAGCACGGCATCGTTTTTATCGCTGGCGGTGTTGGCGAGGGTCTGAGCGGCAGTCGGCATAAAAATCACAGTTGCTAATGGCGTGTCGGAAACTTGATTGCATTCCACGACGCCACGCTAGGGATGTTCCTTCGCCGCATCTACGGTGCAAGCTTACGCCGCCAAATGTCAACGATAACGCTTTGAGAAATAAGAGCTATATTTATATCGGACGCGCCTGCGTTGACGACAAAAATCGCTGTCATCCGCTTTTCGGCAGCCGGGCTTTCAGCGCATAGAGCGCATCGAGCGCCTCACGCGGCGACATTTCGTCGGGATGCAGGGCCTTGACTGCTGCGACCAGTTGATCGGCTTGGTCCGGTGCCTGGGGCTCGACGTCCTGTGCGCGGGCGGTGACTGCGAACAACGGCAGGTCGTCGATCAGCGCCTGGGTGGTCGCGCCGCGATCTTGCGCCTCGAGTTTGGCGAGCACGCTCTTGGCGCGGCCGATCACGGCTGCGGGCAACCCGGCCAGCTTGGCGACCTGAATGCCGTAGGATCGGTCCGCCGCGCCCGGCAGAACCTCGTGCAGGAACACGACGTCGCCCTGCCACTCCTTCACCCGCACCGTGGCGTTGAACAGCCGCGGCAGTTTCGCAGCCAGCGCTGTCAGTTCGTGATAATGGGTCGCGAACAGCGCGCGGCATTTGTTGGTGTTATGCAGATGCTCGATCGAGGCCCACGCGATGGAAAGGCCGTCAAAGGTCGCCGTGCCGCGGCCGATCTCGTCCAGAATGACGAGCGCGCGTTCGCCAGCCTGATTGAGGATCGCCGCCGTCTCCACCATCTCGACCATGAAGGTGGAGCGGCCACGCGCCAGATCGTCGGCAGCGCCGACGCGGGAGAACAGCCGGTCGATCACGCCGATCCGAGCGCGCCTTGCAGGAACGAAGCTGCCGATCTGGGCGAGCAGAGCGATCAGCGCGTTCTGGCGCAGGAACGTGGACTTGCCGGCCATGTTCGGGCCCGTGATGATCCAGATCTGCCCTGACGGTTGGCTGGGGGCGGGCGACAGATCGCAGGAATTAGCGATGAACTGTTGGCCGTCACGCTTCAGCGCGCGTTCGACCACCGGATGCCGGCCGCCCTCGATTGCAAACGACAGCGAGTCATCGACGTCCGGCCGCACGTAGTTTTCATCGATGGCAAGCCTCGCCAGCGCGGTTGCCACATCCAGCACCGCAAACGCATGTGCGGCGGCGCGCAGATCGTCGCCGATTGCGATCGCCTGGGAGCAGAGCCGCTCGAAAATATCGAGCTCGAGGCCGAGGGAGCGATCGCCCGCGCTGGCGATGCGCGCTTCGATTTCGCCAAGCTCGGTGGTGGAGAATCGCACTTGCCCCGCAAGCGTCTGGCGATGGATGAAGGTCGCGTTCAAGGGCGCGGTCATCAGCTTGTCGCCGTGCTGCGCGGTGACTTCCACGAAATAGCCCAGCACGTTGTTGTGCCGGATTTTGAGGCCCTTGATTCCGGTGTCGTCAGCATAACGCGCCTGCATCGAGGCGACCACAAGGCGTGATGCGTCGCGCAGCGAACGTGTTTCATCCAGCGCGGCATCATAGCGTTCGCGAACAAAACCGCCGTCGCGTTTTTGCAGCGGAAGCTGCTCGCCAAGTGCACGGGTCAGTTCCTGCGCGAAATCGCGCGAGGGCTGTTTCAGGGCGAGCATCGCGGCCTGGATGTCCAGCGGCGGGTCGGCCATTTGCGATAGCCGGGCCAATGCGCCATCGGCGGCGAGGACGCCGTCACGCAACCCTGCAAGGTCGCGCGGGCCGCCACGCCCCAGAGAAAGGCGTGCCAGCGCCCGCGACATGTCGGGTGCGCTGCGCAGGATATCCCGGAGATCCTGCGCAGCATCGGTATCGGCGACGAAGGCCTCGATCGCATCGTGCCGTCGGTTGATGGCCGCGATATCGGTGAGCGGCGTTGCAAGACGTTGTCCAAGGAGGCGCGACCCTGCCGCGGTCTGGGTGCAGTCGATGGCGTCGAGCAGCGAACCGCGGCGCTCGCCAGATAATGTGCGGGTGAGTTCGAGATTGGCGCGCGTCGCCGGATCGATCGCCATCGTAGACCCGGCAAGTTCGCGCGCGGGCGGCGACAGGGGCGGGCGTTTGCCGACCTGTGTGCGATCGACATAGGTGATTGCGGCGGCGGCGGCGGTTGCCTCGAGTCGCGACAACGTCGCCAGCCCGTCCATAGTGGCGACGGCGAAATAATCGCACAGCCGGCGTTCGGCGGTTGCGCTGTCGAACACATCGCGGGTCAGCGGCGTGACGGAATGTTGCTCGCGCAGCGCGGGGCCCGTCTCCGGGTCGTTGAACAGTGCGTCCGGGAGGATGATCTCGTTCGGATTGATCCGCGCCAGCGTCGCTGAAAGCTCAAGCGTGGTACATTCGGTGACGACGAATTCGGATGTCGAGATGTCGATCCAGGCGAGACCGAGACGATCCTCGCCATTCGATCCGCGCGCGCGGGCGATCGCCATCAGATAATTGTTGGCCTTGGCGTCGAGCAGCGTGTCTTCGGTGAGTGTGCCGGGCGTCACGAGGCGCACGACGTCGCGCCGGACCACGCTTTTGCTGCCGCGCTTCCTGGCTTCAGCCGGATCCTCCATCTGCTCGCACACCGCGACCCGATGGCCGAGTGCGATCAGGCGGTGCAGGTAATCGTCGGAGCGTTCCACCGGCACGCCGCACATCGGGATATCCTGTCCCAGATGCTTGCCGCGCTTGGTCAACATGATGCCGAGCGCGCGCGAGGCGATCTCCGCATCGTTAAAGAACAGTTCGTAGAAGTCACCCATCCGGTAGAACAGCAGCAGCCCGGGATTGGCGGCCTTGATTTCGAGATACTGTTCCATCATCGGCGTGACGCGGCCGCTCGTGTCATGTTCGGCGGGCACGGATTCAGGCGATGGCGGGTTTGGCGTGTGCATGGTCATGGTCGCGCACGCTACCAAATTTTCGTCCTGCGATCACAGCAGAACGCCCGGAAAAGCGGGGTTTTCCCCCCGCTTTCACCTACGGGATCAGGCCCATTCGACGCCGGATTCGGCTGCCAGATTGATCGAACTTTGCTTGCCGATGTCGTCGAAATGGGTGTCGAGAAACACGCTCGCGGCGCGGATGCCCTCGTCGCGCAATTGCTCGAAGAAATCGAAGTCGGTCTTGAGCTTGCTTGATCCGGAGAGGCTCGCGCCGAGTTCGCCAAGTTCAATGCGATGGATGTTCAGGCGGCGGTATTGGTTCTTGCCCATGCCGCGCGGCAGTCGTCCGTCGTCGATCAACTGATTGACAAAATCCATCGTTCGCAATTCGGAAATCAACGCCGAGTTGAAAGTGATTTCATTGAGCCGTTTGAGAATCTCCGGTGCGCTGCGCGGCGTCGTCTCCTGCGAAACCGGATTGATCTGCACAACCAGCACGTCCTCGGCTTCTGTGGTTTGCAAAAACGGGAAAATCACGGGGTTTCCCATGTAGCCGCCGTCCCAATAAGGCACGCCTTCGATCTCGACGGCCTGGAACAGATAAGGCAGCGCTGCCGACGCCATCACCACATTGGCGTTGATCTTGTCGGAAGCAAAAACGCGAAGGCGGCCGGTGTGGACGTTCGTCGCCGAAATATAAACCGCCAGATCCGTTTGCCGGATCGCGTCGAAGTCCACGAAACGGGCGATGAGATCGCTCAACGGATTGATGTTCAGCGGATTCAGTTCGTAGGGCGAGAAATAATGCGACATGGCCTCGAACCAGTTTCGCATCGGTGCCGACGCCATCGGCATCATCGAAAACAACCGGTCGGAAATTGCACGCTGGACCGGCGGCAGGTCGCCTCCGGCGCTCGCCGCGCGCCAGAAATCGCGCAGCCGCTTGCGGGCCTCCTCGACACCGCCGCGCGCCAGACCGTCGGCCAGCATCACAGCGTTGACGGCTCCGGCCGAGGCGCCGGAAATGCCCGTGATCTCAAGCCGTCCGTCAGCAAGCAACTGGTCCAGCACCCCCCATGTAAAAGCGCCATGGGAGCCGCCCCCTTGAAGGGCAAGATTGATCTTTTTCGCGGTCGGTTGGGTTTTATGGGTTCCACCGACGGACCACGGAGCCAGACTGTCGAGGTAGGATTTGAGGTTCGTTGCCAAGGCGGGGCCCGCTTTCTCTGGTCCAGACGAGTGTTATATTGTCCACGTGACCGCAGCGTTGCGGTACCCGTACATTCAGCTATGAGTTGGATGCTGCAGTGCAATAGCCCAAAGGTGAAACGAAATGCGGGTTGCCTTGTAAATATCTGACAAAATTTGATTTTTTGCGCAAAAAAGCCAGCCGCGCCGAAAGTGTAAAATGTCGACAAAACCCGCTTTTCCAACTCCGAATCATGACCATGGCCGCTGCGCGAGCGATGCGATGAGTCACGCAGTCCGCCGTTGCGAAGAGCGCGGGCAGAAATTCACGCCGATCCGCAGGCAGGTGCTTCAGGCGCTTTTGAGCACCCATCGGCCGCTCGGTGCTTATGAAATCATTGACGAATTGGCCAAGGACATGCCGCGGCCCGCTCCGATCACGGTTTACCGGGCACTCGAATTCCTAATGGAAAATGGCCTGGTTCATCGCATCGAGAGCCGAAACGCCTTTCTTGCCTGTGCGCATAACCATGACGCCGCCTCTGTGGTTGCGTTTCTGATTTGCGACAAATGCGGCTCGGTCGGGGAAATTCCTGCGTTGCCGTTGGCCGAAACCCTGACCGATGTGGTCAAGGGAACCGGTTTTGCGCCGAAACTCTCTGTCGTGGAGATCACGGGTGTGTGCGAGCATTGCCGCAAGGCCGCCTGACGCGCCGAAATTGGCGTTCCGAGCTTTGCAACGCCGTTTTTCTCACCATTTAACGGTAATGCGAAGAGGGCGCATGGCTGGCTTTCTGACGTCTGCCCCGGCTGGTCAGAACCCGGACTGATCTGATAGACAACGATATCGAAAGCTGGCGAACGCCGGCGTCACACAAAGCTGATATTTCAACGCCATGACCGATGCCATTTTGATCGACCGCCCTGATGAAATCCAGGCTGGCCCGAAGGGCCGCCACAAGACCGTTCAGGTCACGGTCGGCAACGTCAAAGTCGGCGGCGGCGCACCGATCGTCGTGCAGTCGATGACCAATACCGACACTGCCGATATCGAATCCACAGTGACCCAGGTGGCTGCGCTGGCGCGGGCCGGTTCGGAAATGGTGCGTATCACGGTCGACCGCGAGGAGGCGGCAGCCGCTGTCCCGCACATCCGCGAAAAGCTCGACAAGCTCGGCGTCGACGTCCCCCTGATCGGTGACTTCCACTACATCGGCCACAAGCTTCTCGCCGAGTATCCCGCCTGCGCCGCGGCTCTTTCTAAGTATCGCATCAATCCGGGCAATGTCGGTTTCAAGAACAAGCGCGACAGCCAGTTCACCGATATCGTCGAGATCGCGATCAAGAACAACAAGGCGATCCGCATCGGCGCCAATTGGGGTTCGCTTGATCAGGAATTGCTGACGCGCCTGATGGAAGAGAATGCAAATACGCCGAATCCGATCGACGCACGCGCGGTCACGCGCGAAGCGATGGTGCAGTCGGCGCTGCTCTCCGCCAAGCGTGCGGAAGAGATCGGCCTGGCGAAGGACAAGATGATCCTTTCGGCCAAGGTCTCGAACGTGCAGGATCTGATCGCAGTGTACCGCGAACTCGCCCGACGTTCCGACTACGCCATCCACCTCGGCCTCACCGAAGCGGGCATGGGATCGAAAGGCATCGTGGCGTCCTCTGCGGCGCTCGGCATCCTGCTGCAGGATGGCATCGGCGACACCATTCGCGTGTCACTTACGCCGGAGCCGGGTGGCGATCGCACGCTGGAAGTGAAGGTCGGCCAGGAAATCCTGCAGACCATGGGCTTCCGCACCTTCGTGCCGTTAGTTGCTGCTTGCCCAGGCTGCGGCCGCACCACCTCGACCGTGTTCCAGGAACTGGCGCGAGACATTCAGGCTTTCATTCGTGACGAGATGCCGACCTGGAAGACCCGTTATCCCGGCGTCGAGGAGCTCAACGTTGCGGTGATGGGTTGTATCGTCAACGGCCCCGGCGAATCCAAGCATGCCAATATCGGCATTTCGCTGCCGGGCACTGGCGAGACGCCGGCGGCTCCTGTGTTCGTTGATGGACAGAAATTCCGTACGCTGCGCGGCCCGACCATCGCGCAGGAGTTCAAGGCGCTGGTGATCGACTACATCGATCAGCGTTATGGCGCCGGCAACAAGGTGCCCGAAGTGACGGCAGCCGAATAAGACTCGACAGACGCCGCTCTCAGAGCGGCGTTGCTTTTTCGCGGTTGTTGACGACAGATTCTTCCAGATCGAGATCGCGCTCGATGCGCCGGCGGGTTTCGTCGGTGATCTTGTTGTCGCGTAGCAGTTTGTGAAGCAGCGCGCGCTCGATGTTGATGATCTCGCGCACCATGCCCGCGCCCTTGGTCGGAGGGGTATGCTCACCGTTGACGGGGGGCGGATCAGGCAGCGCGCGAAACCGCGTCTCATGCCGCGCCTCCAGAAATCGAGCCAGACTTTCCGGAACTTCCCGTTCAGCGATGATCTTGTCCAACGCTTTGCGTGATGCGTTGACAATCTGGCGCCGTGCCGCGATCTCATGCTCGCGTTCCTGCCGTGCCTCGCGCAAGCCGTATTCGGGCAATCCCAACAGGCGGACAATGGTGGGAAGCGACAGGCCGAGGCCGACAATCGTGACGAAAACGACGCCGAACGAGACCAGCAGGATCAGGTCGCGATACGGAAATCCGGTGCCGTCAGGCAGCGAGAGCGGCAGCGCCAGAGCGACTGCCACCGACACCACGCCGCGGATACCGGTAACGCCGATCATGGTGACAAAGCGCCAGTTTGGAGCGGGATCCTGTTCACGCAGCCGCTTGCTCAACAACCGCGGCAAATAGGCGGCCGGATAAATCCATACCAGTCTCGCCATCACGACGATCAGCGAAACCACGACGATCGCGCCAAGGATTTCGTTGACCGGAAGCTCCTTGGATTTCTCGATCAGGACGCGGGTCTGGAATCCGACAACCAGGAACAGGATGCCTTCGATCAGCCATATGACAATGTCCCAGAAGAACACGCCCTGCAGCCGGGTTGCGGCCGAAATCCGCAGCGGTCCGTTCCAGCTCATGTAAAGGCCGCAGACAACGGTTGCGATCACGCCCGATCCGCCCAGATGTTCGGGAACCCAGAAGGCGAGATAGGGTGTCAACAGCGATAACGAGATTTCGACGCGGGTGTCGCGCGACCATTGCCGCAGACGCAGGCTGAGCCAGCCGACAGCAAAGCCATAGGTGATTTCGCAGATCAGGATCGCGATGAACGAACCCGCCGCCTCCGGAAAGGAAAACGCGCCGGTCGAAACCGCCGCAACGGCGAAGCGATACAGGATGAGGGCGGTTGCGTCGTTGGCGAGGCCTTCACCCTCCAGGATGACAAGAATACGATGTGGCAGACCGAGCCGGCGCGCGATCGCGAGCGGCGCGACGACGTCCGGTGGCGAAACGATGGCGCCAAGCACGAAGCCGACGCCCCAAGGCCAGTGCAAAACATAATGGACGGCCGCGGCGACCGCGCAGGTCGTGAAGATCACGCAGCCGATGGCCAGCAATGCGATGGGGCGAAGATTGGCCTTGAATTCCCGCCAGCTCATCGAGACGCCCGCGATATAGATCAGCGGCGGCAGCATCAGCATCAGCACGGCGTCAGGCTTGAGCACGATCGGCGGAACGCCGGGGAGGAAGGCCACCACAATGCCGACCACCAGAAACACGATGGCGGGCGTCATCCTGAGGCGTTGGGCCAGGACCTGCGATGCCGAGAGCGTCGTCAGCAGCAGCAGAAACGCGAGAAAGGTAAGAACCATCGCTCAACAGTTCCGAATTTAGATCGCGCTCGCGGCGATATTCACCATCAATGCCAGAAGGGCGGTGTTGAAGATAAACGAAACGACGCCGTGCGCGATAGCGGTTCTTCGGATGATTCGATCGGTGATGCCGACATCGGACACCTGTGCCGTCATACCGATCACGAACGAAAAATAGACAAAGTCCCAATAATCGGGCGGTTCGCTTCCATCGCCCGGAAAAGCCAGGCCGCCGCCTTTGCTGTGGCGATAGTACTCGTGCGCGTAGTGGAGTGCGAATGTCGTGTGGATTGCGGCCCATGACAGAATGATGGTGGCTGCCGCGAGCATGAGATGCGTCGGGGCGCGCTGTGACAGATGGAGTTCGATGACAATCGCGGCGATGGACGCAAATGCCCCGGTCGAGGTTAAGGCCAGGATGAAAAACCGGCCGTCATCCTGAAGCGCGGCAATCCGGCGGATATTGGTTACCCCGCCGAGGAACACAGTCGTGAACGCGAGCAGAAGGTAAAGTGAGACCGCAACGTCCCAACCCGCGAGCAGCCGTGTCGAGAGACGCAGATCGTGGGGAAACAACAAGAGGCTCAAGAAGCCGACGGCGAGCGAGATGAAAAGCCGCGGGCGCGAATAGACGATACGAAGAGCCTTAGGCATTCGCCGGAAACGGGCGAGGGGATCGTCCGCGGTCTTTGTGCTTTTCTGATCGCCGCCTGCGGTTTTTTTCTGCGCCATGCCCGATTAATTTTGCCGTTCCGCCACGAACCGCGCCGCCGCGCGCAAAACGTCGCCCTTCGCGCCGAAAGGTGCAAGGGCACTGTCGGCCTGGGTCAAAAGATCCCGCAGCCGCTTCTTGGCGCCGTCGATGCCGAGCAGCGTGACGAAAGTGGTCTTGCCTGCGGCAGCGTCCTGCCCCGCCGGTTTACCGAGCGCCGCCGCATCTCCTTCGACATCCAGCAGGTCATCGGCGATCTGGAATGCTTCACCGAACGCGTGGCCGTAGGAATCGAGCGCTGCGTATTGCTCCTTCGAGGCCTGACCAAGAAGGGCGCCGGCAATGCATCCATATTTTAGCAACGCGCCGGTTTTCATCTGTTGCAGCTTGGCGACATCCGGCGGCTCCTTGTCACCGAAGCGGCCTTCGCCGCCGAGGTCCATGATCTGCCCGCCTGCCATGCCACCGACACCAGCCGCGCGTGCGAGCGCACGCGTAAGGAGCAGGCGTACGATCGGATCGGCATGCACCTCGTCACGGGTTATGATGTCGAAAGCGATCGTCAGCAGCGAGTCGCCGGCCAAAATCGCGGTCGCATCGTCGAACTTCTTGTGCGAGGTCGGGCGGCCGCGCCGCAGGTCGCTGTTGTCCATCGACGGCAGATCGTCATGGATCAGCGAGTAACAGTGAATGCATTCGAGCGCGGCGCCTGCCATCAGAGCACCCTGGCGCGGCACGCCAAATACGTCGGCGCTTGCCACAGCCAGGAAGGGGCGCAGCCGTTTGCCGCCATTGAGGCTGGAATAGCGCATTGCCTCAATCAGGCGGCGGGGGCGCAGGATTTCGCCCGTCTCCGGCTTCTCGGACAGCAATTTGTCGAGCAACGCCTCGGTCTCGGTCGCCGTGGTGTCCAGCAGTTTGGTGAAGTCTTGAGTAGCAGTTGGTGTCGCGGTGGCGGTCGTCATCGAAAGCTCCAGAATGTGGCCGGACCATCCTTCATGGGGCTGGCTACGTCAATTCCAGGAATGCCGGGAAATGCCGGATTCGGATCGCATGGTTGCTTCTGCTATGAGAGAGCGGGGCCCTTGGCCCGGCACCAGGGAATTTTAAAGTGCCCATGCGACGCCTGCTCCGTGTCATCCTGCTGGTCGTTTTGGTGGTCGTGTTTTTGCCTTATGTGCTGACGCTGCTGTATTCGGCCGGCCATCCGATTTCGACGCTGATGATTGGCCGGTTCCTCACAGGATCACCGGTGACCCGGAGCTGGGTCGATATCGACGAGATGTCGCCCTATCTGCCGCGTTCGGTGGTGGCCGCCGAGGACGCCAAGTTCTGCAGCCACCACGGGATCGACTGGCAGGCGCTGAACGATGTGCTGGAAAATGCCGAGGATGGCGAAGTGAGCAGGGGCGGCTCCACCATCACCCAGCAGGTCGCCAAGAATCTGTTCCTGTGGCCGGGACGGAGCTTTATTCGCAAAGGGCTGGAGTTCCCGCTCGCGCTCTGGATTGATCTGGTGCTGACCAAGAAGCGGATTTTGGAACTGTATCTAAACGTCGCGGAGCTTGGCCCAGGCGGGCAATTCGGCGCGGAGGAGGGCGCCAAATACGCCTTTGGTCGTCCGGTTTCGGAGCTGTCACGCTCGCAAGCCGCTCTTTTGGCATCGATTTTACCAAATCCGGTCACGCGAAGCGCCCGGCGCCCTGGGCCGGGGGTGAGGCGGCTGGCTGCCACCTATGTGGCACGGGCCGAATCTGCAGCGATTTCCGATTGCTGGGGCGGGAATCGGCGTTTTTAGGCGTTTTTGGTTATCTGTGGCTCTAGCGTCCCGGCCATCCTTCCTCTATAAGCGCGACCTCAATCGAAATTATAAGAAAGCTCCCGAAGGCGGGTCTGCTTTCGCCTTTAAGGACGACACCAATGGCCGTTCCCCGCAGAAAAACATCGCCGTCGCGCCGCGGCATGCGCCGTTCCGCCGACGCGCTCAAGAAGCCGACCTATGTCGAAGACAAGGACTCTGGCGAACTGCGCCGTCCCCACCATCTCGACCTGAAGACCGGCATGTACAAGGGCCGTCAGGTTCTGAAGGTGAAGAAGGACGACTAAGGATCGTCGCGGCGCCGTCGCCGCGATCGTTCCGCCGTGCCGTAAAGGAGCCCCATTGAGGGTGGCGATATAAGCAGGTTTTAGCGCCAGAAAGTCCGCCGATGCCTACGATCGGTTTTCCGCTCCTGCTCATTCCCTTCGCGATCTACAACATCATCGTTTTTCTGATGCGTGGCGTGGCATTTTCCGCGCCCGTCATCACGCTGCGCCTGATTTCGGGTGCCGACTGGACGATCAGCATCGGCGACATGCTGGTGACGCTTGGCATCGTCTTGATGCTGTTCGAATTCGCCCGCTCATCGCGGCCCGGTGCAAAATATGTGATGGACCATCTGCTGTCGCTGCTGGTTTTCGCCGGCAGCACGGCGGAGTTCCTGTGGCTTACGCCGTTCGCCACGTCGCCTTTTTTTCTGCTTGTGGCTTTGGCCGGGCTCGACTTTTTCTCCGGGTCGATGTGGGCCGTCCGCTATCGCAAATGGGTGCGCGACGACGCACGGGCCGCCGCCGAAGCGGTGCAGGCGCAGGCCGCTCAAGCCGCACCGGTCGACAGCCCGCCGCTCGAGCGAACGCCTCCCGCGTTCGAGGCGTCTGCGAAACATGAGGACGCTAAGCCAAAGCATCTGGAGATCGTCACGCCGGAGATCGATAAGCCGTCTGAGGCACCCGTCGTGAAGGCGGAGGCGCCGAAGGCTGAGGTCGATAATATTCCGGATCCTGAGCCTTCGCTTCCGCAAGCCCCGTCACGAACGATCGCGGAATGGAATGTTTTCGATATCGTGCGCGGCACCGATGAGCAGCCGTCTGTCGCAAAGCAGGCTGAAGCTGGGAAGGACGACACTCGCCCCGTGATTGTGCCGTCCAAGGATTGACCCGGGCAAGCGCGTCAGGCGGTCAAACGATTTGCGAGTAACGCGGGCTCTGTGGTTGCCATGGAGCGCTCGGGGAGGGTGCTGCAGCGTATTGAGCCGCGCCTATCGCAGGGTCGGCTTGCCGAAATTTTCGCGTCTGCGGTTCGTGCGAGTCGGTCGCCAGCAACTGAGTCAGAAAAGATGTATCGGGACGAACGCGCACCGTGTGGCCGGGAATGATCGCGACTGGCTCGATCGCCACCACTGCGGTCGAGCGCGGGGCAGCGCGTGGAGCGGCTTCCTCGACGTGTGACGGCAACGGCCAGTCGACGGCGGCAACTGTCCCAATTTGGGAAATACCCGAAATCATTGTTCCGATCCGGTAACATTTCTGTCCCGAACAGGGACGGAGACATCTAATTGAACTCCCCGTCGCAAATCACGTGCCGTGCTGCCTGATCATGGCACCGCTCCATATCCGGTATGTCTAGGATTCAATTTTCTTAGAATGTTTAGGAATGGGCATTAGGCTCAAAGAGAATTAACGATAATGTTGGCGGCGATTCGTTACCCGATCTGTCCCCGCTGAAAGGCAAGCCGTGAGCGCAGGAATACACCCCGCGTCGGAGCAGAACGCCGGCGGGACAAGGCACGAGCGGGACGACGTTCTGTCTTGTCTCGGTCAGGTTGCCTTCACATGGGACATCGTAAATGACGACCTGTCCTGGAGCGGTGACGTCGCAGCACTGTTTCGCGACATCCCGCAACATGTACTGGGCAAGGCCAGCGACTTCGCGACGATGATCGAGCCTCAGCGCGATGTGCGCCGCGATGCCATCATGAATGGGCCCGCGGCGAACGCGGGCAACGGCGTGCACTACCAGATTGAATATGGTCTTCGCGCGCGCACCTCTGGCCCGCTCGTCTGGATCGAGGAAACCGGCTGCTGGTTTGTGGGAGCCGATGGCCGGCCTTCTCATGCGAGGGGGATTTTACGGCCGAACGCGGAACGCCACGCCCGCGAACAGCAGTTGCGGAAATTGACGCAGGATGATCCGCTCACCGGCGCATTCAACCGCACGCACCTGATCGCGGCGCTCGCCGAGACGCTGGAGGAGGCGTCGCGCTTCCGCTCTCCGTTCGCTTTCATGCTGGTGGGGATCGACGATCTTGCGCAACTGAACGAAGCGTTCGGCTTTGATGTGGCCGACGAAGTCATCACCGAGGTCGCCCACCGTATTCGTGCAAGGCTGCGCAACGTCGATGTGCTGGGCCGCTTCTCTGGCAACAAGTTCGGACTTGTTCTGAAGAACTGTACGGCGGACGATATGCAGATCGCCGCCGAACGCTTTCTGGCGGGCATCCGCGACGAGGTCGTTCCGACAAAACTCGGACCGGTCTCGCTGACGGCTTCCATTGGGGCGATCAGCCTGCCTCGACATGGCCGCAGCACCGAGGAAGTTACAAGCCGCGCACAGGAGGCTCTCGATACTGCGAAAAGCCGCCGTCGCGGATCGTTCATGGCATGGCGCCCCAATGTCGAGCGCGAAACGCAGCGACAGGTGAACATCCGCGTGACGGATGAGATCGTCACGGCCTTGAACGAGCGGAGGATCGTGCTCGCGTTCGAGCCCGTGGTTCACGCGTCGACACTGCAGCCGGCGTTTCACGAATGTCTGGTCCGGATGCGCCGCGGCGAGGGGGATCTTTCGCTGGCGCCCGATATCGTCCCGGTCGCCGAGAAACTCGGTCTGATCCGCCTTGTCGATCACCGCGTCCTCGAACTTGTCGTTGCCGAATTGACGGCTTCTCCGCACATCGAACTCAGCCTCAATATCTCGCCCGAAACCACGATGGACCCGAATTGGTGGAGCGGCATCGAATCGCTGTTCCGCGCTCATCCCGGCGTCGCCGAACGCGTCATTGTCGAAATCACCGAAACGGTGGCGATCCGCGATCTTGATGACGTGCGCGGCTTTGTGACCCGCCTGAAGAATTTCGGCGCGCGTATTGCGATTGACGATTTCGGTGCGGGTTACACCTCATTCCGCAACTTGCGAAAGCTCGGCGTGGACATCGTGAAAATTGATGGAGCGTTCGTGCAGAATGTCGTGCGTTCAGCCGACGATCGCGCTTTCGTTCAGAGCATGATCGATCTCGCTCGCCGCCTTGATCTGAAGACGGTCGCCGAATGGGTGCAGGATGATGAGGCGGCTCAGCTCCTGCACGATTGGGGGTGCGATTACCTGCAAGGCCGCCTGATCGGTCTTGCGACGCCAAACCGACCCTGGCTCGCCGAACTGCCGCCGGTGCGCGCGCTGGCATAACACCGGGAACAAAAAACCCCGCTCGAAGCAGGGTTTTAATTTCGACTGATTTTTTATTTCGATCAGCTCTGTTCGCCGCTTGGCTTGGACAGTTGCTCGATCTGTTCGCGCATTTCCTTCATCTGACGCTTCAGGTCGTCGATGTCATCCTCGGCAGGCTCCGCGGCCGGCTCTTGGGTCGGTGCCGTTTCGGTCTGGCGCACGCCGGTCGGCGAGAACGGTTTGAACATCGCGAAGGTGCGTTCGAACATTTCCATGTTACGGCGAACCTGCTCTTCCAGCGGAGCGAACGGTGTGCCGCTGAAAGTGTTGGTCAGCTGCTTGCGAAACTTTTCCTGTTCGCGTGTCAGCGTATCGATCGACTGCTCGAGATATTTCGGCACTACCATCTGCATGCTGTCGCCGTAGAAACGGATCAGCTGGCGAAGGAATGTGGTCGGCAGCAGGTTCTGCCCGGCCTTGTTTTCCTGCTCGAAGATGATCTGTGCGAGCACTGAACGGGTGATGTCGTCTCCTGTCTTTGCATCGAAAACCAGGAAATCCTCGCCCTCTTTGACCATGCCAGCCAGATCTTCGAGCGTGACATATGTCGAGGTGCCGGTGTTGTAGAGACGCCGGTTGGCGTATTTCTTGATCGTAATCGGATGGTCAGTTTTTGCCATGAACTCACACGTGGAAAGAGAGGAACCGACGGAAGTCTCGCAGGGCAAACAATGCGATGCACAAGGTAAGCACTTTCAGCGGCCTTCGGCTACCGTTTTGTGCAGCACGGTTAATCCGCTGGCAGAAGCTGCTCAGGGTTGAGTCGGACTGCCCTCGGCAACCGAACAAAGTCACGGGAGGCACAACGAAAGTCTGGTAATCCCATCTGGTCGTTTGGCCCGAAACGATTAAGTTAACGTCACAAGCCAAGGGGCTTGCCGCCCCGCCAACTCAAGCCTCGTGCTTCAGAATAAAAGGGAGATGCCCATGTCAGACGATGTCGTCATCGTCAGTGCCGCTCGTACCGCTGTCGGCTCATTTAACGGCGCATTCGCTAACATTTCGGCGCACGAACTGGGCGCTACGGCTATCAAGGGCGCGTTGGAGCGTGCCGGCATCGAGCCGGACCGCATCTCCGAGGTGATCATGGGGCAAATCCTGACTGCGGCGCAGGGACAAAATCCGGCGCGGCAAGCCTCGATCAAGGCCGGCATTCCGGTAGAGAGTCCAGCCTGGGGCGTGAATCAACTTTGCGGTTCTGGTCTTCGTTCGGTGGCGCTCGGTTATCAGGCGCTGAAAAACGGCGATTCCGAAATTGTTGTCGCGGGCGGTCAGGAATCGATGACGATGGCGCCGCATGCACAATATCTGCGCGCTGGCGTGAAGATGGGCGGTGTCGAGTTTGTCGACACCATGATCAAGGACGGTCTGTGGGATGCCTTCAACGGTTACCACATGGGCAACACCGCAGAAAACGTCGCCAAGCAATATCAGATCACGCGCCAGGATCAGGACGAGTTCGCCGTCCACTCGCAGCAGAAGGCGGAAGCGGCCCAAAAAGCCGGACGGTTCAAGGACGAGATCATTCCTTTCATCGTGAAGTCGCGAAAGGGCGATATCACCGTCGATGCCGACGAGTATCCGCGGCATGGCGCAAGCATGGAAGGCATGGCCAAACTCAAGCCGGCCTTCGACAAAGAAGGCACGGTCACGGCCGGCAGTGCATCAGGCATCAATGACGGCGCTGCGGCTGTCGTGCTGATGACCGCAAAGCAGGCGGCCAAGGAAGGCAAAACGCCGCTGGCGCGGATCGTGTCCTGGGCACAGGCGGGTGTTGATCCGGCGATCATGGGCACCGGGCCGATTCCGGCTTCGCGGCGTGCACTGCAAAAGGCCGGATGGAAGGTTGAGGACCTCGATCTGATCGAGGCCAATGAAGCCTTCGCCGCGCAGGCGTGCGCTGTGAACAAGGATCTCGGCTGGGACAAGTCAAAGGTCAACGTCAACGGCGGAGCCATCGCGATCGGTCATCCGATCGGTGCGTCGGGTGCACGTGTTTTGGTCACGCTGCTGTATGAGATGCAAAAGCGCGATGCCAGAAAGGCCCTTGCGACACTGTGTATCGGTGGCGGCATGGGCATCGCGATGTGTGTCGAGCGATAATCTCGCTGCTTCGCAACATACCAACGTATTTTAAAATGCCCGGCGATCTCGCCGGGCATTTTTTCTTGCAGGTCTCGCCCATGACTCGTTAAGTGAGTTGAATAAGAAGCGATGAGGGTGGAGACGGAAATGACGCGTACGGCATTGGTGACAGGCGGAACGCGAGGCATTGGCGCCGCGATTAGCAGAGCTCTGAAGACGGCAGGATACAACGTCGCCGCGAACTACGCGGGCAACGACGAGGCTGCCGCGAAATTCAAGCAGGAGAGCGGCATTTCCGTTTACAAATGGGACGTGTCCTCATTCGAATCGTGCGCAGAGGGTGTGAAGAAAGTCGAGGCCGAGGTCGGTCCGGTAGACATCCTGATCAACAACGCCGGCATTACGCGCGACGTTCCGTTCCACAAGATGACGCTCGATCAATGGAATGCCGTCATCAACACCAATCTCGGATCGCTGTTCAATATGAGCCGGCAGGTGATCGAAGGGATGCGAACCCGCAAGTTCGGCCGCATCGTCAACATCTCGTCGATCAACGGTCAGAAGGGCCAGTTCGGACAGGTCAACTATTCAGCTTCCAAGGCGGGCGATATCGGATTCACCAAGGCGCTGGCGCTGGAGACAGCGCGCGGCGGAATTACCGTAAACGCAATTTGCCCGGGCTATATCAACACCGAGATGGTGCAGGCGGTGCCAAAGGACGTTCTTGAGCAGAAAATCCTGCCGCAGATTCCGGTCAATCGCCTCGGAGAGCCGGAAGAAATCGCACGAACCGTGGTCTTTCTGGCCGCAGACGAATCCGGCTTCATCACCGGCTCGACATTGACCGTCAACGGCGGTCAGTATCTGACCTGAGAATCGGAGTTCGCGACCAGTTTTGATGACACCGACATGACGTCGCGTGCGGCCACGCTGACCGGTCTGACGGCTCTTTTGATGTGGTCGCTGTTGGCCGCGCTGACGGTTGCAACCGGCAGGATTCCTGCTTTTCAGCTTCTGGCGATGACGTTCGCGATTGGTGGCGGCGTCGGCCTGATCGCCGTGTTGCGGCGATCCGGATCACTGGCCGCGCTGCGGCAGCGACCCGTGGTGTGGTTGGTCGGTGTTGGCGGCCTGTTCGGCTATCACGCGCTTTATTTTCTTGCTCTGCGGTTCGCGCCGCCGGCGGAGGCCGGGCTGCTCAATTATCTCTGGCCGCTCCTGATCGTGTTGCTGTCATCGTTGCTGCCCGGCATGGGGCTGCGGCCTCACCATATCGTCGGCGCACTGCTCGGCTTTGCAGGAACGATCGTGCTGTTTGGAGGCAATATACAGGGCGCGTTGCAGGGAGCTTATGCACCCGGCTTTGTCGCAGCGTTCTGCGCGGCCTTCGTGTGGGCGGCTTATTCGGTGTTGTCGCGGCGGTTCGCTTCGGTGCCGACCGAGGCTGTCGCGGGGTTCTGCGTTGTGACGGCGATGCTGGCGGCGCTGATGCATGTGGCGTTGGAAGCGACCGTCGCACCGCGGGGTTGGGTGCAATGGCTTGCGATCGTTGCGCTTGGCGTGGGACCGGTCGGCATCGCGTTTTTCGCGTGGGACATCGGAATGAAGCGCGGCGACATCCGCCTGCTCGGTGCGGCGTCCTATGTCACGCCGTTGCTGTCGACACTGATACTGATTCTGTGCGGCTACACTCAGCCGACATCGACGCTCGGTTTTGCGGCGCTCCTGATCGCCGCCGGCGGAGCATTGGCGGCAAAGGATACGTTCTTCAGACGGGCTTAACCGGGGACCAGCCGGACGGCGCAAGCTCGAATGTCGCGAAATCGAAGCCCGGCGCCACGGTGCAGCCGACCAGCGTCCACTCGCCGCGACTTTCCGCGGCTTGCCATGCGTGGGGCGGCACAATTCCTTGCGGCAGGTGACCTGCGGCGAAATCGGAGCCCAACGTGATGGTCTGCGTCACATCGCCGTCATGGATGTGAAGCGCGAGCGGGCTACCCGCATAATGATGCCAGACCTCGACGGCATCGATGCGGTGCCAATGCGAACGCTCGCCGCGCGCAAGTAAAAAATAAATCGCCGTGGAAGCGGCGCGGCCATCGCCAAGCACGCGGGCATCGCGAAATGTCTCGCGATAATGCCCGCCTTCCGGATGCGGAATGAGTCCGAGCTGTGCGATGACCGCGTCGGCGCTCTGCATCAGAACTTGTTCTTGCGCTCGCGGATTTCGCCAAACACCTCGGCAGGCGTTTTTCCGGTCATGCCAAGCGAGGCCGCGACAGACGGCACATCGGCGCGCAGGAAGACATTGGCCTCCTTCTCGTCGCGCAGTAATGAGGGAATCGTCAGTTTGCTCTCGGCTCGCTGTTTCTGAGCCTCGATTGCTCGCTTCTTCAGCGCAGCGTTCTCCGGTTCGATCGAGAGCGCAAAATTGATGTTCGAAAGGGTGTATTCGTGTCCGCAATACACCAGTGTGTCGTTCGGAAGCGCCCGCAGTTTCAAGAGTGACTCCCACATCATCGGATAGGTCCCTTCGATGACGCGGCCGCAGCCGATCGAGAACAGCGTGTCGGCGCAGAACAATGCGCGATCGCTATCGAACATATAGCTAATATGATCGAGCGTGTGTCCGGGCGTCTCGAACACGCGCGCGGTGAGATTGCCAACCTTGACCGTGTCGCCTTCCTTGACGTGAACGTCCACCTGCGGGATCGCAACGCGGTTTTCGCGCGGCGCGGTCACACGGCATTTATATTTGCTCTTCAATTCTTGAATGCCGTCGGTGTGGTCGGCGTGATGATGGGTGACCAGAATGTCGGTCAACGTCCAGCCTCCGCGTTCCAGCGCGGCAATGATCGGCTTGGCGTCCGGCGCGTCGATCGAGGCGGTGGCCTTGGTTGCCGGATCGTGAACGAGATAGCCGATATTGTCGGACAGGCAGGGGAAAACGCGGATTTCGGCAGTCATGATCACTCCGGATGCTTTGGATAATTAACTTTAGCATGCGGTAACCCCGGGGTTAAAGCCCGCGTTAACGGACCCGCAGAACCCGCGGGTTCATGGTTGGCGCGTTGAAACCGCTGCTGTGCCACAACGCGCGATATATGTTAGGAAGACGTCATGACAATCGATGTCATCGACCTTCGCAATTTCTATTCCCAGCGCATCGGTATCGTCGCGCGCCGCCTGATCAATCGCGGCGTCGCGCGGCATTGGCCGCATGCCGACGGGATGCGGGTGCTGGGCCTGGGCTATCCGACGCCCTATCTCGGTATTTTCAGGGAACATTGCGAGCGATGTATCGCCTTCATGCCTGCTGCGCAGGGTGTACTGAAGTGGCCATCGGCGAAGCCGACGCTCGCAACGCTGGTTGACGAATTCTCGCTGCCGCTGCCGGATGCTTCGGTCGACCGCGTCCTGCTGGTTCATGCGCTGGAGATGTCCGACGACCCGGAGAATTTGTTGCGTGAAGTCTGGCGCGTGCTCGCGCCATCAGGACGAATGCTGGCCATCGTCCCCAACCGGCGCGGCGTGTGGACGCGCACCGACACCACACCGTTCGGTCACGGGCGCCCCTATTCGCGCTCCCAGATCACACAGTTGCTTCGGCAGACCTGGTTCACCCCGGTCGGCTGGGGCGAGGCGTTGTTCATCCCACCGATCGACAACGGCTGGCTGTTGCAATCGGCCGCTGCGTGGGAGCGGGTCGGCTCCGCGCTGTCGTCGCCGTTTCCCGGTGTCTTGCTGGTCGAGGCGACGAAACAGGTTTACCGCGCGATACCCGCAAAGCGCGAACGGAAGCGTTTGATTCCGAGAATTGAGCCGGTGTTTGTGCCGACTCCGTCGCGACGGGATCGGCTTCGCTAGGCGCTACTCGCTGGTGCCGACATCCTCGCCCGTGATGTCGGGCTGAGCTGCCGCGATCTGGCCTTCCGGACGCGGACCGCGTGGCCGGCGACGACGATGCGGGAAGCGATCACCTTGCGGACCGCCGTTGCCGTTCGTCTCAAGGCCGCCCGCCGGCGCTGCCTGCGCACCGCCCGTAATAAAGGACGGCAGACGGTCGACCGATCCGTTGTCCGAGGATTGTGGTTGCGGCTGGCGAGCATTGTCGCGGGGTTCGCGATATTCACGCGGCTGCGGCTGCTCCACACGCTGCGGATACGGCGCGGATTGCTCGCGCGGCTGGGAGTACTGGGCCGACTGCGGCTGCGGCACGAAGCCCGGCTCGGCGCCGAAGTTCGAATAGCCGTCCTCATCACCGCCGTCGTCATCGGAGATCTCGTTTTCGCGCGGCGGCTGCTGATTTTGCCGGAACTGCTCCTGGGCCGTCGCAATTAGCCGGAAATAATGCTCGGCGTGCTGGTAGTAATTCTCGGCGGCGACCGGATCGCCGGAGCCACGGGCGTCGCGCGCGAGCTGGACGTATTTCTCGGCGATATGAGAAGCGGTGCCGCGAATCTTGATATCCGGGCCGTTGGAGTCGAACACCCGGGTCATCGGGTTCTGGTTGCGCCGGTTATTATTGTGATTGTTATTGTTGCTACGACCGCGCATGCGCTTGTTGTTGTTCTGACCGTTCCTCATGTCGTGCCTTCTACCGATCCTTGGATGGTTTGATCTAAAATGGAATTGTGCCGTGCCAACGCACAGCTGACGCTGTTCTGCGTAAATTCGAACGTACCGTTCGCCGTGTTCTGCAACACGCGTTCCCCAATAGCCGCAACTTTTGCTGCGGTGGTTGCTCAGTGAGCTTGTGGTTTCAAGCTCCGCCCGCTTCAAGCGAGTTATCGTTTCAAGCGATGTACCGTTGAATGCGCGAGCGTAGATCAGCTTTCGTTTGCTGGATGTGAGCAGCGCGGCTCTGGTCCTTCGCGCTCAACGCAATCCGTTTTTGGAACCTGTTGCTCGGCGGTTCTCGTTTGAGAACGCTGGCCTCTCCGTCTGCCGGAACCCGTGGCCTTACCGATGTTTGATCGGAACCTAATCTTTCCCGCGCGAATATCCAAGCGATTTTTTTGCAAGGCTGAAAGGCCTTAAAATCAAGGATTTCTTGCGGTTAACACCCGGCCGATACCGTTAATATCGGGGATCGCCAAACCGTCGGATTCCAGCCCCGCCGCCGCCATGATCCGGGCGACATCCACTTCCTGGCCCTGCCCGATTTCCACAACCAGAATGCCGTTAGCCTTCAAAAGCTGCCGGGCTTGCGGGACGATCGCGCGGTAAGCGTCCAGTCCGTCCACCCCGCCGTCTAAAGCAACGTGGGGATCGTGAGCGCGCACTTCAAGCGCCAGACCATCAATGTCACCGGATGCGATGTAAGGGGGATTTGAAATGATCAGATCGAATGGACCATCCAAGGCGGCTGCGTAATCGCTTTGAACGAATGCGGCGCGGGCGCCCAGTCCCAGACTCTGCGCATTGCGTTGCGCGGTTGCGAGCGCATCAGGATTGATATCCGTGCCGATGCCTTCCGCGTTCGGAAGTTCAGACAGAAGAGCGAGCAGGATCGCGCCGGTGCCAGTGCCGAGATCGGCGATGCGCAGACGATCGTCGCTGCGGTTGTTGCGTTTCAATGCCGTAAGCGCGGCCTCCACGGCAGTTTCGGTATCGGGGCGCGGCACCAGCGTCGCCGGCGACAATGCCAGCGGAAGTCCCCAGAATTCCTTGCAGCCGAGAATACGGGCGACCGGCTCGCCCGATATTCGGCGTTGCACGACGTTCGCAAGTTCGGCCGCCTCGCCGTCATTCAGCTCGCGCTCGTACGCTGTCATAAGTCCGGTGAGATCAAGTTTCAGGATGCCGCCAAGAAGAGTTCGCGCATCGAGATCTGGCGTTTCGATGTTGGCCGCGTTCAATTCGGCGCTGACGGCACGCCGTGCCTGCTCAACGGTGTGGCCGGTCAGCGTCACGCCGCCGAACTCTCGGCCGCAAGCTGTGCGGCCTGATGTTCCGTTGTCAGGGCATCGACCAGTTCGCCAAGGGCTTCGCCTGAGATGACCTGCGGCAATTTGTAGAGCGTCAGATTGATGCGGTGATCGGTAACGCGGCCTTGCGGAAAATTGTAGGTGCGGATGCGCTCGGACCGGTCGCCAGAACCGACCTGTCCGCGTCGGTCGGCGGAGCGTTCCGCGTCGACGCGCTGGCGTTCCGCGTCATAGATCCGCGAGCGCAGGATGTTCATGGCCGAGGCGCGATTCTTATGTTGCGAGCGGCTGTCCTGCATGTTGACCACGATGCCGGTTGGAATGTGGGTGATGCGAATCGCGGATTCTGTCTTGTTGACGTGCTGGCCACCCGCACCTTGCGCGCGCATGGTTTCGATTCGAAGGTCGGTGTCCTTGACGTCGATATCGACGTCCTGGGCTTCAGGAAGGACGGCGACTGTCGCGGCGGAGGTGTGAATCCGCCCCGACGCCTCCGTGTCCGGGACGCGCTGGACGCGATGAACGCCGGATTCGAATTTCAGGCGGGCGTAGGCGCCGCGGCCTTGCACCTCGGCGACGACTTCCTTGTAGCCGCCGGCGGTGCCCTCGCTCGCGGAAATCACCTCCACCTTCCAGCCCTGAAGCGCGGCGAACCGCTCATACATGCGGAACAGGTCTCCGGCGAACAGCGAGGCTTCGTCGCCTCCGGTGCCGGCGCGGATTTCGAGCACAACGTTGCGCTCGTCCATCGCATCCTTCGGCAGCAGCGCAACACGAATGCGCTGCGCAAGATCGGCCTGCCGGGCCAGCAGCGAAGGACGTTCGCTTTCCGCCATCTCCCGCATGTCGGGATCTGTGGCGGGGTCGGCGATCATCGAATCAAGGTCGCGCACCTCCGAGTCGCCTGCGCGATAGGCCTTCACCGCCTCGACGATCGGCGTCAGTTCGGCAAGCTCGCGCGTAGCACGGACATAGGTCTCGGCGTTGACCTTTCCAAGAAGCTCCGCCTCCAGCGCGGCATGGCGTGCGAGCAGAATATCGAGTTTGGCATCAGGAAGCATGAAATCGTCTCAATATCGAAGATAGCGCAGAATGCTGTGAGTGGGAGGCGCAAATCCGCATCACTTTGCGGCACTCTCCTCTCCTTGCAGATTTTCGGATCAGAGGCATACCAGAATCGGATTTTTCTCGTGTCCCTCGAATCCCGATTCGAAAGACTCTAGAGCGGCAGACCTTCCGCTTCGGCGAAATCCTTGAGCTTCTGGCGAATCGACACCGAGCCGCACGGCGCATCGAGCCATTGTATCATCTGCCCTTCGAGCTTTTGAGCGTCAAGATCAAGGATCAGCGCTTTGACCGGCCCGTGCGCCGAGGCCGAGACCGACATCGAGCGATAGCCGAGTCCGATCAGAGCCATCGCGCCGAGCGGCTGCGATGCCATCTCGCCGCACAATGACGCGGATTTCTTCGCGGCCTTGGCCTTGCGGATGATGTCGTGAAGTGCGCGCAGGATCGGCGCTGACATCGGGTCGAACCGGTCGGTGACACGCGCATTGCCGCGATCGACTGCGAACAGGAACTGGAACAAATCGTTCGATCCGACCGAGACGAAATCCACGCGGTCGAACAGATCGTCAAGCTGATAGAGTAGCGCAGGCACCTCGACCATCGAACCAACGTCGATCCGCTCAGGCAGCGTGTGACCGTGCTGGCGCAGGTAAGTCAGTTCACGCTCGACCATGACCTTGGCCTGATCGAACTCGGCGACCTCGGACACCATCGGAAACATGATCCGCAGCGACCGCCCCGAGGCCGCGCGCAGCAGTGCGCGGATCTGCCCGCGCAGAAGGCCCGGACGATCAAGGCCAAGGCGGATGGCGCGCCAGCCCAGTGCCGGGTTTTCTTCCACGATCGTGTCCATATAGGGCAGCGCTTTGTCGCCGCCGATATCGAGCGTACGGAAGATTACCGGCTTGTCGCCTGCCACATCGAGAACGGTGCGATAAAGCGCGAGCTGTTCGCTGGTCCGCGGCAGACTGGGACTCACCATGAACTGCAGCTCGGTGCGGAACAGCCCAATGCCGGCTGCGCCTGCGTCCTCGATATGAGGCAGATCAATTGCAAGGCCCGCGTTGATCATCAGATCAATCGGCTGGCCGTCTTTGGTGACGGTCGGCTTCGCCCGAAGCTCGCGGTACTGTTCCTGACGCCGCGCCCGGAAGCGGACGCGCTCGGCATAGGCCGACTGAACCTCGTGCGATGGGCGGACATAGATCGAGCCGGAGGTGCCATCGACAATGATCGCATCGCCCGGATCGGCGATGCCCGGCGCGTTGGCGACTTCGCCGATAGCCGGAATCCCAAGCGCGCGGGCAACGATTGATACGTGCGAATTGGCGGTGCCTTCCTCAAGCACGAGACCGCGCAGCTTGGTGCGGTCGTAGTCCAGCAGCGCCGCAGGGCCCATCGATCGGGCGATCAGGACGGCATTGTCCGGCAACTGTTCGCGCGTTGGCGCATGGTCGCGGCCCACGAGCTGGCGCATCAGGCGATGGCCGAGGTCTTCCAGATCGTGCAGCCGGTCGCGCAGATAGGGATCGGTCGAACGCAGCATCCGCGCACGGGTGTCCGATTGCACGCGCTCGACGGCAGCCTCCGCGGTGAGGCCGGTGGCCACGGCTTCCTGAAGCTTGTGCTTCCAGCCCTGGTCGTTGGCGAACATGCGATAGGCTTCGAGAACGTCGCGGTGATCGCCGGTGTCGGCGAAATCGCCGCGCTCGATCAGGCGGTCGAGGTCGGCGCGTAACCTGGTGATCGCCGTGTCGATTCGCTTCAGTTCGTTCGGAACGTCCTCGGCGATGTAGTTAGTGATGACAACGCGGGGCTCATGCAACACCACATGGCCGAGCGCGATGCCATCGGAGAGGATGCTGCCGGATTTGTGCAGCGCGGTGCGGGCGGCCGGCTCGGCGCCGGGCGGCGCCAGCGCGGAAAGTTCGCCCGAGGCGATCATTTCCGCCAACACCATCGCCGTGGTCTGCAGCGCCTCGACTTCCTCTTCCACATAGGTGCGGTGCGCGCGGTTCTGCACCACCAGCACCCCGAGTGTGTTACCGGCGCGCAGAACCGGCACGCCAAGGAAGGAGTGGTAAATCTCTTCGCCCGTCTCCGGGCGGTACGAAAACGCCGGGTGGGTCTGCGCATCGGAAAGGTTGAGCGGTTGCGCTTCGCTCGCCACCAGACCGACGAGACCTTCGTGCGCGCTCAGAACGGTTTGGTGAACCGCGTCGCGGTTCAGACCTTCGGTCGCATAGAGCTCAAGCGTGTTGTCGACACGCAGCACGTAGGTCGAACAAACCTCAGCCACCATGTTGGCGGCGATCAGCACCACGATCTTGTCCAGACGTTCCTGCGCGCTGACCGGCTCGGCCATCACTTCGCGCAGCCGTCTCAACAGGACGCGGGGGCCTCCCAGCGCGCTGCGCATCCGTCCATCCTCAGCTTGCGACATGTCCCTCCACAAGGGTCGAGGAAACGTCTAACCGATTATAAAACCTCGCCTTTCTGGCGTGATCGAGCGAAAAGGTCTTCATTTGGCGGGGATGCATCCGATCCGGAACACGGCAAGCCGCAACCCTCAAAACCCGATTGAGGCTATAGCGAATTGAGGCTGATTTTGCCAAGCAAAACGCCTGCCACTTCGATTCCCATGATGGAAATGGTCGAGAAAATTTTTCTCTCAGCCGACCGGAATAAGTGTCCTGAGCCCGCTCCAGATGATCTGGATGCCGATGCAGAACAGGATGAAGGCGGACAGACGCATCAGCACATTGGTCCCGCGCTCGCCAAGGACAGCAACGAGACTTCCCGCGAAGCGGTAACAGACGTAGATGGTCGCGGCGATGGCGAGAAGACCCGCCACGGCTCCACCGCCGATCATGGCAAGCTGGGTGATGCCCGTGGCGGTGGACGGGCGCTGGCTGCCAAGCGTGAGCGCGACCGAGATCGAGCCGGGCCCCACTGTGAGCGGCATGGTGAGGGGATAGAAAGCATCCACGGTGCTGCCGTGCTTGTCGGCATCGCTTCGGTCCACGCCTTCGTCGCCTGCTTGAAGAAGCTTCCAGCCAACCGCGGCGACGACCATGCCGCCCGCGACGCGCACAACAGGGAGTGTGAGGCCGAAGAATACCAGGACGTGCGAGCCGATGAACAACGACCCCAGTAGCAGCATGAAGCTGTTGATGGCAACGGCTCCCGCCAGCGCGGGCCGATCGGCTGCCGCGACATGGCTGGTCAAGCGCAGAAAGATCGGCGCGCCGCCTACAGGGTTCACAATCGGAAACAGGCCCGCATACACCAGCAGAAACGCATTCAACATTTCTGCGATGCTGGTGTCCACGGCGGGCTCCGTGCGGGTTATGCCTGATCCAGGCCGTAAAGCGTATGCAGCGTGCGGACCGCCAGTTCGGTGTAGGCCGCGTCGATCAGGAGCGAGAACTTGATCTCTGAAGTCGTGATCGCGCGAATGTTGATGTTGCGTTGGGACAGCGCCGCGAAGGCGCGCGCCGCGACGCCTGCATGGCTACGCATGCCGACACCGATCGCAGAGATTTTTGCGACATCGGTTGCGGTGTCGAGACGCTCGTAACCGATCTTGTCCTTGGACTTGGTAATGACGTCCTTGGCCCGGTTGAAGTCAGACGCCGGCACGGTGAAGGTCAGGTCAGTGAAGCGCCCGTCCTCAGAGACGTTCTGCACGATCATGTCGACGTTGATGTTGGCCTCAGCCAGCGGTCCGAAGATCGAAGCGGCGACGCCCGGCTTGTCCTGGATGTGGCGGACGGAGATTTGCGCCTCGTCCTTGGAGAAGGCGATCCCGGTGACAACTTGGCTTTCCACGATTTCCTCCTCGCTGCAGATCAGCGTGCCCGGCGGCGTGCCGTGCGGATCAATATCTTCCGGCTTGTCAAAACTGGAGCGAACGAACACCGGCACGTTGTGCACGAGTCCGAGTTCGACCGAACGGACCTGGAGCACCTTGGCGCCTTGCGAGGCCATCTCCAGCATTTCCTCGAAGGCGACCTTGTCGAGACGCTTGGCCTTGGGCACCACGCGGGGGTCGGTGGTGTAGACGCCATCGACGTCGGTATAGATATCGCACCGATCGGCATGGATAGCAGCCGCAATAGCCACCGCGGAGGTGTCCGAGCCGCCGCGCCCCAGAGTCGTGATGCGGCCGCTCTCCACATGAAGGCCCTGGAAGCCGGCGATCACCGCCACCTCCTTCGAATCCTGGAAACGGCGAATGATCTGGCTGCCGTCGATGCCCGTGATGCGTGCCGAGGCGTGGGCGTCGCTGGTCTGGATCGGAATCTGCCAGCCCTGCCAGGAGCGGGCCGGAATGCCGATGGCCTGCAGCGCGATCGCCAGCAGTCCCGAGGTGACCTGCTCGCCCGATGCAACGATGGCGTCGTATTCGCGCGCGTCGTGCAGCGGAGAGGTTTCCTGCGCCCAGCCGACCAGCTCATTGGTCTTGCCGGACATCGCCGAAACAACGACGGCGACCTCGTGGCCGGCGTCGACCTCGCGTTTGACGTGGCGAGCGACGTTACGGATGCGATCGATATTGGCGACGGACGTGCCGCCGAACTTCATGACTAGGCGGCCCATGGAATGGCGCGGTCCCGGTTAACGTTCAGGGTTGAGGTCCTGGTTCCACGCAAAACCGCAGCACCGGCCCGAAAACGCGGCTATACATAGCCGCGCCCTCCGGGGCAAGACATTCAGTTCCAAAGGGTTGGAGGATTTGCGCCGATGGGCCGCTATGTCGAGGAGATTCTGCAGCCGGGCGAGCAGGTGCGCTATTCGACCACCCTCCATGGGATCGTTTATCTTCCCGGTGTCGTTTGCCTCGCCGCGGCGGCCGGATGCGCCGTGGCGGCCGGCGCTCTTTTCCCGTTGCTGGTCGTGGCTGCCATCCTTGGCATTGCCGGTGCTTTTCTGGTGGCGCGGGCTTGGTTTCAGCGCTGGACCACCGAAACCGATGTCACAAGTTTGCGAGTCATCCATAAGGAAGGCTTCATCAAGCGCCGGACATTCGAGATCAGTTTGGATAAAGTTGAGAGCGTCGATGTGGATCAAAGCATCGCGGGCCGGATTTTCGGCTGGGGAGATGTTACGATTCGCGGAGTCGGCAAGGGCATCGAGCGGATCAAGCTGATCGCCTCGCCGTTGCAGTTCCGCAACCACATCACCGCGCGTTAAAAGAAGAAGAAAATGACCAGTACCACTGTTTCCTCCACCGTCGATCCTGCCGAAGTTGCGCGGTTCTCCAAGCTGTCGGCGGAGTGGTGGGATCCGAAGGGCAAGATGAAGCCTCTGCACGCGATCAATCCGCTGCGGCTGGCCTATATCCGCGACGCGGCTTGCCGCAAGTTCGATCGCAATCCGAAAAGCCTGAACTGTTTGGCGGGTTTGCGGATTCTCGATATCGGGTGCGGAGCCGGACTTCTTTGCGAGCCGCTGACACGTCTCGGCGCGGAGGTGATCGGCATCGATCCATCGGATACCAATATCGCGGTCGCCAAGATGCATGCCGAGCGCGGGCATCTGAGCATCGACTATCGCTGCACGACTGTTGAGGAGATCGATCCGCGCGAGCGTTTCGATATCGTGCTGGCGATGGAAGTTGTCGAGCATGTCACGGATGTCGGAGTGTTTCTGGCCCGCTGCGCGGCGGCGATGAAGCCGTCGGGAATGATGGTTGTCTCGACCCTGAACCGAACATGGAAAAGTTTCGCATTGGCAATCGTCGGCGCCGAATATGTGCTGCGCTGGCTGCCGCGCGGCACGCATCAGTGGGACAAGTTCGTCACTCTTGATGAGCTCGGCCATCATCTGGAAAACAGCAAGCTCGGAATCACCGAGCAGACCGGCGTGGTCTACACGCCGTTTTCCGACCGCTGGAGCTTGTCGTCCGACATGGACGTCAACTACATGGTCATCGCCGAGCAACTCTGACGCGCTCTCATTTGCTCT
The DNA here is from genome assembly GCA_019750915.1 of Xanthobacteraceae bacterium. Lineage (GTDB taxonomy): Bacteria > Pseudomonadota > Alphaproteobacteria > Rhizobiales > Xanthobacteraceae > Afipia. Next base: position 41,624 of record JAIENY010000036.1, read on the forward strand.
GACGGTCTTGGGGCGAAATGCGGCTCTGATATGCAGTCGCGGCGATTGACGCTGGCGCCGCGGCATAGCCTGTTGCGCCAATGACGATTTTATCTGGCGAGTCTCCGTGATCGTGCCGGTCTGGCTCTGGATTCCGTTCACCCTGATCGGTGCGGGCGGGCAGGTCGCGCGCAACGCGATGCAGCGCGGCCTCACCGGCCCGCTCGGCACGCTTGGTGCGACCCATATTCGCTTCCTGTTCGGGTTGCCGTTCGCCGTCGTGTTTCTCGCCGGGGCGCTGGCGGCGACCGGCGATCATCTGGTCTGCCCGCGCATGTCCTTCATTCCGTGGCTGATCGCCGGGGGCATCGCGCAGATTGCCGGGACGGCGCTGATGCTGGCGGCGATGAAGGAGCGGTCGTTCGTAGTCGCTACCGCCTACCTGAAGACCGAGGCGATCCAGGCTGCGGTGTTCGGTGCGGTGTTTCTCGGCGACAGCCTGACTTCTTTGAAAGTCTGCGGCATCGTCGCCGCGAGCGCCGGAGTGATCCTCACCGCGCTCAAGCCCGGAGGTTTGCGCGGCTTCGGCAATCCGAAGCCGACACTGTTCGGGCTTTTCGCCGCGTCCTTCATGGCGCTGTCGTCGGTCGGCTACCGGGGCGCGATCCTCAGTTTCGACGGCGTGACGTTCCTCACCGCGGCCACGATCACGCTGGCCGCGACGCTGCTGATGCAGACCGTCGTGCTTTCGGTCTGGCTGGTGTGGCGGCAACCCGGCACGATGACGCGGATTTTCGGGTTGTGGAAGTTGTCGCTCGCCGCAGGCTTTCTGGGCGCGTTCGCGTCGCTGTTCTGGTTTCTCGCCTTCGCGCTGACACCGGCCGCAAATGTGAGGACGCTGGCCCTGATCGAAGTTCCTGTCGCGCAGATCGCCGCTTATTACGGCATGAAACAGCGCCTGTCCCTGCGCGAGATATGCGGCGTGGCGCTGATCCTGATCGGCGTCGGTCTTCTGGTCGCGGGCTAACGCTTCCAGACGATGATGATCGCACCCGCCGCGATTAGCGCGATGCCGAGCCAATTGCTTGCGGAAGGCCGCTCACCGAGGAACAGGACACCAAACACCGCCACCAGTACGACACTCAGCTTGTCGATTGGAGCCACCAAAGTGGCCGGCCCGATCTTGAGCGCGCGAAAATAGCAGATCCACGACGCGCCGGTGCCAAGCCCCGACAGCACCAGGAAAAGCCAGGTCTTGCCCGAAACCGGTCCGGGGGATCTCAACTGGCCGGTCGCGAACAGGATCAGCGCGAAGCTCGCGAAAACAATTGCGGTGCGGATGAACGTGGCAAGGTCGGGATTGATGTCCTCAACGCCGACCTTGGCGAAGATGGCGGTCAGTGCGGCAAACACAGCGGAAAGGAGCGCCCAGATTTGCCACGAGGACCACACGCCGTTCATTCGCGAATCCTCAATTCGAGTTAGTTGCGGTCGTCAGGCAGCACCGGCAGCGGCAGCACGTCGACGCCTTCCTCGATCAGCGAGCGCGCTTCATCGCTTGTCGCTTCACCGTAGATCGGGCGATGGTCGATGTCGCCGTAATGCATCTTGCGCGCTTCGTCCGGAAACTTGTCGCCGACGTTTTCGGCTGTCTTGGTAACGTGTTCGCGAAGTTCACGCAGCTTGGCGACCAGTTCGCGCTCGTGAGGCGCCATAACCAGAGGCGTTTGTTGCTGCTCGACCGTGGCCGCCGGCTTGGCAGGCTCCGGGCCGGCCCGTTTGTTTCCCTTGCGCGCGAGGCGCGGAGCCATGATCGCCTTTTCAACCTGGGCCGAGTCACAGGCCGGGCAATTCACGAGCTTGCGCTTTTGCTGACTGTCGAAAGCATCCGAACTTTTGAACCAACTGTCGAATGCGTGGCCGCACTCGCAGCGAAGCGAATAGCGGATCATGCCGATCCCCTGACGGCGTGCAGATACTCCGGTGTGTCCTTGGGGTCACGAATGCTGAAGCGGCGGCCGTGCTGCAACGAGGGGATGCTGCTGCGGACGCTTGTGACCTTTGCCGGATCGATTTTCGCAACGATAAAACCTGGCTCCTGTCCGCCCTCGGCGATGATCTCGCCCCATGGATTGACGATGAGCGAGTGTCCGAACGTCTCGCGCCGGTTCTGATGCAGGCCGCCTTGTGCGGCAGCGAGAATGTAGCAGCCGTTCTCGATCGCGCGTGCGCGCAGCAACGAGTGCCAATGCGCTTCGCCGGTCTTTTGTGTGAAGGCCGCCGGAACGGAAATAAACGATGCGCCGGCTTCGGCAAGTGCACGATAGAGCGCCGGGAATCGCAGGTCGTAACAGATCGTCAGTCCGATCCGGCCCCAAGGCAGGTCAGCGATCACGGCGCTTTCGCCCGGTTGGTAGTTGGCCGACTCGCGATAGCTCTCGCCGTTCGGTAGATCGATGTCGAACATATGGATCTTGTCATAGCTCGCGACGATATCGCCGCCCGGGGCGATCAGGAACGATCGGTTCACGGCGCGATCCGGTGTCGCCTTCAGCGCCAGCGAGCCGATATGCAGATGTACGCTCAGTTCGCGGGCAAGTTCGCAAAAGGCTTTCAGTGACAGATCGTCCGACTCATAGGCCAGAAGATCGAACAGCGCCTTGCGGTTTTCCTGCATGATATTGGTGACTTCCGGCGTCTGGATATAGTCGGCACCGGCAGTCGCCGCGTCGCGGATCAGCCTTGTCGTTTCAACCAGATTTTCTGTCGGCAGCAGGCCGGTGCGCAGTTGCACAAGGGCTGCTGTGAACGGTGCGCCAACGGCGGGCGAATCCGCGCTCATGCGATATCTTTCTGGCCGTTGAGAAGAAGATCGAGCCGTCCGCCGCGGTCCAGCGCGTAAAGGTCGTCACAGCCGCCGACATGGAAGCCGTCGATGAAGATTTGGGGGAAGGTTGTCCGGCCGTTGGCGCGGGCGAGCATGGTCTGCCGGAAAGCCGGATCGACGCCGGCGTCGAATTCGGAGAACTGGATGTTCTTGCGCGAAAGCAAAGACTTGGCGGCGGTACAGTAGCCGCAGCCGGGCCTGGTGAAGATTTCGACGATGGCAGCCATGATGGTGTTCCGTAAAACGATAAGCGGTTGATTATATGGGGGCTTTGAAGGCGTCTACAACCCGCGCGAAAATCAGTACGTCGACCGAGGCGGCCTTGGCCCGCAGCAGCGCGCGGGAGCAGGCGTCCACCGTCGCGCCCGACGTGAGGACATCGTCGATCAGAACGACACGTCGTCCGTGGATCTGGCCCCGCCGGTCTGGCGATACCTCGAACGCGCCCTGCACGTTACGTGCGCGTTCGGTTCGCGACAGGCCGACTTGTTGCTCGGTTGGGCGGGTGCGCTTCAGCGCGTCGACCCACATCGGAACCCCCGATTGTTCAGCGATAATTTTCGCCAGTGTCGCGGACTGATTGTAGCGGCGGCTCCATCCGCGTTTCCAATGCAGCGGCACCGGAACCAGCGCGTCGGCGTCGCGCAGCAATTCATCGCCGGCGCGCGCCATCCAGCGGCCCATCGGTGGCGCCAGATCCGTTCGGTCCTGATATTTCAGGGCGTGCACGAGTGTGCGCGAGATGTCATCGAAGCGCACCGCCGCCCGTGCCCGCGTGTAGGCGGGTGGTGCCGCGATCGCCTCCATCGAGAGTTGGCCCGGTCCGGGATCGTAGACAAACGGAATGCCGAGCCGCGTGCAGTAGGGCGGTGCGATGAACGAGAGTTTCGACCAGCACGAGGGGCATAAACCCTCGCCGGAAACCGGTTCTCTGCAGGAGACACAAAGCGTCGGCAAAGCGATATCGAGAGCGAATTGCGCCGTTAAGACCAGAGCATGACGCCCGGCTCCGGCCCAATGTCGAAGTCTCGCTGACAGGGATAATGCCTCAGCCGCCCGCGTTTCCATATCGCAAGGCTATCCGGCGATACGTCTTGTCTCAAGATGGTCCGTTGCCAAATTGGGCCGGTGCGGCGTAACAGGGGGCATGATTTCACCGAACGATCGTCCGCCGCAGGTTTTCGACCGCCCGCTGCTCCGCGAGCGACAGCGCCGCGCCGAGCGTTCCGGCGCAGAAAAATTTTTGCTGGAACGCGTCGCCGAAGATGCCAGTGATCGCCTGCACGCTGTTTTGCGAGAATTTTCCTGCGCGGTCGATTTAGGCTCGCCGGCTGGCGCGTTGAGCGCGCAGGCGCTGGCCGTGAAATCGCTTCAACATTTTGTGTTTCCAGATGACGATCGCGAGGCGCTCGCGCTTGCAGCCGAGGCATTCGATCTCAGCATTTCGATGCTTGCGCTGCAATTTGTCAATGATCTGCCCGGCGTACTCGCGCAGATCCGCCGTGCGCTGAAGCCGGACGGTTACTTTCTGGCGGCGACGGTCGGGGGCGACACGCTCACGGAATTGCGTCAGGCCTTTGCTGCCGCGGAGGTCGAGATCGAAGGCGGGCTCTCGCCGCGCGTCATCCCGATGCTCGATCTGCGTGACGCCGGGGCGCTGTTGCAACGCGCGGGCTTTGCGCTGCCGGTGACGGACGTCGATCGGGTGATCGTGCGTTACGACAACATGTTCGGCCTGACGCGTGATTTGCGGCGCATGGGCGCCACCAACATTCTTGTCGACCGGCGCCGCACGCCGCTGCGGCGTGCCACGCTGCTCAAGGCCGCGGAAGTCTATGCGCGGAAATTCTCCGATGACGACGGCCGCGTCCGCGCGACATTCGATATCGTCTGGATGGCGGGTTGGGCGCCGCACGAAAGCCAGCCAAAGCCTTTGCAGCCGGGCTCTGCGAAAATGAGCCTGGAGCAGGCGGTGAAGGGAAAAGCGAAATAGCTCAAAGCAGGAGGTCGGTGAGATGCGGGATCAGCGGCAAGTCCGCCGGCGGCATCGGGTAATCGCGCAGCTTGTTGGCGCGCACCCAGGCCACCGTCTGGCCTTCGCGGCCGGTCACCGTGCCTTCCCAGCGGCGGCAGATGTAGAGCGGCATCAACAGATGGAAGCTGTCGTAGGAATGACTGGCGAAGGTCAGTGGCGCAAGACAGGCCTCCTGCACCACGATGCCGAGTTCCTCATAAAGTTCACGGATCAGCGCCGGTTCAGGCCGCTCATCCGGCTCCAGCTTTCCGCCGGGAAATTCCCAAAGCCCCTCCAGGGTTTTGCCCTTCGGGCGTTGTGCGATCAGGACACGATTGTCGGCATCGATCAGCGCGCAGGCGACGACGAGAACGATTTTCATCAGGCTTCCATGAGGAGAAAAAAGCGGCGGCTTAAGACGCCAGCGAGGGACAGTCCGGCATTGGCCCTGACGGCTGTGTTTCGCTGGCGGTCGAAGTTGCGATCGGCGACGCGCCTGCCCGTCCGGGTTGAATCACGATCGAAACCTCCAGCGACACATGTCCCTCGGGCACATCCAGACCATAGCGTATGGTGTCGGTGCCGGTGAAGCCCGAGAGGGGACTATAAACCACGTGCACGCCGGGAACTGATTTACCGATGCATCGAAGGCCTGCGCGCGAGCGCGAGATCACAAGGTTGACCTCGCCCTTGTTGATGCAGACGTTGCCATGCGCAGGCGCGCGCTCGATGGTGATGCGCGGGGCCTCGAGGGCCTCGCAGGTGTCGTCCCACCGCGCATGATGACCGATCGCCGCCGGCGTGCCGGCGGCGGCTTCCTCGCTGACATATTCGGTAAAAAGCGGGGCGGCCACGGCCGTGGCCATGGCAAGGATTGTGAGGGAAACAACAAGGACGCCAAAAAGGGTGCGCTGCATGGCAAACCCCGATCAGGATCGAATCGCTGTGCGCCTATACTCCGCCCGCGCACCGGCCGTCGTCAACTCACGAACTGACGTCCGGTTCACCCGTCATTTTGCCAGCCGTGCCCCTACGAGCGGTAATCGCCGTTGATGGCAACATATTCTTTGGTCAGATCGCAGGTCAGCACCCGGTCGCTGCCCTTGCCAAGGCCAAGCCCGACCTTGATCTGTATGGTCTTGTTTTTCATCGCGGCCGAAACCTCGGTCTCGCTGTAGGACGGATCGCGCATTCCGCGTGTTGCAACGCGAATGCCGTTGAAGGCGATCGAGAGCTTGTCGCGGTCGGCGGGTTCGCCCGCTTTGCCGACGGCCATGACGACACGCCCCCAATTGGCGTCCTCGCCGGCAACGGCGGTTTTCACCAGCGGTGAATTGGCAATCGACATCGCGATCCTGCGGGCGGACTTCTTGGACACCGCGCCTTCCACCTTGATCTCGACCAGCTTGCGCGCGCCTTCGCCGTCGCGGGCGACCTGCTCGGCAAGGTCGGCCAGAACACCTTGAAACGCTTTGGCGAAGGCCTTGAGTTGCGGATCGCTCGTGCGTTTGATTGCGGGCGCTCCGTGTGCGGCGGCCGCGCCGGTTGCGAAGGCCAGCAGCGTGTCAGAGGTCGAGGTATCGCCGTCGATCGTGACGGCATTGAAAGTATCTTCCACGCCCGTCTTCAAAAGCGACTGCAACACGGCTGCTGAAATCGGTGCGTCGGTAAACACGAAGGCCAGCATGGTGGCCATGTCCGGCGCAATCATGCCGGCGCCTTTGGCGATACCGTTAATACGCACCGTGGCCTTGCCAAGTTTCACGGTCGCGGTGGCGACCTTCGCGAATGTATCGGTAGTCATGATGGCGGCGGCGGCCTCCTGCCATCCGTCCGGCTCAGCCTGTTTCGCCATCGCGTCGAGCACGCCGTTGAACTTCGTTGCGTCGAGCGGCTCGCCGATCACGCCGGTCGAGGCCAGGAAAATCTTGTCCGGGCTGGAGGCGATCGCCTTGGCCGCGATCTTTGCCGTCAGGTCCGTCGCCTGCTTGCCGGTCTTGCCGGTGAAGGCATTGGCATTGCCGGAGTTGACGACCAGCGCGCGGGCTTCGCCGCCCTTGAGCTTGGCGCGGCACCAGTCAACCGCCGCACTTGGGCATCTCGATTTGGTGAATACACCGGCTACCTGTGTTCCCTTGTCGAACAGCGCCAGCAGCACGTCGGTTCTGCCCTTGTAACGGATGCCGGCGGCAGCGGTCGCGAGACGGACGCCGGCGATTGTCGGCATGTCTGGAACGTGCGTCGGGGCGAGGGGAGAAATTGCAGAGGACATAATGAACCCGTTCGGTGGACATCGCACGGTCCGTTCTGCACAAAGTGACGCAAAACGTAAATGGCCGGGACGAGCCCGGCCATGACGATTTGATGAAATTTGCGGCTGGACGCCGTTACTTCTTTTTCATCGTGTCGGGTGGGGTGGCAGCTTTGGCATCGGGTGCTGCCGCATCGTTCTTGGTATCAAGACGTTCGATCTTGGCGTCCTGGCGGAGCTTGGCGACGTAATCGGCCTGAGCCTTGCGGACCACGAAGGCTTCGAGCTGCGGCTTCACTTGATCCAAGGGAGGAGCCTGGCGCGCGCGCTTCTCTTCAACCTTGATGATGTGCCAGCCGAACTGGGTCTTGACCGGATCCGAAATCTCGCCGGGCTTGAGCTTGAACGCGACCGCGGAAAATTCCGGAACCATCTGGTCCTGAGTGAAGAAGCCGAGGTCGCCGCCGTCCGACGCGCCCGGATCTTTCGATTTTTTCTTTGCAAGCTCTGCGAAGTCGGCGCCCTTCTTCAGTTCGGCCTCGATTTCCTTGGCCTGGTCCTCGGTATCCACGAGAATATGGCGGGCATGCACCTCCTGTTCGTCCGAGATCTGCTTTGCCGCCTCGTCATAGACTTTCTTCATGGCCTCGTCGGTGATCGCGGCCTTGCCCTGCTGGTTGAGCAGCGCGTCCATCAAAAGTCGGCTGCGGGCGAAGGCCAGCTTCTGTTTGAAGTCCGGCGTATCTTCCAGCTTCTTGTCCTCGGCCGCCTTGGAGACCAGCTTCAGGTCGATCAGAAAGGTTACGATGTTGTCCTGGCGTGTGGCCGGGTCGAGCTGCGCAAGGCTGGGGCCGATATCGGCTTCCGCGGCGGCAACGTCACTCTGCCGGATTTCGGCGCCGTTGACCTTGGCAAGGACCGGATTGTCCTGCGCGTGCAGCTGCGGTGCGAAGGCCACAGCCATCACAAAGCAGGCGGCGGTCGACAACAGGCCAAGACGTGACCCTGATGTCGGACGGGTGGAAAGGGGCATGGATAATCCTTTTTCTCTCGAAATTGGGGGATTCGGGTGGGCGGACACTCGCTCAACGGCCTGCGGTTGGCAACGCGAAAACCCGTCAGAATCATGAAATCCTTGACAGGTTGGCGCGTTGACAAGGCTCTGGCCGACCCATATCTCTCCCGGCAATCGGCTTTCGGCGGAGGCGTTCGTGGCCGGCCTTCCAGCCCGGGTCGGCCTTTCCGAATTTCGCCTTCTCTATGCACTAATCCGTGGGCATTGGGCTCGCGAACGAAGCGGGTTGTGGCCGCAAGGCTTAGCAAGGCCCGTGGCAAGGCCTACGGCAGGACAGGAATTGAAATGATTGGCGCGCTCGCCCGTAAATTGTTCGGCTCTGCCAATGACAGGCGAGTCAAAGCCTATCAAGGTCGCGTCAATGCGATCAATGATCTGGAGACTGAACTTGCCGCCCTGTCGGACGATGCGCTGAAAGCGCGTACCGCCGAATTCAAGCAGCAGCTTGCCGACGGCAAGACGCTGGACGACCTTCTCATTCCCGCCTTTGCGACCGTGCGTGAGGCCTCCAAGCGGGCGCTCGGAATGCGCCATTTCGACGTGCAGCTGATCGGCGGCATGGTGCTGCACGAAGGCGACATCGCGGAAATGAAGACCGGCGAAGGCAAGACGCTGGTTGCGACGCTGCCGGTCTATCTCAATGCGCTTGCCGGCAAAGGCGTGCATGTCGTTACCGTCAACGATTATCTGGCCAAGCGCGACGCCAGCTGGATGGGACAGATTTACGGCTTCCTTGGTCTGTCGACCGGCATCATCGTCCACGGTCTCGACGATGCGCAGCGCCAGGCGGCCTATGCCTGCGACATTACCTACGGCACCAACAACGAATACGGCTTCGATTATCTGCGCGACAACATGAAATATCGCCTGGAAGACATGGTCCAGCGCGGGCATTTCTTCGGCATCGTCGACGAAGTCGATTCCATCCTGATCGACGAAGCGCGCACGCCGCTGATCATCTCCGGTCCGCTCGACGACCGCTCCGAGTTCTACAACACCATCGACACTTTCATCCCCAAGCTCGACGCCGCCGACTATGAGGTCGACGAGAAGCAGCGTTCAGTGACGCTGACAGAAGCCGGTATGGAGAAACTCGAGCAGACACTTCGTGGCGCCGGTCTTCTCAAATCCGACTCGCTCTACGATATCGAGAACGTCTCGGTCGTTCATCACATCAATCAGGCCTTGCGCGCGCACCGGCTTTTCGCGCGCGACAAGGATTATATCGTGCGCGATGGCGAGATCGTCATCATCGACGAATTCACCGGCCGCATGATGCCGGGCCGCCGCTATTCAGAAGGTCTGCATCAGGCGCTCGAAGCCAAGGAGCATGTCGCGGTCCAGCCGGAAAACCAGACGCTGGCCTCGATCACTTTCCAGAACTATTTCCGCATGTACGGCAAGCTGGCCGGCATGACCGGCACGGCCGCGACCGAAGCCGACGAATTCTTTGACATCTACAAACTCGAAGTGGTCGAAATTCCGACCAACGTGCCGGTGGCGCGTCTGGACGAGGATGACGAAGTCTATCGCACCGCGCGCGAAAAATACGACGCGATCCTTGCTGAGATCGAGCGCGCCAACGGGCGGATGCAACCGGTTCTGGTCGGCACCGCGTCGATCGAGAAGTCGGAGCTTCTTGCCGAGTACCTGAAGAAGAACGGCTACAAGCAGATCGATTTCGGCGATCCGAAGTCGATGGAAAAGCTCTATGCGGCGGCGCGTGCCGGCAAGCCCTCCAAGCTGTTCGCGGTTCTGAACGCGCGTTTCCACGAGCAGGAAGCCTATATCGTCGCGGAAGCCGGCGTGCCCGGCGCGATCACGATCGCAACCAACATGGCTGGCCGCGGCACCGACATCAAACTCGGTGGCTCGCTTGAAATGCGTGCGGCGGCGGCAACCGCCGGAATCGAGGACGAGGCCGAGAAGCAGAAGATCATCGAGAGCATCAAGGCCGATATCGAGAAGTTCAAGCAGATCGTGCTGAAGGCGGAGGAGACCGCTCCGCTCGATCCGTCCAAGCCCGACGGCAAGACCGTTTTGAAACCCGGCGGCCTTTACATCATCGGCTCCGAACGCCACGAGTCCCGCCGTATCGACAACCAGCTGCGCGGCCGTGCCGGCCGTCAGGGTGACCCGGGCCGCACCAAGTTCTTCCTGTCCTTGGAAGACGATCTGATGCGAATCTTTGGCTCGGATCGTCTCGATACCATGCTGACCCGTCTCGGCCTGAAAGAAGGCGAGGCAATCATCCATCCGTGGATCAACAAGGCGCTGGAAAAGGCACAGCAGAAGGTCGAGGCGCGCAACTTCGACATCCGAAAGAACCTGCTGAAATACGACGACGTGCAGAATGACCAGCGCAAGGTGATCTTCGAGCAGCGCGTCGATCTGATGCGCGATCAGAATGTTGCCGAAACCGTCACCGATATGCGTCATGCGCTGATTGATGACATCGTCTCGAAGCATATTCCCGAGCACGCTTATGCCGAGCAGTGGGATGTCACCGGTCTCGATGAAGAGTTGAAGCGGGTTCTTGATCTGGAGCTTCCCGTCGTCGACTGGGCGAAGGAAGAAGGCATCGCCGACGAGGAGCTGCTGGCCCGCATCGAGAAGAATGTCGACGAGCGCATGGCCGCGAAATCGGCGCAGTGGGGCCCCGACGTGATGCGTTACGTCGAAAAGACGATCCTGCTGCAGACGCTCGATCATCTCTGGCGCGAACATCTGGTGATGCTCGATCACCTGCGGCAGGTGATCGGCCTGCGCGGCTACGGCCAGCGCGATCCGTTGCAGGAGTACCGGTCCGAGGCGTTCGCGCTGTTCGAGGCCCTGATCGCGCATCTGCGCGAGGCTGTGACCGCGCAGCTCGCGCGCGTGGAGATCGTGCCGCCGGAGCAGGAGCCCGAATTGCCGGAAATGGTCGCACACAAGATCGACCCGGACACCGGTGAGGATGAGATGGCGCTCGCCAGTCCCCCGCTCGCGCCGGTGCCCGCGGCCCAGCGCGATGCGAACAATCCGGCGACGTGGGGCAAGGTGGGCCGCAATGAGGACTGTCCGTGCGGCTCGGGCAAGAAGTTCAAGCACTGCCACGGCCGCTACGCCTGAGCGGACGCAACACCAAACAAAAACGCCAGCCGTCAGGCTGGCGTTTTTGTTTGAGCCGTTCGCCGTCCCGTTACTGCAGGGTTGACCAGCGGTTGGCGAAGGAATCGCCCGGCTGCGCGCCCGCAAGTGGTTGCGACGGAAACGCCGGCGGGGTCGGTTGTGACTGGGCCTGCGCGGTGCGATCCAGCGAAATCATGCGCGGCGCCGCTGCCTGGACCGATGACGATGCGGTTTCGGATGACTTTGCCGTTACCACCGTTTTTGCGGCTGTCTTCGATTTTGGCGCGGGCGTCGGCTTCGTCGCCACCGCGGCCTTCACGCCTGCCTCTTCCGGCTCATCCTTTCGCATACCAACTTTGCGTGCGAGGTTCGAGAAGAAGCCGCCGGACGAGGCCGAGCCGGTTTCAGCGGGTGCTGGCGACGAAACCAGCTTCGGATCAACTGGATCGTTTGCGGCAGCCGTTGGCACGCTATCGAACACCGAGCTTTCAGGTGCTTTCGGCGGATTGACGTAGGCCGGGATGGTGCCGGGGGCGGGACCATTGGCGGACACGGTGTAGTCGCTGATATCGGCAATCGCGATCGATGATGAGTCCGGCAGCTTGGTGGCAAACACCGGATGCATGCCGCCGTCGATACCGGCGCGTGATTTCGCGAGCGGCACGCCGCGCGAGATCAGTTCAGCGAGCTTGCTGGAGTCCTCGCGTTGTTTCTCCTGCAGCGCCTGCGCGACCTCGGGATTGATCTGGTAGGCCGGGCACTTGCCGGTCGGATTGAAGGTGAGGGGCTTGCCGCCAACCGCGGGCTCGGCGTCGAACACGTATTTGCGCTCGCAGACATCGACCTTCGGCTCGGTCTTGGTGAGTTCAAAGATATCGCTGCCTTCCTTGAGCATCTTCCAGAACGGCATGTTCGGATTGTTGCGGTACTTCGCCATGTTCTGTGCCGTCATTCGGAACGGGTAGGCTTGCACCTGGAAGGCGTTCTGGCCGCCGAAGAAGGACTCGCGGCCGAGCGAATAGATCTCGGAAATCTGCTCGTCTGTCATCGCGTAGCAACCGCGCGAAGAGCAGTCGCCATGAACCATCAATTCCGAACCGGTTCGGCCCCATGATTTGTCGTAGGCGTTCGGATAGCCGATGTTGAAGGACAGATAATAGGCCGACGCGGGATTCATCTGGCGCGGTGTGATCGCATAGAAGCCTTCCGGTGCCTGGCGATCGCCCTCGCGAATCTTCGGGCCGATGTCGCCGGACCAGCGGCAGATCGGATAGGTTTTCAGCAGCGCGAATTTTCCTGTCCGGTCCTGCTTCCAGACTTCGAGTTCGGACTCCTGCTTGAACAGGCGCACCAGCATCGGCGAGCCCTTGTCCATATTCCTCGATTCCATCTCCGAGAGCAGCTTTTCCGGAATCGGCTTGTTGGCTTTTGCGCCCTGCGAAAGCTGGTCGCCATTACAGCCGGCCAGAGCCAAGCCTGCCACGACAGCAGCAGACATCATGAGCGCGCGTATGGGATGACGATGGCTCAATGCAAACCCTGCTCTCCGGAGTCCCCACGGTCGGCAGCCGAACAGGCTGCCTACCCCAGCAGATATTTCTAATTATTATCCTTAAAGAACCTTCAGCCGCAAGGTGAACAGGCCTGCGGAACCCATCCATAGTGAAAGCAGGGTTAAGTCCGCGTCCACAAAAAAGCCATGATTGCCCGTGGGTTGCGATCAGCCGAGACGGCGACCGATGTCCAGGAACTTCTGACGGCGGTGCGTGCGGATGGCGAGAGGGTCAAGCCCCTTCAAATCACTGAAGGCCATCGCGATGGCATCGCCGGTCTGAGCGATCATGCCCTGCGGATCGCGGTGCGCGCCGCCCGCAGGCTCCTTGAGAATGGTATCGATGACGCCGAAGCGTGCCAGATCCTGAGCGGTAATTTTCAGGTTGGTCGCGGCTTCCTGCGCCTTGCTTGCGTCGCGCCACAGGATCGAGGCCGCGCCTTCCGGCGAGATCACGCTGTAGACCGCGTGCTCCAGCATCATCACGCGATTGGCAGTGGCGATTGCGATCGCGCCGCCCGAGCCGCCTTCGCCCAGAATTACGGCGACGTTCGGGACCTTGATGTTGAGGCATGTCTCGGTCGAACGTGCGATGGCCTCGGCCTGACCTCGTTCTTCAGCACCGATGCCGGGATACGCGCCTGCGGTGTCGACCAGCGAGAGAACCGGGATGCCGAAACGGTCGGCCATTTCCATCAGGCGGACGGCCTTGCGATAGCCTTCAGGCCGCGCCATGCCGAAATTGTGCTTGAGACGGCTTTCGGTTGCGGAGCCTTTTTCCTGACCGATCACGCAAATGCTTTCGCCGCGGAAGCGGCCGAAACCGCCGATCATTGCTTCATCGTCACCGAACTTGCGGTCGCCCGCGAGCGGGGTGAATTCAGTAATCAGTCCGGCGATGTAGTCCACGCAATGCGGACGCTGCGGATGGCGCGCGACCTGCGTTTTCTGCCAGGGGGTCAGGGTGGCATAGAGATCGTGAAGCGCAATCTTGGCCTTGTCCTCGATGCGCGAAATCTCTTCGCTGATATCACTGCCGTTCGCGGCGAGCGCGCGCAATTCATCGATCTTCGAATCGAGTTCGGCAACGGGCTTTTCAAAGTCCAGATAACTGCGGATCGGGTCGGCCATGGAAAATATATAGGATGGGGCGCCAGAATTGCGCGGGCGCGCGGAAACTGGACTCCGGGCCGATTTAAGTCAAGCGCCGCCGCGCAAAAGATAAATCCTTGAATCGACTTGTCATTTGCTGTCCGCGAGCGGATGCAGATCGCGCACCAGGCTTTTTAGTCGCTCTTCGACGACATGGGTATAGATCTGCGTGGTCGAGATATCGGTGTGTCCAAGCAGGGTCTGCACGATGCGCAGGTCGGCTCCATTGTGCAGAAGGTGACTGGCGAAGGCGTGGCGCAGCACGTGCGGGCTAACCAGACGTGCCGGTATGCCGGTGGAGACGGCGAGTTCCTTGAGGTCGCGCGCGAAATGCTGACGCGTCAGGTGGCCGCTTTCACCTGACGAAGGAAACAGCCATTTCGATCGCACTTGCGGTTTCGCGTTGTCGTCCTTCAGATCTTCCGTGAGCGAAAGATATGCGGCCATTGCGTCGCGCGAACTTTGGTTGAGCGGCACCAGCCGCTCCTTGTTGCCCTTGCCGCGCACCACGATCATGCGCGCATCGCGCTTCGCCGCCGTCAACGGCAAGGACACCAGCTCGGAAACGCGAAGGCCGGTGGCGTAAAGCACTTCCAGCAGGCACCACAGCCGCATCGCACGCAGCTTCTGTTTCGGCGATTGATCCCGGTCGACCAACTGCTTGGATTTCGCCAGCAACAGATCGACGTCTGCGATCGACAGAACCTTCGGCAGCGAACGTCCGCGTTTCGGGCCGGACAAGATTGCCGCCGGATCATCGGATCGCCGCCGCTCGTTCAACAGGAAACGAAACAGGTGACGCATTGCAGAAAGCCGCCGCGCCACGCTCGACGACTTGAAGCCGCGGGCATCAAGCTCGGCCAGATAATCGCGCAGCGCCTGGGTATCGGCCCCGGCAAAGCCGGTTTTCGCTGTCCTCAGGAACTCGGAGAGATCCTCGAGATCACGGCGATACGCGGCCAGCGTGTTTTCCCCGGCGCCCTGCTCGGCGGCGAGCATATCGAGAAACAGCGTGATCGTCTGGGCGTCGGAAGATGCGGCCATGCGGCCCTGTCCCGGTTATCTCTTCAGGAACTTGTCTGGCGAAACGTTAATGGTCATCTCGCGCGGCTTGGGCTGCACGAAATTCGCCAAGGCGTAGACAGTGCCGTAGACAGCGCCGACGATGATTGCGACGACGGTCAGAAAACGAAACAGGCTCGGCATCGATTTCGGCTCATGATCGTGCGTTTGACCCACCGGATACGTGAGTCACCTCTTGAGCGCCATCCACCATGTTTGCATTGTTTCTTCAAGGTCTTAAGGAAGGCCCTATGGTAACCCCGGCCGAAGGCGGTAGTATATCAGCCAAATGAGCCAGCACGAGCCTGCCACGATGTCAGAAAGCCTTGCCAAACAAGGGGCCTCCGCCGAAACGGTCGCCGAGATCGTCTCGGGCCTTGGCGTGCGCCCGATTGTGCTTGTCGGCATGATGGGATCGGGAAAATCGACGGTCGGCCGGCGGCTTGCGGCGCGCCTGCGGCTGCCTTTTGTCGATGCCGATCACGAAATCGAGGCGCGCCACGGCGGGATGACGATTGCGGAGATCTTTTCCGTGCACGGGGAGCCGTATTTCCGTGACGGGGAGGCCAAGGTGATTGCCGGCCTGCTGGACGGTGGTGCTCAGGTGCTTGCCACCGGCGGCGGCGCATTCATGCGCGATGAGACGCGTGCGCGCATCCACAATAAGGCGGTTTCGATCTGGCTGAAAGCCGACATGCCGACCATTCTTCGCCGGATCAAACGCCGTGCCGACAGGCCGCTGCTGCAAACCGACGATCCGGCCGCGACCATTGATCGCTTGATCGCGGCGCGCGACCCGACCTATACGCTGGCGGATATCGCGGTCGTCTCGCGCGACGTGCCGCATGAAAAAATCGTCGATGAATGTATCGACGCGCTACACGCGCACTTGTTTGGCCACCCGCCTGGCGTGGCCGCGAACGAACCATAGATTGCAACTGTGATGAATGTGATTGCCGACGGCAAGGTTCGCGAGAGCGACAAAACGATCGTTAAGGTCGGACTCGATCAGCGTTCCTACGAGATCGCAATCGGTCGCGGCGTGCTGCCTACGCTCGGCCATCGGATCAAGGCCTTGCGTCCGCAAGCGCGCACCGCGATCGTCACCGATCGCACTGTCGCGCGGTATTGGCTGAAGCCCACGGAACAGGCTCTTGCAGAGGCGGGCGTCGAAACGACGCATATCGTCGTGGGTGAGGGCGAGGGTTCGAAAAGTTACGGCGTCCTTGAAGACGTCTGCGAGGGACTGATCGCAGCGAAAATCGAGCGCAACGATCTTGTCGTGGCACTCGGCGGCGGCGTGATCGGCGATCTGGCAGGCTTTGCGGCATCGATCGTCCGGCGCGGCCTCGATTTTGTGCAGGTGCCGACATCGTTGCTCGCGCAGGTTGATTCGTCGGTCGGCGGCAAGACCGGCATCAACTCGCCGCAGGGAAAAAACCTGATCGGCGCATTTCATCAGCCGATCCTGGTGCTCGCGGATACCTCGGTGCTCGATACGCTCTCGCCGCGGCAGTTTCGTGCCGGCTATGCGGAGGTCGCAAAATACGGCCTGCTCGGGGATTTGCCGTTCTTCGAGTGGCTTGAGAAAAATCACGCGGGGATTTTTTCCGGCGGCAACGAACGCGAGCAGGCGATCGCCATAAGCTGCCGTGCCAAGGCCGCGATCGTGGCGCGCGACGAGCGCGAGACCGGAGATCGCGCGCTGCTCAATCTCGGCCACACATTCGGGCACGCGCTTGAGGCCGCGACCGGATTTTCCGATCGGCTGTTTCACGGCGAAGGTGTTGCCATTGGCATGACGCTGGCCGCGGAGTTTTCGGCGCGGCGCGGCCTGATCTCGCAGGACGATGTCGTGCGGGTCGGACGGCATCTGGCAACGGCCGGTTTGCCGACGCGGCTGCAGGACATCGCAGGCTTCGGACAGGAAGGCATCGGCACCGCGGATTCGCTTCTCGCACTGATGTTCCAGGACAAGAAAGTCAAGCGCGGTAAACTGACATTCATCCTGCTGCAGGCGCTTGGTCGCGCCGTGATCGTCAATGATGTCGATCCGGCTTCGGTGCGGGATTTTCTCGCCGACAAACTCGCGGCTTAACCCAGACCGATGCGACGCAGACACACATGACCTCAACTGCGCTCAATCTGCTGATTGCGACTTTGCTGATCGCGGCGAATGCATTTTTCGTCGCCGCGGAGTTTGCGCTGGTGAAAGCCCGCGGCTTTCGTGTCAAGGCGCTAGTCGAGCAGCGGCGCGTTGGTGCGCGAATCGTCCAGGTGATGATAAAGGACATCGAAGCCTATCTGGCCTGCTGCCAGCTTGGCGTCACCATGGCGTCGCTGGGTCTTGGCTGGGTCGGTGAGCCGACCGTCGCGGCGTTGCTCGAGCCTCTGCTTCAGCCACTCGGCATGACGCCGTCGGCCGTGCATTTAGCCTCGTTTATCACCGGTTTCCTTGTCTTCTCTTCGCTCCATATCGTGATCGGCGAGCAGGTGCCGAAGACATTTGCGATCCGTCAGCCAGAGTCCGTGTCGTTGTGGATCGCGTATCCGCTTCATGCGGTGTACACGGTTTTCTATCCGCTCAACTGGCTGCTCAACAATGCGGCGCGAGGACTGCTCCGCCTGCTCGGCGTCAAGGAAGATCCCCAGCACGAAGTGCTGACCGGAACCGAGATCGAAGGATTGGTGGGCGAATCGGCAGAGTACGGCAAGATGGAGAGCGGCGAGGCCGAATATATCCAGAACGTTTTTCGCTTTGGCGATCTGGCGGTGTCGGACGTCATGGTTCACCGCACGGCGATGGTGATGGTGAACGCCGATCTTCCATCGGAAGAACTTGTCAGCGCGGTGCTTGCCACCGAGTACACCCGTATCCCGTTGTGGCGCGACAAGCCCGAGAACATTATCGGCGTGCTGCACGCCAAGGATTTGCTGCGCGCGATCCGTCTTGCCGATGGAGATATCTCCAAAGTCGATGCGGTGGCGATCGCGCTGCCGCCCTGGTTCGTTCCTGAAATGCGCCCGATTTCGGAACAGTTGAAGGCGTTCCGCCGCCG
This sequence comes from Xanthobacteraceae bacterium, assembly GCA_019750915.1. Classification (GTDB taxonomy): domain Bacteria; phylum Pseudomonadota; class Alphaproteobacteria; order Rhizobiales; family Xanthobacteraceae; genus Afipia. Next base: position 59,766 of record JAIENY010000036.1, read on the forward strand.
CAAGACCCACTTCGCGCTGGTCGTCGATGAGTATGGCGAGGTCGAAGGACTGGTGACGCTCGAGGATATCCTCGAGGAAATCGTCGGAGATATTTCCGACGAGCACGACGTGGCGGTCGCAGGCGTTCGTCCGCAGCCTGATGGCTCGGTCGTGGTGGACGGATCGGTCCCGATCCGTGATCTCAACCGAGCGATGGACTGGGAACTGCCGGACGAGGAGGCGACAACGATCGCGGGTTTGGTCATTCACGAGGCGCGGCTGATTCCGGACCGCGGACAGATTTTTACCTTCCACGGCTTTCGTTTCCGCGTGCTGCGGCGGGAACGCAATCGCATCACCGCGCTGCGCATATTTCCGCTTCCTCGAGACAGCGACAACGAAACGCTTGCGCCCCGGCGCCGCGCGGGAACAGCCTTCAGTCTGTAAAATTTATTTTACGCCGCCTCGCCGGGGGCCTGCGCCTTGATGGCAAGCGCATGGACGCTGCCGGCCAGTTCCTCTGCGAGCAGTTTGTTGATCATGCGATGACGGTCGATCCGGGTCTTCCCATCGAAGGCTTTCGACACGATATACACCCTGAAGTGTGTCTCGCCGCCCGGCCGGTGCCCGGCATGGCCTTCATGCAGATATGATTCGTCGACGACATCGAGGCTTTCAGGATGGAGAGCCTCGCTCAATTTTTTTGTGATGGTGTCTTTGGCGGTCATGATCAGCGCAATATCGTCCGTTATTGAGTGAGGTCAATACAATCCGCTCGTTTGAATTGCGGCGCGCCGGTGTAATGATGTATATTGCGCGACCGCAAAAATGCGGCCAGTTCTCATTGTTCGCGGCTTGGGCCTGTTCGCTTAAGCTGCGAAGTCCTGTTTCGTTAGCGCCAACTTCGTTAGTCAGTCATGTCCTTCGATTCGAAATATTTCGACAAAATCCGCATCAAACCCGCCGCGAAGGAGAAGACTCGCGTCAAGGACGAGGCGGTTCAGTGCGAATGGCCGGGCTGCGCCAACAAGGCGCCGCACCGTGCGCCGAAAGGGCGAGGCAAGGACCGTGAATACTGGCATTTCTGCCTCAATCACGTCCGCGAATATAACCAGTCCTACAACTTTTTCTCAGGCATGAGCGATGAGGCGGTCGCGCGCTATCAGAAGGATGCGCAGACCGGCCATCGCCCGACCTGGAAGATGGGTGCCAACACCGGCGTAAAAGGCAAGGGTAAGCCTGGCGTGCAGGACGAGTTCGAAGGCGCGCTCGATCCATTTACGATGTTTCAGGAGATGAACGGTCGCAGCCGCTGGCGTTCGGGGCCAGATCCGAAAGCCGAACCCAAGGTCGAGACGCGAAAGATTTTCAATGCCGAGCGCAAGGCGCTTCAGGTCATGGGTCTTGGCCCGGATGCGACGCTTGAGACGGTGAAGGCGCAATACAAGTTGCTGGTGAAGCAGCACCATCCCGATGCCAATGGCGGCGACCGCTCGACCGAGGATCGGCTGATCGAGATCATCAAGGCCTATAATTATCTCAAGACCGTGGTGCGCACTTAGCCGTCGGTCTTGGCCAACGGCTTTGCGCCGGCGCCTGCCAGCCGGTTTCGCCGCCAGTACCAGAACGTGCCACCGACAACGAGCAGGCCTGCGACCAGCGGCAGCGCATAGTGCTCCGCCTTGGCGCCCCACTGTTCCGCAGCCGAACCTGCAACAATGCCGGGCGCGATCATCGCAGCCGCCCAGACCAGCACCGCAGCCCAATCCACCACAAAAAATCGCCACGGCGGCATCGCGGTGGCGCCTGCCGTGACAGGGACGAAGGCCCGGAATGGAGGTGCAAACCGGGCGAAGAATACGGCCAGGGTGCCGTTACGGCGGAAAAAGTCCTCGCTCTCGGCGACAAGCTTTGGATATCTCGACAGCGGCCAGACCGACAGCACCCGGTGTTTCTGCCAGTACCCGAATCCGTAGGCCAGCCCGTCACCCAAGGCGGCTCCGACGAGGGCCGCGATCACGAGCGGGATGACCTTGAGGCTTCCGCTCGGCACGAGTGCACTCAAGGCAAAAATCACTGTCGATCCGGGAACGATCGCGCCGATAATCGGGATGGCTTCCAAAAAGGCGGAGAAGAAGACCAAAAGGTACGCCAGAACGGCGTGGAACGACACGAATTCAACGACTTGGTCGATATGGTGGTGCACGGGCTGGATCCGGATGGAGGCGGCGAGGCCGTTAAGGTAATGTCATTTACGACAATACCTACCCCGTCTGCCCACGGACGCCTCGTCAGATGCATGGCAGAGCTGCGGTTCAAAAACATTCCGGAAATTGTTATATAATTGAAGTTACAGCAGAACTTTCATTTCGCGGGAGGCTTCTGCCCCGCGCGTGCATCTGCTAAATTCGATGGGTATCCCCACCCGTCGCGAATGCCCGGTTTCGGGACCGCCCGAGACCACGGAGGAATGATGACTACCGCCAATCTAGAAGAGGTCACCGGTCTGCCGGACATGAAAGTGTCTGTCCGTCAGGTCTTCGGCATCGACAGCGACCTTGAAGTGCCGGCCTATTCGACCCCTGACCCGCATGTGCCGGACGCCGATCCGGATTACCGGTTTGATCGCGCGACCACGCTCGCCATCCTCGCAGGCTTTGCCAAGAACCGCCGCGTGATGGTGACCGGTTTCCACGGCACGGGTAAATCCACTCACATCGAGCAGGTCGCCTCGCGCCTCAACTGGCCATGCGTGCGCGTCAACCTCGACAGCCACATCAGCCGCATCGATCTGGTTGGCAAGGACGCCATCGTGGTGCGCGACGGCAAACAGGTCACCGAATTCCGCGACGGCATCCTGCCGTGGGCGCTTCAGCACAATGTCGCGCTGGTGTTCGACGAATACGACGCCGGCCGCCCGGACGTGATGTTCGTGATCCAGCGCGTGCTGGAAGTCTCCGGCCGCCTGACGCTGCTCGACCAGAACAAGGTGATCAAGCCGCATCCGGCATTCCGCCTGTTCGCGACCGCCAACACCATCGGCCTGGGTGATACTTCGGGCCTGTATCACGGCACCCAGCAGATCAATCAGGGCCAGATGGACCGCTGGTCGATCGTCACCACGCTGAACTATCTGCCGCATGATGAGGAAGTCGAGATCGTGCTGGCGAAGGCGAAGCACTATCAAAACGAAGCCGGCCGCGACACCGTGAACAAGATGGTTCGTCTGGCCGATCTGACGCGCAACGCGTTCGCCAACGGTGATCTGTCCACGGTGATGAGCCCGCGCACGGTCATCACTTGGGCGGAAAACTCCGAGATCTTCGGCGATATCGGGTTCGCGTTCCGCGTCACCTTCCTGAACAAGTGCGATGAACTCGAGAGGCCGCTGGTCGCCGAGTTCTATCAGCGCTGTTTCAATGCCGAACTGCCGGAAAGCGCGGTCAATGTCGCGCTGACCTAACCCGTTTAGCCTCTCTCCACCTTTCTTGGAGAGAGGGCGAGGTCGCATGAGCACCACGACGACAAACAAGTTCAAGCTGGGCGCGAAGGAATCGCCGACCGAGCCGTTCAAGCGCGCGGTCACCGCCGCCATGAAGGCGATCGCCAAGCAATCCGAGCTCGACGTGACGTTTTCGGCCGAGCGGCCCGGACTTGCTCCGGGCAAGGCGCGGCTGCCTGAACCTGCCCGCAAGCTGACCAAGAAGGACGCCGCCATCGTGCGCGGCCACGCCGACGCGATGGCACTGCGGATCGCCTGTCATGATCCGAAGGTTCACAAGAAGTTTGCGCCCGGCAACCAGCAGGCGCGCAATGTATTTGATGCCGTCGAACAGGCGCGGGTCGAAGCAATCGGTGCTCGCCGCATGGCGGGTGTGGCGAAAAATCTGAACGCGATGCTGGATGATCATTTTCATCGCGGCAAGTATGACGAGATTACCGACAGAGCCGATGCGCCGCTTCCCGAAGCGCTGGCGATGATGGTGCGCGAGCGCCTTACAGGGCAGGCTCCGCCGGTCGCCGCTCGCAAGATGGTCGATCTGTGGCGTCCGGTGCTCGAAGAAAAGGTCGGTGCGCGCCTCGATCAACTGAGCAGGCTGACCGAAGATCAGGCCAGGTTCGGTGAATCGATTCAGGACGTGCTCACCGCGCTCGATCTGTCGGACGAGCGCATCTCCGAGCCGAACGACGACGAGGACGATCAGGACGACCGCTCCGGCGATCAGGGCCAGTCGGGGGCCGAAGGCGAGAGTGAGAAGGATTCGGCCGACGACATCGATACAGATCAGGCGCAGACCTCGAGTGAGGACGTCGATGCGGACAACGCTGTCGATGCCGCGCAACTCGCCTCGAGCGAAGACTTCGACGAAAGCGAGATGGGCGAAGAAGATACGCCCGGCGATGCGGCCCGGCCCAATTTCCACGGGCGCAACGAGCCGCGCGGGCCGGAGTATCATGCCTTCGCGCCGAAGTTCGATGAGATCATCTCCGCCGAAGACCTCTGCGATGCGGAGGAACTGACACGGCTGCGCAGCTATCTCGACAAGCAGCTCGCTCACCTTCAACACATCGTCGCGCGGCTCGCCAACCGGCTGCAGCGCAAACTGATGGCGCAGCAGAATCGCGCCTGGGAGTTCGATCTGGAAGAGGGCATTCTTGATCCTGCGCGGCTGTCGCGCGTGGTGATCGATCCCTATCAGCCGCTGTCGTTCAAGCATGAGAAGGAAGCGACCTTCCGCGACACCGTGGTGACGTTGCTGCTCGACAATTCCGGTTCGATGCGCGGACGCCCGATCACGGTGGCGGCGACCTGCGCCGACATTTTAGCCCGCACGCTGGAGCGTTGCGGGGTCAAGGTCGAAATCCTCGGCTTCACCACGCGGGCCTGGAAGGGTGGACAATCGCGCGAGGCGTGGCTGGCCGCCGGCAAGCCCGCCAATCCAGGCCGCCTCAACGACCTGCGTCACATCGTCTACAAGTCGGCGGACGCGCCGTGGCGCCGTGCGCGCAAGAATCTTGGATTGATGATGCGCGAAGGTCTGTTGAAGGAAAACATCGACGGTGAAGCGCTTGACTGGGCGCACAAGCGTCTGCTGGGTCGCCCCGAGCAGCGCAAGATCCTGATGATGATCTCGGACGGCGCTCCGGTCGACGACTCGACCCTGTCGGTCAACCCGGGCAATTACCTCGAACGGCACCTTCGCCATATCATCGAGGAGATCGAAACCCGCTCTCCAGTCGAATTGATTGCGATCGGTATCGGGCACGATGTGACGCGTTATTATCGCCGCGCCGTGACGATCGTCGATGCCGAAGAACTCGGCGGTGCGATCACTGAAAAGCTCGCCGAGCTGTTTGCCGAAACCCATGGCGAGCCCGTGCCAGACCGCCGCCGTAAGCTGCACTGAAACAGATGCCTCGTGTTTCGCGCCGGGAGTTGCTTGCGGGCGGCGGCGCCTGTCTTGCAACGCTGGCCGCGATGCATGCCAGGCCTGTGTCGGCGCAGGCCGCTGGCGAAGTGGCGCTCAACGTCAACGCGCTTCCAATTCCCTCCTTCGATCCGCGGGATGCGACCAACGTGCGGTATGGCGCGCTGCAATTCCGCAGCGGCCTGGTGCTCACCTCCTCGTTCAGGAGGTTCGGTGGATTGTCGGCCCTGCATCTTGATGCCAAGGGCGAGAGTTTCATCATGCTCAGCGACAAGGGCGACTGGTTCACCGGTCGCCTGATTTACGATGGATCCGCGCTCAAGGGGCTGGCGGATGTGAAATCGGCCCCGATGATGTGGCGCGACGGCACCACGCTGGCCAAGCGCAGGTGGTTCGACACCGAGTCGCTGACCTTTGACGGCTCCATTGCCTATGTCGGGATCGAGCGCGTCAACAAAATCGTCAGGTTCGATTTCAGCAAAGGCGGCATCCTTGCGCCGGCCGAGGTCGTCGCGGCGCCTGCCGAAGTCGACAAGTTGCCGTTCAATCTCGGGCTGGAATCGCTGGTGTTTGTCGGCAAGGGCCATGCGCTTGACGGCACGCTCATCGCGATCTCCGAAGAAGGGCTCGATGAGAACGGCAATCTGACCGCCTTTCTGATTGGCGGCCCGGCACCCGGTATCTTCAAGGTCAGACGCACCGAAAGTTTCGACATCAGCGACGCGACGTTGCTGCCTTCGGGACATCTTTTGATCCTTGAGCGGAAATTTTCCTTTACCAAAGGCATGGGCATTCGCATCCGGCGCATTCCATTGGCTGCGATCCACCCCGGCGCGCTGGTTGATGGTCCGGTGATCTTCAATGTCGACCTGGGTTATGAGATCGACAACATGGAAGGCATCGCCAGTCATGTCGCGTCGAACGGCGACACGGTCATCACCATGATTTCGGACGACAATTTCTCGCTGATCCAGCGCACGCTGCTGCTGCAATTCACACTGGTCGACGAATAGCGCATCGAGATTTTGCGCATGCATGTGCGACGCAATGCATGCATTTGCGATGCAGCGCAGCCTTCCGTGTCAAATCGTCTCAACTACAATTTTGCCGCATATTCAAACGGC
>JAIENY010000053.1 GCA_019750915.1 Xanthobacteraceae bacterium
CTGGACGACACAAGCACAATTCCTGTTCGGCGGCGAATCCTCCGGCCTTACTGGACCGGAGGGAAGGGTGACGAGCTCTGCGCGGGCGCTGCGGCCGGAGCGGCTGCTGGAGCGGTGGCTGCGGGCTTTGGAGCACGCGCCACACGCGGCTTCTTCTTCGGTTTCTTCTGGGGGGTCACGGGCTGAAGCTCGGCCGTAACTGGGTTGGGATCCAGGATGGGCGATCCGCCGGATTGTTCGACCACGTTCACCGGAACAGTTTCGGGCTGATACTTGGCGAGGTTGAATGTCACCGTGAAGTTGTCCTTCGCGGGGACGGAAACGGTGCAAGGTGTTTTGCAGCTTTGTCCGAGCGAAGTTACAGCGTCTGCACCCGGTGGGGTTGAATCGAGCTGCAGATCAACCTGCTGAGGGGTCGATTTGAACAAATCCGAGATGGACGAGGTAGACGAGCAGCCTGCCAAGCAAAGGCTCGCCGCAACAAGAGTAACAACACGCATCGAGATATCCGTTATTTTTGGTGCGACATACGCACAGCCCCGGCGGGACCATACAACAGCGTCAAATCAGCGCAACCAGAGCGCTGGATATCTTAACACAAGGTTAATAGTCCCAATTATAAAAACAGATTATCTTTTAAATTCAGATACTTAATCCTAAAGTTGCGTGCAATTTCGCAACGGCCGAAGGCAGTTCGCTCATGTGGCCTATGACAAGGTCAGGTGCAAGTTCTTCGATAGGGACCATGGAATAGCCGAAACCGACGCCGACCACGGGAACCCCGGTGCGGCGAGCCACCCCGACATCCGGACCGGAATCGCCGACCATGATGGCTGCCTTCGGATCCCCGCCGGAGCGCGCGATTGTCTGACGCAAGAACATCGGGTCGGGTTTGGACACACCAAATGTATCGGCGCCGCAGATTGCTGCAAATCGATCGCTCAGGCCCAGCCTGTCCAGCAAGCGTTTTGAGAGCCATTCGAGTTTGTTGGTGCAGACCGCAAAGAGGAAGCCCTCCGCGGAGAGGTGATCGAGAGCCGCTTCAGTCCCCTCAAAGGGCCTCGTTTCATCAGCGATATGTTCGGCGTAGAAATCGATGAAATCGCGGGTCAGGACATCAACGCGATCCGCAGACATGAGCCTGCCTTCCGCTTCGAGTCCGCGCTCGATTAGCGCGCGCGCGCCAGCGCCTATCATCTTCCGCGCCGAGGCGGCGGGGACGGGCGCCAGGCCCTCGCGGCCGAGCACAAAATTAAGCGCGTTGATGAGATCTGGCGCACTGTCCACCAGCGTGCCGTCGAGATCAAAAACAATGAGAGGAGAAACGGGCATGGTGGTTCGCTAGCGTCTGAAATAGCCCTTTGCAAGCGATATAAAATCACTGATGCAGGCCGATAAAATGCCTGTTCCTCGGCGCAAATCGGAGGTAGAACCCACGCGCATTTTCCGATTGGTCGAGGCCTTTATTTCCAGATGTCCATGGATGGGTTGAAGCGGGCTGCCGCGGCGCGGGCGCTGGAATACGTCGGTGATGGCATGAGGCTTGGACTCGGCACAGGCTCCACCGCGAAGCATTTTGTAGAACTGCTCGGCGAGCGGGTCCGCACAGGCGGTCTTCGCGTGATCGGTGTGCCTACATCCGAGGAGACGCGCGCGGATGCGGAGCGTTGCGGAATTCCCCTCACAACGCTTGATGACATCGACCGGCTCGATCTGACGGTCGACGGAGCGGATGAGATCGATCCCGCCTTAAGCCTGATCAAGGGCGGCGGAGGAGCTTTACTCCGCGAAAAGATCGTTGCGGCTGCCTCCGACAGGATGGTCGTCATTTCAGACGACAGCAAATGGGTGCAGACCCTGGGCCGTTTTCCACTTCCGATTGAAGTCATCCCTTTCGGGCTGGCGGCGACCAAGCGGGCAATTGTGGCTGCGTTCGACGCTGCCGGGGTTGAGGGCGAAATAACGGTCCGGAAAGCCAAGGACGGCCACGCTTTTGTCACCGATGGCGGTCACTGGATCGTCGATGCCCATCTGGGAACTATAAACGATGCCGAACGGCTTTCGTGGCTGTTGAACCCGATTCCCGGCGTTGTGGAGCACGGACTCTTTATCGGCTTTGCGAGTGCTGCGGTGATCGCGGGTGCGCAGGGTGTACGTATCGTTGATCGGCCATAGGCCGGATGTGAGGAGACAGATATGAAGACGATTTATGCCGCTTTTGTTGCGGCGAGCATCGGCCTGGCGACGTTCGGTCCGGCGCATGCGCAGACCGCCAATCCTTCGCCTGCGGCGATGGCAGTCGCCAAACAGATCATTGCGGTGAAGCATATCGACGAAATCTACAAGGGGGCCGTTCCAGGTCTGGTCGAGCGCACCAAGGGGGTATTGCTGCAGAGCAACCTAAACTACCAGAAGGACCTCAACGAGGTTGCCGTCAAGGTCGCCAAGGAGCTGGCCGGTCGTGAGCAGGAAATCGGCACCGAGATCGCGAAAATTTACGCGTCGCACTTCACCGAGCAGGAACTGAAGGATTTACTGGCTTTCTATCAGTCGCCGCTGGGCAAGAAGGCGGTTGAGGAAGAACCCCAGGTCTTCGTTGCCTCGCGTCAGTACATGGAGCAGTGGGCACAAACTTTCTCAGAGGAAATCAACGGAAAGTTTCGCGCTGAAATGCGCGCTCGCGGCAAGACGATCTGATACCGGCGCGGACGCGTCGTCAGAAAGAATGACCTATGGCTGATATTGACGTCGATCTCTTCGTCATCGGTGGCGGATCCGGCGGTGTGCGCGCCGCTCGGATCGCCGCCGGATACGGTGCCAAGGTCATGATCGCCGAGGAATACCGCTTTGGTGGCACATGCGTGATCCGTGGGTGTGTGCCGAAAAAGTTGTTCATGTTTGCATCGCAGATTTCAGCCGATGTGAAGGATGCAGCCGGCTTCGGCTGGCAAATTCCGACAGCGACGTTCGACTGGCCAACCTTGATTGCGAACAAGGACAGGGAAATCGCCCGTCTCGAAGGGTTTTATTCGGCCAATGTCGAAAAGGCTGGTGGTCGGGCGGTCAAAGCCCGCGCGGTTTTTGAAGACCCACATATGCTGCGTCTTTCGACTGGAGAAACCGTAAGGGCTAAGCATATCTTGATCGCGACCGGCGGCGCCCCCAATCACGGCCCGGTGATTCCCGGCATCGAACATGTGATCTCGTCAAACGAGGTCTTCCATCTGCCGCGGCTTCCCAAGCGGATCGTCATTCAGGGCGGGGGTTATATCGCGCTCGAATTCGCATCGATCTTCAACGGCTTCGGTTCCGACGTCACGCTGGTCTATCGCGGCGACAACATCCTGCGCGGTTTCGACGAAGACGTGCGCGTGCATGTTCGCCGCGAGATGGAAAAATCCGGCATCAATATCCTGACAGGATGCACGATCGATAAGGTGGAGCGTTTTGGCGACGTCTTCACGTCTCATCTGTCGAGCGGATCGAGTCTGGCTTCGGATCAGGTGCTGTTCGCGATCGGGCGGCATCCAAATGTGAGCGGGCTCGGGTTGGAAAAGGCCGGCGTCGCACTCAATCCGATGAACGGTGGCATTGCTGTCGACGACTATTCGCGCACCAACGTTCCTCATATTTATGCGGTGGGCGATGTCACCCATCGGATGAACCTGACGCCGGTTGCAATTCGCGAGGGGCATGCGTTCGCTGATACCGTGTTCGGCAACCGGCCTACCACGGTCGATCACTCCAATATCCCGACGGCGGTGTTTTCGCAGCCGCAGGCCGCGACAGTCGGCCTCACCGAAAGCGAAGCGCTCGCGCAATATAGCCACGTTGATATTTACAAGACCGATTTCCGCCCGATCAAAGCGACGATGTCCGGCAATCCGGGCCGGGTGTTGATGAAACTCGTCGTCGACGGTGTGAGCGATCGCGTTCTCGGCTGCCATATTGTCGGACCGGAAGCGGCCGAACTGATTCAGGTGGTGGCGATCGCGGTTAGACTGAAAGCCACCAAGGCCGATTTTGACAGCACCATGCCGTTGCATCCGACCGGCGCAGAAGAACTGGTCACCATGCGCACGCCGGCGGTCCGGCACGTTCGCGCCGCAGCAGAATAAAACTTCCCGGTGAATGAGTTGGGCGCCTGTCTTAAGGCGTTTCGACATGTCCGGCGTGTCAGAACGCTGTGATTTCCCCATAGGTCTACTGGACGACCAGCCGTGCGGCGGACTTAGCTAGCGCGCCTGCGTCTTGCCCGGGGACTCGGCATATCAAACAAAAATCATTCGGGCGGAGGAATGTCCATGTTTCATCACGCTCCGCGTGGGCGCGCGCTTGCGCTCGCCTTCGCGTTACTGGCGCCTTGCGCTGCACAAGCCCAAATCGCCGTGTCTGCCAATGACGGCAAATCGTATCTTAACGACGGAGTACCAGAGGTGCCGGCCAATGTCGTGCCGGATACGGTTTCGATCATTGACCTGAGCCAGACGCCACCCAAGGTCCTCGGTGAGGTGCAGGCTCCGACCAGTGCGGTCGGGCCGCCGCTGAGTGTCGCGGTCGCCAAGGACGAATCGTTCGCGCTGGTTGCCAGCTCGACCAAGCTCGATCCCGCCAATCCGAAGAAAACCGTTCCTGACGACAAATTGTCGGTCATCGACCTGAAGGCCAAGCCGCCGGTCGTGCTTCAGACGTTGGAGGCGGGCGCCGGCGCCTCCGGTGTTTCGATCAGCCCGGCTGGCGATCTGGCATTGGTCGCGAACCGTTCTGCGGGCACTGTCTCGGTGTTCACTATCAGCGGCAAGACACTGACCCCGGCAGGCACGGTTGATTTCGGCGCCAAGACCTCCGGGCCGTGTGCGATCGTGTTTACGCCGGACGGCAAGCGGGCGTTCGTCACCCGCGACGGCGATAACAAGGTGTCGGTATTGTCGATCGACGGCAGCAAGGTCGAATACACCAAGCGTGACGTTGGAGCAGGGCTGCGGCCTTACGGCATCGATATTACGCCGAGGGGCGATGCCATTGTCGTCGCCGACATGGGACTGAACAACGGCAACGGCGATGCCGACACGGTCAGCATCATCGATCCGAACGCCAAACCGCCAAAGACCGTCAGCACTTTCACCGTTGGCACAACTCCCGAGGGCATGAAGCTGTCGCCCGACGGCAAATATCTCGCGCTGGCGATCATGAATGGTTCGAACAAGGCCAAAGCGGCTCCGATCTTCAATGACTACGGCCTGCTGAAAATCTTCTCCCTCAAGGACAAGACACTGACTCATGTCACCGAGGCAAAGGTCGGCCATTGGTGTCAGGGCGTGACCTTCAGCAAGGACAACAAGAAGGTGTTGGTGCAGTGTCTGGTTGAAAACGAAATCCAGGTATTCGATTTCAACGGTAATACACTCAAGCGGAACGGCACCATCAAGGTGGCCGGACCGGCTGCGATCAGGATCTCCGGGCAGTAAGCCATTCCATCGAGGCCGCCGGCATCCGCCGGCGGCCTTTCTCCCTAAGGTATTGGTCGAGAACGCTGAATTGGCGGCTGGAAACTTCAGGACAGGGTGTGTATATAAGCGCGGTCCGATTGCAGGCGGCGATCGAGGGAGTTTTCAATCATGGTTGAGCGGTGGACGCCCGATAGCTGGCGCAAGAAACCCGTTGTGCAGATACCCGAATATCCGGACGCGAAGACGTTGGCGGATGTCGAGGCACAACTCGCGACCTTTCCGCCGCTGGTTTTTGCCGGTGAGGCACGCAATCTGAAGAAGTCGCTGGCGCGCGTTGCAGCCGGCGAGGCATTCCTGTTGCAGGGCGGTGATTGCGCCGAGAGCTTCGCCGAGCACGGCGCCAACAATATCCGCGACTTCTTCCGCGTCTTCCTCCAGATGGCGGTGGTTCTGACCTACGCCGGTGCGCTGCCGGTGGTGAAGGTAGGCCGTATCGCCGGTCAGTTCGCAAAGCCACGTTCATCGCCGACCGAGAAGCTCAACGGTGTCGAGTTGCCGAGCTATCGCGGCGATATCGTCAATGACATCGCGTTCACGCCGGAAGCGCGAATCCCCAATCCGCGCCGTCAGCTCGCGGCTTACCGGCAGTCGGCTGCGACGCTGAATCTCTTGCGCGCTTTCGCCACCGGCGGCTTCGCCAATCTTGGCAGCGTGCATCAGTGGATGCTTGGTTTCCTCAAGGATTCACAGCAGTCGCGCCGTTACAAAGAATTGGCGGACCGGATCTCCGAGGCGCTCAACTTCATGCGCGCCTGCGGCCTTGATCTGGAAAGTCATCCCGAACTGCGTTCGACCGATATCTACACCAGCCACGAGGCGCTTCTGCTTGGCTACGAGCAGGCGTTCACGCGCGTCGATTCGACGACCGGGGATTGGTACGCGACGTCGGGTCACATGATCTGGATTGGCGATCGCACACGTCAGCTTGATCACGGTCATGTCGAATACTTCCGAGGAATCAAGAATCCGATAGGCTTGAAGTGCGGGCCGTCGTTGAAAGCTGATGATCTGCTCAAGCTGATCGACGTGCTCAATCCGGATAACGAGCCAGGCCGCCTGACTCTGATCAACCGCTCGGGATCGGACAAGATCGCTGATAGCCTGCCGCAACTGGTCCGTGCGGTGAAGCGTGAGGGACGGACGGTGGTGTGGTCGTGCGATCCGATGCACGGCAATACCATCACATCAACCTCGGGTTACAAGACGCGGCCGTTCGACCGCATTTTGTCCGAGGTGAAGTCGTTTTTTCAGATTCACTCCGCAGAAGGAACTCATGCCGGCGGCGTGCATCTCGAAATGACGGGACAAAACGTCACCGAGTGCATCGGTGGTGCTCGTGCGATTACCGATGAGGATCTGAACGACCGTTATCATACGGTCTGCGATCCGCGTCTCAATGCTGAGCAATCGATCGACATGGCTTTCCTGATCGCTGAACTGCTGAAGCAGGACCGCGAAGGCAAGGCCAAACCGATCCCGGCGATCGCCAGCCTCTAGCGATGCTGCGCTTGTGGCGCGCGACGATCAACTCGGGCCGTGGACTGCGTTTTGCGTTCCGGTCCGAGCGAGCCTTCCGTGAAGAGGTCGCCGCGCTTCTGCTGGGTATCCCGTTGGCGTTGCTGATCGGGACGACGCCGATGCGGCGTCTCGAGCTCGTGGCTGTTATTCTGATGCTGCTGGTGATCGAACTTCTCAATACCGCGATAGAAAAGCTCTCTGACCGGTTGACGCGCGAGAATGACCCTCAAATTGCAGCGGTCAAGGATATGGGCTCAGCGGCCGTCGGCATCATGATGGTGATAGCCGGGCTGGTTTGGGCGTTTGCCGTCGCGGAGCGGCTTGGCATAGTGTAACCAGATCATTGCAGGCGTGTGGTTTCGCGCGGTAAAAACAATCCATGGCTGAATCCAAACGTTTCGTCGTCACGCTCGCCCAGCTGAATCCGACCGTCGGAGATATCGCCGGGAACGCTGAAAAGGTCCGTGCTGCACGTATCAAGGCGGCAGCGGACAATGCTGATCTCGTCGTTCTGCCTGAGCTCTTTCTTTGCGGCTACCCGCCGGAAGACATTGTCCTGAAACCGGCGTTTCAGGCCCAGTGCCGCGCGGCTGTCGAGAATTTGGCGCGAGAAACCGCCGACGGCGGCCCTGGGGTGCTGATTGGCACGCCATGGGTCGAGGATGGCAAGCTTTACAACGCGGTCGCCTTTCTCGACGGCGGGCGCATCGCTTCGCTTCGTTTCAAGGTCAATCTTCCGAACTATGGCGTCTTCGACGAGAAACGTGTTTTCGCCCGTGGCCCGGTTGCGGGGCCCTTGAGCATTCGCGGTGTCCGCGTCGGTGTGCCGGTGTGCGAAGACACATGGATGGAGGAATCCGCCGAATACGAGAATGTCGTCGAATGCCTGGTCGAAACGGGCGCTGATATTCTCATCGTACCGAACGGCTCCCCCTACGCGCGAGGCAAGAACGATATCCGCCTGTCGATGGCGGTGGCGCGTGTCTCCGAAAGCGGGCTGCCCTTCATTTATCTCAATCAGGTCGGCGGACAGGATGAACTGGTGTTCGATGGCGCATCGTTCGCACTGAACGCGGATCGCTCACTCGCGATGCAGGCGCCGTGCTTCGTCGAGAACATCACCACGTTGATATGGACAAAGGGCGAAGGCGGCTGGACCTGCAAGGGGCCGGTGACGCCTTTGATCGAGGGTGATCGCGGTGACTATGCCGCGTGCGTGCTGGGCCTTCGGGATTACGTCAACAAGAATGGTTTTCCTGGCGTGCTGCTCGGCATCTCAGGTGGTATCGATTCTGCTTTATGCCTCGCATTGGCGGTCGATGCGATCGGTGTCGATCGCGTGCGCGGCGTGATGCTGCCGTTTCGCTACACGGCGCCGGAGTCGATCGAGGATGCCGCGAAAATCGCACGGGGTTATGGCATTCGTTATGACGTGTTGCCGATCGCGGCTGCGGTCAACGGCTTTGAAGACATCCTCAAGGATACGTTCAGGGGATTGCCGCGCGATGTCACTGAGGAAAACTTGCAGGCGCGCACCCGCGGCGTGCTGCTGATGGCAATTTCGAACAAGACCGGCGCGATGTTGGTGACGACCGGCAATAAATCGGAAATGTCTGTTGGCTACGCAACGCTGTATGGCGATATGAACGGCGGTTTCAATCCCATCAAGGATATCTACAAGACCGAGGTGTTCCGGCTGTCATCGCTGCGCAATTCCTGGAAGCCGGAAGGTGCGCTCGGTCCGTCCGGCAAGGTGATTCCGACCAGTATCATCGCACGGCCGCCAACCGCGGAACTGCGTGAGAACCAGACCGATCAGGATTCGCTGCCGCCCTACGATATTCTCGACGGCATCCTGGAGCGGCTGGTGGAAAGAGATGAATCGATTGCCACCATTATCGCCGAAGGGTTCGATCAAGACACAGTCGTGCGTATCAACCGTTTGCTCAATCTGGCAGAGTACAAGCGGCGTCAGGCAGCGCCTGGCGTAAAGGTCACCCGCAAGAGTTTCGGTCGCGACCGGCGCTATCCGATCACCAACCGCTTTCGTGACGACGGCAGGCTATTGCCGACGCCTGATGACGCCCTCGTGACACGTGCGAGCCGCGATTCTGCCGAGGCATTCGATGTTTGATACAAAGCCGGTTGTCCGGTTTGCGCCGTCACCGACTGGCCGCATTCACATCGGAAACGCGCGCACGGCCCTTTTGAATTATCTTCATGCACACAGGCATGACGGATATTTCGTGCTGCGCTTTGACGACACCGATCAGGCTCGTTCGACACGCGAATTTGCCGATGGCATTGCAACCGATCTCGCCTGGCTCGGTATCGTCCCGGATCGTGTCGAGCGGCAGTCAGAGCGCGCCGCGCTTTACGATGCCGCAGCGAAGAAGCTTGAGGAGGCGGGTTATCTCTATCGCTGTTACGAGACGGAAGAGGAACTTGAATACCGCCGGCGGCGGCAGATCGCGCAGCATCGCGCGCCGGTCTATGATCGCGCCGCGCTGAAGATCACGCCGGAAGGTCATGCCGAGATGGCGGCCGAAGGCGTGAAGCCGTATTGGCGTTTCAAGCTCGACGAGAAAATCGTCACTTGGGTTGATGGTGTGCGCGGCGAGACCAATATCGACTGCGCCTCGCTGTCAGATCCGGTTCTGATCCGGGCTGACGGTTCGTATCTCTACACGCTGCCCTCGGTGGTGGATGATATCGACATGGGGATCACCGATATCATTCGCGGCGAGGACCACATCACCAATACCGCGGTGCAGATTCAATTGTTTCATGCGCTGGGTAGCGCAGCGCCGGGCTTTGCCCATCACAATCTGCTGACGCTGCCGAGTGGCGAGGGCTTGTCGAAGCGACTGGGTCATCTGTCCTTGAGTGCTTTGCGTGAAGATGGATACGAGGCGACGGCGGTTGCGGCGTTGTCGGTTTTGGTCGGCACCTCGCACAATGTCGAACCGGTGGCCGGTCTTGGCGAACTCGTCAGCAAGATCGAGCTTGGTGATATTTCGCACTCGCCCGCCAAATTCGACCCCGTCGAACTCAGCAGTTTGAATGCGCGCACGCTGCACATGTTGCCGTTCGAGACGGTGTCGGAGCGATTGCAGCAACTTGGCGTTCCGGGCGGCGAAAAATTCTGGCTGGCGGTTCGCGGAAATCTTACGCGCTTTCAAGAGGCATTGGACTGGTGGCGTGTTGTAAGCACGGAAGCGACGTTCACGTCAGAGGATCCGGTATTAGTGGGCGAATCGATCGCTCATCTGCCTGATGAGCCGTGGTCAACGGAGACGTGGCCATCGTGGACCAAGGCGGTCGCGGTCGCCACTGGCAAGAAGGGACGCGCGCTGTTTCATCCGCTGCGGCTGGCGCTTACCGGCCGGGAGCAGGGGCCGGAATTGAAGGCGCTGCTGCCGCTGATCGGCAGGGACAAGGTCCTCAAGCGGCTCGAGGCGGCGAGCCGTTAATGCCTAGCGGTTGTTGTTCGGAATAAAGGTCGGACCAACCGAACGGATACCCGTGTTGCCCGTGGCCGGAGACGCCGGCGCGGCAGAGGTGTCCGCGGGCGTGGCTGATGTATTCGACGGGGCTGGCAAACGCGACGGCTGGGCCAGCTTCTTCGCTTTATCATCGGTCACGGTAATGTCGCCGTTTTGCGCGCCGCTGCCGTCATCGGCATTCTTCAGCGCGTCCGCCCAGCTTTGACCCGGTGCCCGGCAACCGCAGGTCTTGTCGTATTGGGTGCGGAAGCGGAATGCGTTCGGCGATTGGGTATAAGGCTGTCCGCTGATCGAGACCGCCTGGCTGATGTCTTCGCCCGGGTTGTGGTAGGTGTACAGCGTTGTCTGCGCGTTGGGGCAGAGCGCGTGACACTTCTGCTCGTCGTCCGCGAAGCGGCTCGGCACCGTTGCAAACGAAATCGGGAAATAAGAGCCGTCGCAGCTTTTCACGCAGACCGTGCGGTAGGTGCCGGACTGCGAAGCGTTCGGATCGCCGCCGGCTCCGTCGCCGGCATTTCCGCCGCCGAACAGATTGGTGAGGAAATTTCCGGTGCGTGCCTGATTGGTGTACTGCGGGCCACAATTGTTCTGCGCGAGCGCCAGGATCACCGAGCGGCGCTGCGGATCGTCCGCCGGCGCACCCGCCTGCAGTCGCTGAAGCCCCGTGGTGATCTGGTCGAGATTTTCACGCATCTGCTGGATGCGGCTGTTGATCGGGCCGCACTCTGCTGAGCGGCCGGTGAAGAGGGAGAAGAAGCCCGAGCTGTCGCAGCCCTGTTTCTGGGCTTGCGCCTGAACCCGCTGCAATTCGGCCTGCTGCTTGTTGGCGGCATCCTGATAGCGACGGATTTGGTCGGCCTTGCCCTGATCGCCCTGTCCCTGGTCGATGGTCGCCAATTGCCCCTGCAGCCGCATGCAGATCGGGCTGCCGGGTCCACCGGCGGCGCCGGGCGCGAACGTTTGCGCTGTCGCGGCCGACGACAACAGGCCACCTGCAAGGGTGGCAACGGCAAGAATCGAAAGACGGGTGAAGCTCAACACACGGGCATCCGCTCAACGGCCGCGGGAGCGGCCAACGCGGCTTCACTTACTCGGTTCTGGCGGCGAGGTCACGTCGATTTCTGGGCGCATCCAAGGCGCCTGTCGAAATTGTCAGCGCTGACAGGTAATTGCCACGTAGTTCACGCCGCGGATCGTCGAGGGGCCGTCCGCGACAGGAACGCTGCCGGTAACCTCTGCCGGATCGACAAGGTGGTAGGACGATGCCTGCTTGAACTCATGGGCTTTGCAGTACGATCGGGCGGCCAGTTCGCCGCATCTTTCGCCCGAGGCCAGGCATTGATCGATCCCGTATTCGTTGGGCTGGCTCGCGACCAAGAAGATGCGGGTGTCGGCAAATGCAGGGGATACCGCCGCAAACACAACACACAGGACAAGCAGGGAACTCAGTCGCATAGGGCACCAGTCGCGGAAATCGGGAGCCCGACACGCTTAATTCGGATGTGTTAAGAATGCTTAACTGTGGCCGTTCCGGGGCAAATCAATTTACAAACGATATTTGGCCATTCCGCTTGACGCAAAGCCCCCGCCTGGACCATGGTGCGCGCGCATGAACGGTTCTCTCTCCATTTTCGGCATCTGCCGCGAGATTATTAGCTAGCGATTCGCTGGCTGGAGCCGTCTTTTCTCAACAGAGATGATTTGACGCCCCGGCCGCAAGGCAAGGGATTTGGTCTATGGAGCTGAAGCTCTACGACACGCTGACAAAGGAAAAGCGGGCGTTCGCGCCGCTCGATCCGGCAAACGTGCGCATGTACGTCTGTGGGCCGACAGTCTACGACTTCGCACATATCGGCAACGCGCGTCCCGTGATCGTATTCGACGTGCTGTTTCGCTTGCTGCGGCATCTCTATGGCGACAAGCACGTCACTTACGTGCGCAACATCACCGACGTCGATGACAAGATCAACGATCGCGCCGCGCGTGACTATCCCGGCATCGCGCTGAACGAAGCGATCCGCAAAGTCACCGAGCAGACCGAAATGCAGTTTCATGCCGACGTCGATGCGCTCGGCTGTTTGCGTCCAACCGTCGAGCCGCGCGCGACCGAGCACATCGCGGAAATGCGCGCGATTATCGAGGCGCTCATCGCCAACGGCAACGCTTATGTCGAACAGGATCATGTCCTTTTCAGCGTCGCGACCGATCCGCAATACGGCACGCTGGCCCGCCGTTCACTCGATGAAATGCTCGCGGGTGCGCGCGTCGATGTCGCGCCCTACAAGCGCGAGCCGATGGACTTCGTGCTGTGGAAGCCCTCGAAGCCGGGCGAGCCGTCATGGCCGTCACCTGCAGATATTAAGACCGAGGGACGTCCGGGCTGGCATATCGAATGCTCCGCGATGTCCGACAAGTTGCTTTGGGAGGACGTGAAGGCGAAGCTGTCGCCTGAAGGACTGAAGCATCCGCATCAGTTCGACATTCATGGCGGCGGCATCGACCTCGTCTTTCCGCATCACGAAAACGAGATGGCGCAGACCTGCTGTGCGTTTCATAACGAGCGCATGGCGAGCGTGTGGATGCACAACGGCTTCCTGCAGGTCGAAGGCGAGAAGATGTCGAAGTCGCTCGGCAATTTCGTCACGATCCACGAGTTGCTCAACGACTGGCCGGGCGAAGTGCTGCGTCTCAACATGCTCAAGACGCACTACCGCTCTCCGATCGACTGGACCTTGAAGGGTCTTGAAGAAAGCGCCAAGACGCTGGATGACTGGTATGCGGTGGCGCGTGATTTACCGGGCGAACGTTCAGCCGGTTCGGTTTTGGAGGCATTGACCGACGACCTCAACACACCCCAGATGATTGCGGCGTTGCACTCACTGCGCAATCTTGCAGCCGACGGCGACGAATTGTTGCGCGACGCGTTCGCAGCCTCGCTGCGAATGCTGGGTTTTCTGTCTCAAACCGCCGGGGCTTGGAATGCTCGCAAGCAGGAGGCCAGCGGCGTCGATGCATTGCAGGTGGATGCGCTGATCTCTGATCGCACAGCTGCTCGCGCGCGCAAGGACTTCAAGGAATCCGATCGCATCCGCGACGAACTCGTCGCCATGGGCATTACAATCAAGGACGGCAAGGACCCTGAAGGCAAGCCGGTCACCACATGGGAGGTCGCACGCTGATGGGTCGCGCTTTGCCACAAGTCGGGCTTCGCCCATTCCTCCCTGCGGACACTTCGGTGCTTGCGGCTATTTTTGCCGCAAGCATTGAGGAACTCACCGAGGACGATTACTCCGAGGCACAGCGCGAGGCCTGGATGTCGGTGGCGGATGACGAAGCCACATTCGGCAAGCGGCTCGCCTCGCAACTGACGCTCGTCGCGACGGTACAGGGCTCGCCGGTTGGTTTCGTGTCGCTCAAAGGCACCGATGAACTCGACATGCTTTATGTCCATCCCGGTGCGGTTCGGATGGGCGTGGCAACCGCGCTGAGCGATGCAATCGAAAAGCTTGCTGTCGCACGTGGAGCGAAATCATTGACCGTTGATGCCAGCGACACTGCGCAAGAGTTTTTCAGCCGCCGCGGCTATCGGGGGCAACAGCGCAATTCGATTTCGGTCGGCGACGAGTGGCTGGCTAACACGACAATGAAAAAGACGCTGGTTGATGCGTCGGAAGCGGAGCCGGAGTGATGAGCCGCGAGAGGCTTTATCTGTTTGATACGACGCTGCGTGACGGCGCGCAGACGCAGGGCGTTGATTTCACGCTGCACGACAAGCAGCTCATCGCCAAGATGGTGGACGAACTCGGCGTCGATTATGTCGAGGGTGGCTATCCGGGCGCAAACCCGACGGATACCGAGTTCTTTTCCGCAAAGCCGAAATTTGAACACGCCAAGTTCACGGCGTTCGGCATGACCCGGCGAGCAGGGCGGTCGGCGTCAAATGATCCTGGCTTTGTCGCAATACTGGATGCGAAGGCTGATGCGATCTGCCTCGTTGCAAAGTCGTCGGCCTATCAGGTGCGGGTCGCGCTTGGGACCACCAACGAGGATAACCTCGCTTCGATCCGCGACAGCGTCAGCGCGGCGAAGGCAACCGGCCGTGAAGTCATGCTCGACTGCGAGCACTTCTTTGATGGTTACAAGGAAGATCCGGCGTTCGCGTTGGCCTGCGCCAAGGAAGCCTATGATGCCGGCGCGCGCTGGATTGTATTGTGCGACACCAATGGCGGCACCATGCCCCACGAGGTCGAGGCGATCGTCGGCGAGGTTACGAAACAAATTCCGGGCAGCCACCTCGGTATCCATGCGCATAACGATACCGAGCAGGCCGTTGCGAATTCTTTGGCGGCTGTACGTGCGGGCGTGCGGCAGATACAGGGCACGCTGAACGGACTGGGTGAGCGCTGCGGTAACGCCAATCTGTGTTCGCTGATCCCGACGCTGAAGTTGAAGAACGAGTTTTCGGATCGCTTCGACATTGGCGTGACCGACGAGAAACTTGGCACACTCGTGCACGTATCGCGCGCGCTCGACGATATGCTCAATCGTGCTCCGGACACACATGCGCCTTACGTCGGCGAAAGCGCTTTCGTAACCAAGACCGGCATTCATGCCTCCGCAGTGCTCAAGGATCCTCATACCTATGAACACATCGCGCCTGAGTTGGTCGGCAATCACCGCAAGGTACTCGTGTCGGATCAGGCAGGGCGCTCCAATGTCCTCGCCGCGCTCGAACGCGCCGGCATTCCCTTCAGGAAGGACGATCCCAAGCTGACGCGGCTGGTCGAGGAAATGAAGGAGCGGGAGGCGGCTGGCTACGCATACGAGTCGGCAGACGCATCTTTCAACCTGCTTGCACGGCGAACACTCGGCGCGGTGCCGGATTATTTCCGTGTCGATCAGTTCGATGTGAATGTCGAGCAACGCTACAACGCCATCGGCCAGCGCGTGACGGTGGCAATGGCGGTGGTGAAAGTCGATGTCGAAGGTGAGCGCCTGATCTCGGCGGCGGAGGGAAACGGCCCCGTGAACGCGCTGGACGTTGCGTTGCGCAAGGACCTCGGCAAGTACCAGAGATATATCGACGGCCTGAAGCTGATCGACTACCGCGTTCGTATCCTCAACGGCGGTACGGAAGCGGTCACGCGCGTGCTGATCGAGAGCGAGGATGAGAAGGGCGAGCGCTGGACGACGATCGGCGTGTCGCCGAATATCATCGACGCCTCGTTCCAGGCGCTGATGGATTCGGTGATCTACAAGCTGGTCAAGAGCAACGCGCCGGCCTGAATCCTCAGGCCAGCTTTCCGGCGACTTCCGGTACCAGCTCCTTGACGGGCTTTTCGTAGCGCGCTGCAGCTTCGCGGAGTTTCGGCAGGATGTCGGCGACGTGGTTGGCGGTCAGGATGTTGACCGACAGGCCCTGACGGATGAACTCCGTCTGTCGCATGTGCGAAATCAGCGAGAGCAGGGGTTCCCAGAAATTGGCGATGTTCGCCAGCAAGATCGGCTTGGTGTGCCGTCCGAGCTGTGCCCACGTCATCTGCTCGACCAATTCTTCGAGCGTACCGATGCCGCCTGGAAACGCGACGAATGCGTCCGAGCGATCGAACATGAGCTGCTTGCGCTCGTGCATGTTCTTGGTGACGATCAGTTCCTGCACGCGCTCCATGGCGTTCTCGCGGGCAGTGAGGAAGTCCGGGATGATGCCGGTGACCTCACCGCCGTGATCGAGCACGCCTCTGGCCACCGCGCCCATCAGGCCGATCGAGCCGCCGCCATAGACCAGACGGATGCCGTTTTCCGCGAGCGTCTTTCCGAAGGCCGAAGCCGCTTCGATGAACTGGGGGTCTGTACCTGGGCCGGAACCGCAATAAACGCAGACAGTCTTGATATTATCGTTTGTTTTCTTCATTGACTCGATGTGGCATCGGACGGTGACACCGTCAAGACGCTGGCCCGCCTTGCGGAAATGGCTGTCCCGGGAAGGCGTTATCGAGGGAAAAGACGCCTCTTGCGGGGTGCCAAAACGCCTTAGACGGCCTATATGGTCGACTCAGACATTCGCTTAGCCGGCGCGGTTCCATCCGTTCTGCCGGATGGAATTTAGATGGCCTTTCCAAAACGACCCGCTTCCAGGACACCGATGTCACCCGCCGAGGCGAAGGCTGAAAGCGCGACGATGGCGGATACCATCGTTCATCTGTGGCCGTACATCTGGCCGGGCGACCGCGCCGACCTCAAGATGCGCGTCGTGTGGTCGATGGTGCTGTTGCTGATCGCCAAGGTCGCGACGCTCGCGGTGCCGTTCACGTTCAAATGGGCGATTGATGCGCTGAACGGCAAGGGCAGCGCACCCGTCGCCTCCTCGGACTGGATGGTGTGGTTGATCGCATCGCCGATCATCATGACGATGAGTTACGGCGCCATACGCATCATCATGGCGGTGCTGACGCAGTGGCGCGACGGCATCTTCGCCAAAGTCGCGATGCATGCAGTTCGCAAGCTCGCCTACAGCACTTTTGTGCACATGCATGAACTGTCGCTGCGTTTTCATCTCGAGCGCAAGACCGGTGGCCTGACGCGCGTGCTCGAACGCGGACGCACCGGTATCGAGACCATGGTGCGGATGGTCATCCTTCAGCTCGTGCCGACCATCGTCGAACTCGCGCTGATGGTCGCCGTGCTGCTGTATCAATTCGACTGGCGCTACGTGCTGGTGACGGTTGCGACCGTCGCGCTCTATATGTGGTTCACCTACGTCGCGACCGAGTGGCGGATCGAGATTCGCCGCAAGATGAACGAGTCGGACACCGACGCGAACACCAAGGCGATCGACTCGCTGCTCAACTATGAGACGGTAAAGTACTTCAGCGCCGAGGGCCGCGAGGCCCAGCGTTATGACAAGTCGATGGCGCGGTACGAGTCCGCGAGCGTCAAGACCTACACCTCGCTTGCCGTTCTCAATACCGGACAGGCGATCATCTTTACGATCGGCCTGACGGCGACGATGGTAATGTGCGCGTACGGCATTCGCAACGGCACGCACACGGTCGGCGATTTCGTGATGATCAACGCCATGATGATCCAGCTCTACCAGCCGCTGAACTTTATGGGCATGGTCTATCGCGAGATCAAGCAGGCGATCATCGACATCGAGATGATGTTCACCGTGCTGCATCGTAATCCGGAGGTAAAAGATAGACCGGGCGCCAAGCCGCTGCATGTCTTCGCGGGCACTGTGCGTTTCGAGGATGTGAAATTCCATTACGATCCCGAACGCGAAATTCTCAAGGGGCTGACATTCGAGGTGCCTGCCGGAAAGACCGTGGCGATTGTCGGTCCGTCGGGCGCTGGTAAGTCGACGATCTCGCGGTTGCTGTTCAGGCTTTACGATGTCAGCAACGGCCGGATCACCATTGATGGGCAGGATATTCGCGATGTGACGCAGGCGTCGCTGCGTGCGTCAATCGGAATGGTGCCGCAGGATACGGTGCTGTTCAACGATACCATCCGTTACAACATTCGCTATGGCCGCTGGGATGCGAGCGACGCGGAAGTCGAGGAGGCGGCGCGGCAGGCACAGATCGACGGTTTCATCCGGATGTCGCCACACGGTTACGAAACCGAGGTCGGTGAGCGCGGATTGAAGTTGTCTGGCGGTGAGAAGCAGCGCGTTGCGATAGCCCGCACCATTCTTAAGGGTCCGCCGATTCTTCTGCTCGACGAAGCGACGTCCGCGCTCGACAGTCACACCGAACGCGAGATTCAGGACGAGTTGGAGAAGGTGTCGCGCAACCGCACCTCGCTGGTCATTGCGCACAGGCTCTCCACCATCGTCGGTGCGGACGAGATCATTGTGATCGAGCGCGGCCGTATCGCCGAGCGTGGCACGCACGCCAAACTTTTAGCCGCCAGCGGGCTTTATGCCTCGATGTGGAACAGGCAGCGCGAGGCCGAAGAGGCACGAGAGAAACTGGCGATGATCGCGGATGATGAGGGAGCGCCGAACCGGCTGCCGCCGCCCGTTGAGGACGACACTTTGGCAGCTTCGGACGCCGCCGAATAGGCTATACTGAGCGCCGAATCCGTTAAATATCATTCCCGTCAGAGATTCCCGTCACCATGTCGATTGCAAACTCGATCCGCGCGCAAATTCCGCCCATCCACCCGGAAGGCTATCCCTTCATCGGCGCTTTCGCACTCGCCAGTCTGGTCCTGTTCTGGCTGTGGACGCCACTCGGCTGGATCGGCGTGGTGCTGACGGTCTGGTGCACGTTGTTCTTTCGCGATCCGGTCCGGACGACGCCGGTCCGAGACGGGATCGTAGTTTCGCCGGCCGATGGCCGTGTTTCCCTGATTGTGCAGGCTGTGCCTCCCGCCGAGCTGGGGCTTGGCGACCGGCCGTTGCTGCGCGTCTCCGTCTTCATGAGCGTCTTCAATTGTCATGTGAACCGCTCTCCCGTGGCTGGCCGGATCGAGCGTATCGCCTATCGTCCGGGCAAGTTCATCAATGCTGAACTCGACAAAGCGAGTGAGGATAACGAGCGCAATTCCCTGGTTATCTCGACGCCCGCGGGCCGGATCGGCGTGGTCCAGATCGCGGGCCTTGTGGCGCGGCGGATTGTGTCGTTCGTGCGGGAAGGGCAAACAATCGGTGCGGGGGAGCGTTTCGGCCTGATCCGCTTCGGCTCACGGCTGGATGTTTATCTGCCGGAGGGCGCGAAGACTTTGGTCGCTGAGGGGCAGACGGCGGTCGCGGGTGAAACCGTGCTGGCCGACTTTCAGCTGGGCGACGGAGGGCGGACCTATCGGACCAGTTAACTACGTCCACTAATGTTTCCGGTATTTGGCCACATTGGCGAAGCATAATGCGGCCTGTATATAGGTTGTGTGAACATGACGCCTGACGCCCGCGATCCGGATTTTCGCCGCCGCTTTCGTACCATTCCGGTGCGAATGCTGGTGCCGAACGTCATCACGTTGCTTGCCATCGGGGCGGGGCTGACAGCGATCCGCATGGCGATCGAAGGGCGGATTGAGCTTGCGCTCGGCGCGATCGTGTTCGCCGCCATTCTCGACGGGCTCGACGGACGTATTGCGCGCATGATCAAGGGACAGTCGCGCTTTGGTGCCGAACTCGACAGTCTGGCTGACTTCGTGAACTTTGGCGTTGCTCCGGCGCTGATCCTGTACTTCTGGCAGCTTCATGCTCTCAACAATGTGGGCTGGATCGCCGCCATGATCTTCGCGATCAGCGGCGGATTGCGGCTGGCTCGCTTTAACGCCACGATGGATGATCCGAACAAGCCGGAATTCGCAGCGAATTTCTTTACCGGCGTTCCGGCACCTGCAGGGGCAATCTGTGTTTTGCTGCCGATGTATCTCGTGCTGGTCGGTCTGCCGCAGCTTCCCGCAACGATCATCGCGATCTACACGCTCGGTATTGCGTTCCTGATGGTGTCGCGGCTTCCGGTGTTTTCCGGCAAGATGATCGGCGCCAGCGTGTCGCCGGACATCGTCGTTCCCTTGGTCGTGTTCGTCGTTCTCTTCATTGCGATATTGATCAGCTACCCATGGCATGTGCTCAGCGTCGGATCGCTGCTTTATTTGATCTGCCTGCCGTTCGGATGGATGTCGTACCGACGGCACGAGTTGCAGGCTGCTGAGGCAGCCAAGGCAACGCCGGGTGTCTCTGCATCGTCGGCATTTACGCCGCCATCCTCAGGTGATCCGCTGGATGATCGTCCACACAGATTGAATTGACAGCGTTCTTGCTACCACGGCTTCGTTATCGATCCGAGCGCTGCGTTGTCGTAAGTGAAATTCCGGACGTACAAACCACGTGCAGCCTCTTGTCTACACTTGCTTAAGCGACGGTCTGGGAAACCAGCTTTTTCAGTATGCCATCGGGCGTGCGCTTGCCGATCGGATCGGTGCGGAGCTTCGGCTCGATTGCTCATGTTTTTCCGGCAATTCCAGCCGACCGTTTGAACTTGACGCGTATTCAATCGTAGCCGAGCGCAGCTGGGATATTCAGAAGGTTCCGACGCGATGGTTCAGGTTGCCCGGAAGAATTGGAAAGCCTTTTACAGCAGCGGTCCACAATGGTGTGCCGCGCCGGGCAACTATTCATGGGCACAGTTACAAGGTCTTCGACGAGAAACGTATCTATAGATTCGATCCGTCATTCTCCACGCTGAATGGATCGGTCTATCTGACGGGGTGGTGGCAATCGCCGCGGTATTTTGAATCCTCCTCAGAATCCATTCGCCGTGAGCTTCGGCTCAAGGCGCCGCTGGGTCGGTTGAGCCGGGATTGGTTAGGCCAAATTCAATCGGTTGCCGCCGTCGCGATCCATGTGCGCCGCGGTGACTATCTTCTTTCACCCGACCGATCGACTTGCTCGCCAGCCTATTACGACGCTGGGATGGACCTGGTGCGCTCCCGGGTTTCTGAGGCCCGGTTTTTTGTATTTTCAGATGATCCGCAGTGGTGTCGCCAGCATTTTTCCAGACGGGATACCGTCATCATCGACGCAAATGGTCCCGAGGGTGCGGTAGCGGATCTGGCGCTAATGGCGGCATGCCGGCACCACGTCATTGCCAATTCGTCGTTCAGCTGGTGGGGGGCATGGCTGTGCGATGCGGCCGATCAGATCGTAGTGGCTCCGGAAAATTGGGTTGTCGGCATCCCGACAACCGATGATCTCGTCGCCAGGCGGTGGCAGCGCTTTTATCGGCTCTGACCGCGCGCGAGCAGGCCGGCGGCCATTTTGTTAGCGAATTCTTGATACTTCAGGTCGTGGCCGCCGGCATCTTCTACCCGCGAGAGCAACTGGCTTTAGCCGATTCTTTTACGTGAATTTAAGGGCATCGAAGCTAGGTTGATCGCTGCGGTCAGAACGGCCGCCGTTCAGTTGTGTTGGAGTATCGTATGGATATCACCACCAGTATTGGCCTCGTTGTCGGCGCTTTGGTCATCGCGGTCATGATCTTTTTGGGTGGCGACCTCCATATGTTCATCAGCGAACACGCGATGATTATCATCTTCGGCGGTTCGTTTTCGGCAACCCTGATCCGCTTTCCGCTCGCTTCCATCCTTCACGGCCTGCCGCTGGGCGCAAAGTTCGCGTTCACGATGCGGCGCCAGACCTCGCGCGATCTGGTTGACGAACTCGCCCGTATCGCCGAGGTCGCTCGCAAGCAAGGGCCAGTCGGCCTTGAAAAGGTCGAGACCGAGGATCCGTTTCTGGCCAAAGGCATTCGCTACGTGGCTGATGGATACGATCTTGATTTCATCCGCGACAACCTCGAGCGCGACCGCGACAACTTCCTGATGCATCTCGATGAAGGCAGCAAAATCTATCGCGCGATCGGAGACTGCGCACCGGCCTTCGGCATGATCGGAACACTGATCGGCATGGTGCAGATGTTCGCCAACATGACCGACCCATCCAAGCTCGGCCCGTTCATGGCGACGGCTTTGCTCGCAACGCTCTATGGCGCGCTGGTCGCTAACCTGTTCTGTCTGCCGATCGCGGACAAACTTCACGGCAAGTTACTTGAGGAAGAAACCAATCGAACAATTATCATCGATGGTATCCTGATGATCCGTGACGCCAAGAGCCCGACGCTCGTGCGTGAAATGCTTCTCGCTTATCTGCCAGAAAAGCATCGCCACGGCGAAGGCGAGCCGGTCCCGGCTTGACGCGCGTTCACTGGGTTTCGGGGGAATAATCGATGGCGAAGAAGAAACGAGGAGACGCTCATGGCGGCGGGCACGGCTGGTTCGTGACCTTTGCCGACCTGATGGGCCTGCTGATGAGCTTCTTCGTTATGCTGGTGGCGTTCTCGACGCAGGATAGCAACAAGCTCAAGATCGTCGCCGGTTCGATGCGAGATGCCTTCGGTGTGCAGGAAGCGCGCTACTCCGGCGTTATCGAGACTGACGGCCTGCCGACACGCCCGAAGCTCA
Source organism: Xanthobacteraceae bacterium (assembly GCA_019750915.1). Taxonomy (GTDB): domain Bacteria; phylum Pseudomonadota; class Alphaproteobacteria; order Rhizobiales; family Xanthobacteraceae; genus Afipia. Next base: position 22,508 of record JAIENY010000053.1, read on the forward strand.
AGAATACCGATCACATCCAGCCGGACGAGGCTTCAAACACGCCATCTCCGAACGAGCAGGACAGCGAACGCACTGCCGGCGCACGACTGAAGACCGACCGGGAGTTTGCACTGGCATCGGCGTCGTTGCGCCAGGCACTGCAAGACATGCCGGAAATAACCGAACTTTCGAAACACATTCTTTTCGAGGAAACCAAAAAGGGGCTGAACCTGGAAATCGTCGATCAGGACGGTCGTTCCATGTTCGCAGAGGGTTCGCGCGAACCCTATGAGCGCACCAAGATGCTGATCCGCAGGATCGCGGGGCCGCTGCGGTCGTCTCCATTGCGGGTAGCGATCACAGGCCACACCTCATCGAACTTCGTTTCGCCGCGTCCCAGCTATGGCGCCTTCGATCTTTCTGCGGATCGCGCCAACACCGTTCGCAGGATTCTCGAAGACGAAGGACTGCCCGGTTCTCATATCTATTCTGTGTCCGGTCGGGGCGACAGCGAACCGCTGTTCCCGGACGATCCCGCGTTGGCGGCGAACCGCCGGGTGACGATCACCTTGATGCGGGAAGATCCGCCTGTTCCGCCCGACCTCAAACCTTAACGCTACGATAATACCTAGGTGTGGGTTCCTGCCCGGGTCTATGGGCGGGACCAATGCACGGTGATATACAGAATTTCTGGCCTCCGAGGCTGCCCATCGATGTATCGAGAGTGAAGCCCCGTCCGTAGCCCATGGCTGTCAGCGAAACTCCCACCGACCTCCCGGCACCAGACGCCGAAGCGCACAAAAGCGGCTTCTGGCAACTGACTCTTGGCAGCATTGGCGTCGTTTTTGGCGATATCGGAACGTCGCCGCTTTACGCTTTCCGCGAAGCCGCGCTTGGGGCGGCCGGAACAGGCGAGATCAACAGACCGATTGTTCTTGGCGTGTTGTCGCTGATCGTCTGGTCATTGATCATTGTCGTGACTGCAAAGTACGTGCTGCTGCTGCTGCGCGCGGACAACAACGGGGAGGGCGGCACACTTTCGCTGATGGCACTCGGGCAGCGGGCGCTCGGGCGTCGCGCGATTATTCTGCTGGTCCTCGGCGTGATCGGCGCGGCCATGTTTTTCGGCGATTCGATGATTACGCCGGCGATTTCCGTTCTGTCGGCTGTCGAGGGCCTCAAGCTCGCGACACCGGCGCTCGAACATTACGTGATCCCTGTCACGGTCCTCATTCTCGTGATTCTATTTGCAGTTCAGAGCAGTGGGACGACGCGAATAGCCGCAGCCTTTGGCCCGGTCATGATCGCGTGGTTCATTTCGCTGGCGGCGTTGGGGGCAATTCATATCGCGGACGATCTCTCGGTGCTGACCGCGCTGAACCCTGCCTATGCAATTTCATTCCTTTTGTCGCACGGTGAGATCAGCCTGGTGACACTCGGCGCCGTGTTTCTTGCCGTCACAGGCGGCGAGGCGCTGTATGCCGATCTGGGCCACTTTGGCCGAAAGCCGATTCAGGCGGCGTGGCTTTATTTTGTTTTGCCCGCCTTGCTGATCAATTATTTCGGGCAGGGAGCGCTGGTGCTCGCGCATCCGCAGGCAATCGAAAATCCGTTCTATCGCATGGCACCGCAGTACTTGCTGCTGCCGCTCGTTGTGCTTGCAACAGCAGCGACCGTGATTGCCAGCCAGGCTGTGATCACGGGGGCTTTTTCGCTCACCCGGCAAGCGATTCAGCTTGGACTGCTTCCGCGTTTTGAGGTTCGGTATACGTCGGAAGTTCATGCAGGACAGATTTATCTGCCGCGGGTGAATGCCATGCTGCTGATCGGCGTGCTGCTGCTCGTCGGACTGTTCAGAACATCCAGCGGTCTGGCATCAGCGTATGGCATCGCGGTTTCGACCACGATGGTGGCGGACGGCATCATGGGCTTCATCGTGATCTGGAAGCTGTGGAATTGGCGTGTGGCCACGGCGGCTGCGTTAATCGTGCCGTTCGTTCTGGTTGATCTGACCTTCTTCACCGCAAATCTCGTCAAGCTGTTCGAAGGCGCATGGGTCCCGCTGTTGTTCGGCCTGATCATGATTGTGATGATCTGGACTTGGAGACGCGGCTCGAACATCCTGTTGAACAAGACACGGCGGACCGAGGTGCCGCTGCGCGATCTCATCAAGAGCCTTGAAAAGCGGCCTCCCCACATCGTAAAGGGCACGGCTGTTTTCCTGACGAGCGATCCGGACTTTGTGCCGACTGCGTTGCTGCACAATCTCAAGCACAACAAGGTTCTCCACGAACACAATGTCATTCTGACGATTCGCACCGCTCCAACGCCACGCGTCGATCAGCTCGATCGGGTCGAGTATGAGGGGATCAGTGAGAAATTCTCGATTGTCCGTCTCAATTTCGGTTTCATGGAGTCGCCGAATGTCCCGAAGGCGCTGGCCATTGCCCGGAAACTCGGCTGGCAGTTCGATATCATGTCGACGTCGTTCTTCGTATCACGCCGCTCTCTCAAGCCGACCGCCCATTCCGGGATGCCGCTCTGGCAAGATCATCTCTTCATCGCCATGAGCAAATCGGCTAATGACGCAACCGATTACTTCCAGATACCGACCGGCCGGGTGGTCGAAATCGGAACCCAGGTCACGATTTAGCATCCCTGAGCGCGGTGGCGTACCCAAATGCGCGTGGCGCGGGTGGTTGAAAAGCGGTATTTTGGGGCGTATAGGCCAGCGCGTTTTGGCCATACAGACGGTATTCGAGGCTTCCCTGATGACGAGTGACATATCCGTTCCCGCCGCGGAGACGCAAGCGGCGGGCGCGCAGGGGGAAGCCCACTCGACAGCTTCGTTCAAGGCGTTGCTCTTGGGGTCGATCGGGGTCGTCTATGGCGACATCGGTACATCGCCTCTTTACGCATTTCGCGAGGCCGCGTTGGCTGCCGGCGCGACGGCAACTGATGTCAGCCCGACTGCGGTACTCGGCATCCTGTCCCTGATCCTGTGGGCGCTGATTATTGTTGTCACACTCAAATACGTCATCATCCTGTTACGGGCCGATAACAACGGCGAGGGTGGAACGCTTGCATTGATGGCGCTGGCCCAGCGCGCTCTGGGTGCAAATGGGGCAGGGGTTATCCTGCTCGGTATCATCAGCGGCGCGTTGTTTTACGGCGACGCCGTGATTACGCCCGCGCTTTCGGTGCTGTCCGCGATCGAGGGCATGAAGATTGCCACCGATGCGTTCGATCCATATGTGGTGCCGTTGACGGTGGTGATCCTTGTGATGCTGTTCGGTGTGCAATCGCGAGGCACGGCGCGGGTCGCCGTCTTTTTCGGGCCGCTGATGTGCCTTTGGTTTTTGGTAATCGCGGCGGCCGCGATCCCTCCCATCGTCAATCACCCACAGATCTTTCAAGCCTTCAACCCGCTGCTGGCGGTCACGTTTCTGACTCATCACGGCGTGATCGGGCTGATTACCCTTGGCGCTGTCTTTCTGGCCGTGACAGGTGCGGAGGCGCTCTATGCAGACCTTGGGCATTTCGGCAAAAAGCCGATTCAGGCTGCGTGGCTCGTCATCGTGTTGCCGTCACTGGCGTTGAACTATCTCGGACAGGGCGCACTGGTCATTGCGAATCCGGCAGCGATCGAAAATCCATTCTTTCTGCTCTATCCGGACTGGGCGCTGGTGCCGATGGTGATCCTTGCAACGATTGCAACTGTGATCGCCAGCCAGGCTGTCATTACCGGCGCCTATTCGCTGACCCGGCAGGCGGTCCAGCTCGGCCTTCTGCCGCGCTTTGAGATCAGGCATACGTCGGAAGCTCATTCAGGCCAGATCTATATTCCGCGGGTCAACAGACTGCTGTTGATCATGGTGCTTCTGCTTGTGGTGACATTCCGATCCTCAAGTGCTCTGGCATCGGCCTATGGCATCTCGGTGACAGGCACGATGGTCGTAACGGCCTTGATGGGTTTCATCGTGATCTGGAAGGTATGGAAGTGGCCCGCCGTTGCCGCGGCAGCGCTGATTATTCCGTTTCTGCTAATTGATGTTACTTTCCTTGCCGCAAATATGTTGAAGGTCTTCGAGGGAGGATGGGTTCCGCTTGCGCTGGGCGGATTTGTGATGACGCTCATGCTCACTTGGCGGCGCGGCACCCGATTGCTTTATGACAAATCCCACAAGCAGGAAATTCCACTGACCGATCTGATCGGGATGCTGGAGAAAAAGCCTCCTCAGCGCGTTTCGGGCACTGCGGTGTTTCTCACCAGTAATCCGAATTTCGCTCCTACCGCGCTCATGCACAGTCTCAAACATTACAAAGTGCTTCACGAGAAGAACGTCATTCTTTCAATCGAAATCGCGCCGACCCCGCGTGTTGATATCAGTGAGCGGGTGCGTATGGAGGAACTGAGCGGCCCGTTCTCGCGCGTGATTCTCCGGTTCGGATTTATGGAATCCCCCAACGTTCCAAAGGCGCTCGGTATCGCGCGCAAGCTCGGCTGGCAGTTTGACATCATGTCGACGTCGTTTTTCCTGTCGCGCCGGGCTCTCAAACCGGCCGCTCATTCCGGGATGCCGCGATGGCAGGATCACATGTTCATCGCGCTGAGCCGTTCGGCAAACGACGCAACCGACTACTACCAGATCCCCACCGGCCGCGTTGTTGAAGTCGGGACCCAGATCACGATTTGATGGCCCGGCGGGTGCTTGATTTTGCGGTCGCAAAAGACGAATTTGTGCCCCGTCCGGATATCATTTCCGTACCAATCAATTTGTTTATCCATCGCCCGGAGGCCGCATTGTCTGACATTCATAAAGTCCATGATCTTACCCCTGAAGAGGTTGCGAAGGGGATCGTGGAGGGTCGATATCTTCTGGTCGATGTTCGCGAGCCGAACGAAGTTGCCGCTGAGGCATATCCGGAAGCCGTCGTGGTGCCGTTGTCAGCATTTGACTCGGCGAAAATTCCTGATCCCCACGGGAAGACCGTCGTTTTTGCATGCCGCTCCGGCAAGCGCTCGGTGACCGCATCGCTGGCCGCTCAGGCTGACGGCAAACCGTACGACCAGCATCTGGCCGGCGGTATCCTCGGTTGGAAGGCCGCTGGGCTGCCGACCACGACAGGCGGATAGGGCGCAACGTCCCGTCCTACATGGGAAACGTTTTCGCAAATCTCCCGGTCACAATCTTCGAGGTGATGTCGCAGCTTGCCCGGGAGCATGACGCGATCAATCTCGGACAGGGCTTTCCCGACGGGCCGGGGCCGGAGGATGTGCGCCTCAAGGCCGCCGAGGCGGTCCTCAACGGCTACAACCAGTATCCCTCAATGATGGGCCTGCCGGAACTGCGGCAGGCGATCGCGGCGCATTACGCGCACTGGCATGGCGTCGAACTCGATCCAATGACGGAGGTGATGGTGACTTCCGGGGCGACCGAGGCGCTTGCCGGGTCGTTGCTCGGGCTGATCGAGCCCGGCGACGAGGTGGTCGTCTTCCAACCGTTCTACGACGCCTATGTGCCGCTGATCCGCAAGGCGGGAGGCGTTCCGCGTTTCGTAAGGCTGGAGCCGCCGCATTGGCGGTTGGACGACGACATGCTGCGGCGCGCGTTTACGCCGAAGACGAAGTTCGTGATCTTCAACAACCCGCTCAACCCGGCGGCCGTGGTCTATCCGCGCGAAGATCTCGAATTACTGGCGCGCTACTGTCAGGCGTTCGATGCGATCGCGATCTGCGACGAGGTGTGGGAGCATATTGTGTTCGACGGCCGCGCACATATCCCGCTGATCGCCATTCCCGGCATGCGCGAGCGCACGGTCAAGATCGGCTCGGCGGGGAAGATATTCGCGCTTACCGGCTGGAAGGTCGGATTCGTCTGCGCGGCACCTGCGTTGTTGCGGGTGCTTGCCAAGGCACATCAATTCTTGACGTTCACCACGCCGCCCAATCTGCAAGTCGCAGTGGCTTATGGCCTCGGCAAGACCGATGCCTTTTTCACCGATATGCGCGCGGACCTTGCGCGCAGCCGCGATCGGCTATCAAGCGGTCTTATGAGCATCGGTTTTCCTGTTTTGCAATCGCAGGGGACGTATTTCCTGAATGTCGATCTTGCACCGCTCGGCCTCAACCAGACTGACGAGGAGTTTTGCAAGAGAGTCGTCATCGAACATAAGGTCGCGTCGATTCCAGTGTCGTCGTTTTATGAAGACGATCCGGTGAGGTCGGTCGTGCGCTTCTGCTTCGCCAAGACCGACGCGACCATTGACGCTGCGCTGGAGCGATTATCGCATGTGCTGCCGGGCTGACGGGGACCAAAATGAAGTCGATACGGGTTTTTGTAGTGATGCTCGCCGCGCTCCTGGTGCCGATGTTGGCACGCGCCGATGAGCGGGTGGTCAATTTCTACAACTGGTCGAACTACATCGCGCCCGGCGTGCTGGAGGACTTTACAAAGGAGACCGGCATCAAGGTTGTCTACGACACCTTCGACGCCAACGAGACGCTCGAAACGCGGTTGCTCGCGGGCAAGTCCGGATATGACCTCGTGGTGCCGACCGCGTATTTCCTGCAGCGCCAGATTGCGGCGAACATCTTTCAAAAGCTCGACAAGGCGAAGTTGCCAAATCTCGCCAACGCCTGGCCGGTGGTGACCGATCGTCTTGCAATCTACGATCCCGGCAACAAATACGCCGCGAACTATATGTGGGGGACAACCGGCCTCGGCTACAATGTAGATGCCGTGAAGAAGGTCCTTGGTTCGGATGCGGTCATCGACTCCTGGGACATCGTGTTCAAGCCGGAAAATCTGGCGAAGTTCAAGGATTGCGGCGTTCACATGCTGGATTCGGCCGATGACATTCTGCCGGCTGCGCTTAACTGGCTTGGCCTCGATCCAAATTCGACCAGGAAAGAGGATCTCGAAAAGGCTGCGCGGGCGGTCGAGAAGGTGCGCCCATATGTACGCAAATTCCACTCCTCGGAATATTTGAGCGCGTTGGCGACCGGCGAGATCTGCCTGGTCGTCGGCTGGTCCGGGGACATCAAACAGGCTCAGAGCCGTGCGGCGGAGGCCAAGAACGGCGTGGAGATCGGCTATGTGATCCCCAGGGAAGGCGCGCAGATGTTCTTCGACAATCTCGCGATCCCAGCGGATGCGCAGCATGTCACGGAAGCTTATGAGTTGATCAATTATCTCTACCGGCCTGAGGTGGCGGCCAAGAACTCGGACTTCCTGTCCTATGCCAACGGCAATCTCGCCAGCCAGAAGCTCATCGATTCGAAAGTCATCAACGACAAGAGTGTGTATCCAGACGATGCGACGTTGAAGCGCCTGTTTGTGATCACGGCGCGGGATCCGGCGACCCAGCGCGTTCTTAACCGGCTATGGACACGTGTGAAGACGGGCGAGTGAGCGTTGGGTTTTGGGCGCGTAGTCTTATCGCAAGACCGGTGCCTCTTTGCGCGCTATCGCCAGCGGCGGTGCAGCCACAGCCATTGTTCGGGATGTTCACGCACCCAACCTTCGATCACCGAGGTGACACGCTGCATGGTGCCTTGCACGTTCACGGTGCCGTCGGCGTCGCGGGCGGGCTCGATTGCCTCGGTCAGTTCGACTCGAAAGCGGTTGTCCGGCAACCGGATTGATCGCACGCCGTGGATTGGACAGTCGATCTGACGTACGAGGCGCGCCAGCAGCGGGTTGGCTTTTGCCGGGCGGCCGAAGAAGGTGACGTCGACGCCGCGACCGAAATGCTGATCCACTAGCATGCCGATATGGACGCCGCGCTGCAGCGCAGCAGCGAGTTTTACCGGAGCTTCGTGCGTGGTGGCAATCATCTCGCCCATGTTGACCGACCGCAGCTCCTGAATCATGCGGTCGGCAGCAGCGATGTTGGGCCGGCGGAATAACACCGCGGAATCGAGCCCGTACATCGGTGCGGGCAGCGCCGGCACCTCCCAATTGGCGAGGTGGCTGGCGAACACCAGCGCGCCTTTGCCGTCGTCGCGCAGCCGCAGGAACCTCTCCTCCGACTCCGGGGAGAACACCACGGTGTTCGTCTCGGGGTGATCGCGGTCAAACTTCCAGATGTGATCAAGATGAGCAAATTCGGCGCCCACCCGGCCGAGATTGTCCCAGACCCCCATCAGGATGGTTTCGATCTCGTCCGGCGTCTTCTCAGGAAAGGCAGCTGTGAGATTCGCGCGCCCGATCTTATGCTCCCGCAAATGCGGACCGACCTTGCGCGTGACTGCCGCGAACAGGTCGCGTGTGCGATCCGCGCTCATCAATCGCGTCATTTGCATCAAGCCGACGATGGTGCCGCCGATCAACGCACTGCTCAGCGCGTTCAGTCTGTCGCGCAAGACAGCTCGGGCACGGAGCAAAAAGCGTCGCATTAGATTGTGATGATGATCTTGCCGAAAACCTGGCGAGTTTCCATGCGCTCAAGCGCTTTTTCGACATTGTCGATTGGCACTTCGGTATCGATGACGGGCAACATGCCGTGAGCCATCTTGTCGAGGCTTTCAGCGATGTTGCGCATCGAGGCGCCGAACGATCCGATGATGCGGTATTGCTGCTGAAACAGCTGCATCAGGTTGATCGTGGTGGTCGGTCCCGACGTCGAGCCGCAGGTGACGAGGCGGCCGCCGCGCTTCATGCAGAGCAGCGAGCCGTTGAAGGTGTCGGCGCCGACGTGCTCGAACACGACATCGACGCCCTTTTTCTTGGTGATCTTGCGCGTTTCGCCCTCGAACCGGTCCTTCCGGTAGTTGATGACGTAGTCGGCCCCCAGTTTCTTGACGCCTTCGATCTTGGAATCGTCGCCGACGGTCGTGATGACCGTGCAGCCGATGGCCTTGGCCATCATGACCGCGACAGTGCCGATCCCGGAGCCGCCGGCGTGGACCAGCACAGTTTCGCCGGGCTGCAGCTTGGCGTTGTCGAATAGCATGTGCTGCACGGTGGAGTAGGCGATCGGCGCGCAGGCGGCGTCGCGCAGGCTGACTTTGTCAGGCACCGGGATCACAAGTCGTTCGCTGAGGTTCATCAGCTCGCGCGCGAAGCCGTCGACATGGAAGCCCATGATGCCGGCGACGTTTTCACACAGATTGTCCCGGCCTTCCTTGCAGGCCTTGCAAACGCCGCATGTGAGCGCACCATACATCACGACCTTCTGACCCGGCTTGAAGCGAGTCACGCCTGGACCGACCGATGCAATCTCACCGGAGGCTTCGGCACCGACCACCAGCGGCATCTTGCGCTTGGCGAAGGCCATGCCGCGATAACCCCAGACGTCGATGTGATTGAGCGCAACGGCCTTCACACGGATCTGGACTTCGCCCTCGGCGGGAGGAGGAGGCGGGGGAAGATCTTCGACCACGAGTTGACGGTCGGCAACGAGAGAAAGCGCGCGCATGAAGGGAGGCGTCCTAAGGGGAATTTTGACAATGGGTATCGCCGGTTGGCGCTCCTGCGTCAACCGGTCAAAATGCCTTTTTAAGTCAGATGTTTAGGCTGGTTCTCGGGTCAGAATCAGCGAGGCGTTCTGGCCGCCGAAGCCGAACGAATTCGACATCACTGCCGTCACCTTGGCATCGCGTGCCTTGTTTGGCACCACGTCAAACGGGATAGCCGGGTCGGGGACGTCGTAATTGATCGTTGGCGGAATTCGCTGGTGCTCCAGCGTCAAAAGCGAGAACACCGCCTCGACCGCGCCTGCCGCCGAAAGCGTGTGCCCGATCATCGACTTGTTCGATGAGACCGGGATCTCCTTGGCGCGTTCGCCGAACACTGTGGAAATGCCAAGATATTCCATCCTGTCGTTTTCCGGTGTCCCGGTGCCATGGGCGTTGATGTAGTCGATATTCTCGATCGTCATGCCCGCATCGTCCAGCGCCTTGCGGACGCAGCCGACGATGGGCTTGCCGTCCGGGCTCGACCGGGTACGGTGGAAGTTGTCGGCGAGTTCGCCACAGCCCGCGAGTACGCCAAGAATTTTCGCGCCGCGTGCGGTTGCGGACTCAAAGCTTTCAAGGACGAGGGCGCCTGCGCCTTCTGCCATGACGAAGCCGTCGCGGTTTTTCGAGAACGGGCGCACGGCCGCTTGCGGCGGATCATTCTGGGTGGAAAGCGCGGAGAGCAGCGAAAAGCGGATCAGGGCTTCGGCATTGACGGACCCATCCGTGGCCACGCACAGCGCCGCATCGGTTTCGCCGCGCCGGATCGCCTCGACGCCGAGCTGGATCGCGGTCGCACCTGACGCGCATGCGGTCGACAGCGAGATCGGGGAACCCTTGGTGCCGTACTTCTCGACCAGATAGTCGGCAACGGAACCGAACAGGAACCGGCGGTGATAGTCAGCGAAGCGGCCGTTACCGCTGACACGAAGCATCGCGTCGTAATCGATGCCTTCCTTCATGCCGGTGGCGCGCGCCACCTCTTCACGGGGCCGCCATTCGAGCTCCACAGGAGCGACGGCCATGAAAAGCGGCCCGGGGAAATCACCCGTGAGGCCGATTCCGGCCTGATCGATCGCTTCCTCGGTCGCCATATCGGCCAGCTTGTCCGAGAGCACAACCGACGACATCGGCTCGATCGGAATGAAATCGACCGTACCAGCCATGGTGGTCTTCAGGCCATCCGTTGGAAAGCGAGTGATGGTCCGGATACCGGATTCGCCCGCCGTCAGTTTTTTCCAGTTGTCGGCTTTGCCTGCACCCAGCGAGGTGACGACGCCCATGCCCGTGACCACAACGATGGGGCGTCCGAACTTGTCTCGTGTTGCAGTCATATGCGTGTCCCCAATCTTCAGGTCAAACGGATTCGACCAGCGCCATACCCTCACCACGCCAGTGACCGGTGGTGACAACTGCGATCTGGGAAGGCGAGGCGGAGGTTTCAAGTTCGAAGCCGGTTGAGTCATTCGCCGGGAACAGTTTACCGCGCGCAATTGACAGCGCCGCCAGAGCGAGTCCCAAAGCGAATTGCCCCTCCATCAGATGGCCGAAGGAGGTTCCCAGCGCACGGACCGGACCGTGGGAAACGTCGGCGAGGAAAGCACGTTCTTCCGCCGTGGCATCGGCGGCACCCGTAGCGCCGGTTAGAATCGGCGTATCCGGTTTTGCATTGAGTTTTGCCCAAAGCGACCTCAGCGTTGCGGCAAGGCCGCCTTTTTCCTTCCGCCGTGAATGATCGGCGACAACTTGCGTCAGTTTGGCAAAAGGCTTCGCACCGCGTGCGATCGCGTGTTCCTTTTGTTCGAGAACCAGAAACGCGCCCCCGGATGCCAGAGCGAACCCCTGGCTGTCACCGCCGGAACGCGCCCAGACGGGTGCGAACTTGTCTTTCAATGCGAAGCTGCCGAACTCGTACAGCATCAAAAGGTCCTTGCGCTCGCCGTTATGCGCCGCGCCGACCAGCGCGATATCGCTCTGGCCGGACATCATTCGCGCGAGTGCAATGCGAAACGCATCCACGCCAGCGGCCTCTTCACCCATGAAGGTGCGCGACGATCCCGTGACGCCGTGGACGATCGAGATATTGCCCGCGAGCAGATTGGAGAGTTGAGCGAGGAAAAGTGTCGGGCGCAGATCGCTCATCAGCCTCTCATTCAACATGGTCGGCGAAGCATTGCCCTGAGCCTGTTGATTGAGGATTCCCGAATCGACCGCGAGATCACGCTCGCCGCCGCCTGCGGCGATGATCATGTCCATACGCGACAGGATTTCGGTGTTGCCCTTCACTCCGGCGGAGTCGAGAGCAAGACCAGCGGCGTAAGTGCCGATCCGCTGCCAGGATTCCATCTGCCGTTGATCGCCCTTTTTCGGAATCTGGGCATCGAAGCTCAGTTTTGGAATCGGATGGACGACAAATGGCGCAAACCCGGCTTCATCAGCGTTGACGCGGCGCGCTTCGAGCGCCTCCCAATGCTGATCGAGTCCTTCACCGAGAGACGAGGCCAGACCGATACCAGTGATCCAGATTTCGCGGGCAGACTTATCGCTCATGATACCAACTGTTCAGGGAAGCCGATCTGCTTGGCTACGGCTTCCATATGTCCGCGCAGTTCGGGATTAGGAAACGGCGTATGGCGGAACGTCAGCGTGGCATTGCATTTGAGCTTGCCGCACACGCTGATCTTTGCGTCGGTGACTGCAAAGCCGGAGCCGTCGTGGATGACCTTGGCTTCGACGGTCAGCAGATCGCCTGGCTTCACGAAGTCGCGCATCTTGGCCTCCTTGACCGAGGCCAGAAACGGCATGCGCTCAAACTTCAACAGCGCGATCAACAGCCACCCCGAGGTTTGCGCCATCGTCTCCGTGAGGAGCACGCCCGGCATCAACGGATATCCGGGGAAGTGGCCTTCGAAGATAGTGGATTCCTGGGGCACCTGCGCCGAGACTGTGATGCTCCGTTCGTCGCCATCAAGGCTAACGATGCGATCCACCATCTGGAAGTATTCGAGGCGCATGGTCTCGCGTTACGCGTTCTTGGCCGCGACCAGTTCGTCGATGCGCTCGCAGAGATTCTTGAGCACGAAGTACTGCTCGGTGGTGGCCTTACCGTCGTTGACCTCCTGGGTCCACTTCTCGAGCGGCAGCTTGATGCCGAACGCCTTGTCGATGGCGAAGGCGATATCCAGGAAATCCAAGCTGTCGATACCAAGATCGTCAATCGCGTGACTTTCCGGCGTGATGGTATCGCGCGGGATGTCGCAGGTTTCCGCGATGATCGTAGCGACTTTATCGAACGTTGACGACATCAGTAAGCCTTTGATTTATTTCTGATAATTTCTGAATGAAGGCGCGAAAGAACAGCAGGGGCGCCCTCAGTCGAGGGATCGGCCCGCTTTGTCATGAGTCCGTATAATGGAGCCGGCCTGCGAGTTCAATGGCAGGCACCCTTGAGATTTGTGCGTAAGGCGTCTGGAAAATTTGAGCTTTTAGCTATGTGGGGTCGAGGAATCGCCGCAGTTGCGCAAACCCATCACGATACAGTCCTGAGTCTGGCGCATGTGATTGAGAGTCGTGACCAGCCAAACGCCGACACCGGCGAGAATAACGGCGAAGGCGGCCGCCGCGAGGTTCGCCATCATGCGCTGCCTGTAGTCGATCGGAGCCCTGTGCCGGCCAGCCGAACGGTTTGCCTCGGATGACGCCGCAGGCTTTTCCGTTACGGAAGCTTTTTTCCCCCGAGGCTGAAAATCGATCACGCGATGATCGCTGTTCTTCGGATCCGGTTTTCGTTCAGGCACCGCCATCCATTCCTCGGAGCGTCGTCCACTTGATTCTGGGTCAGGATAAGGTCCGTTATTCAACGCGACAAGGGAGCGAAACCGCATGCCCGGTCATGTCGAACAATTGATCACGCGATGGCTCGTCCGGGAACTCACCACCTGCCAACATCACAATGTAATTCAGTTTGGCCGTTTTGGAGGAAATTATGATGGCGAACAAACGAGAGCCTGTTCTGGAGCCGGTCAGGATATTGTCACTTCGTCCGACGCAGGTGACCGTTGGGCTTAGAGAGGTAAATGAAAAGCGCAGACACTGGCGCGAACACGGATCAAAGAAGAAGGCCAAGCTGCTTGGCAGACACCAAATCCCCGTTGTTGTCGGACCTGACAAGAAAAATTATGTCATCGATCACCATCACCTTGCCCGCGCACTTCATGAGGAGGGTGAGAAGGAGGTTCTGGTCTCGATCATCGCCGACCTGACCATGGTCGATCCCAAATCATTCTGGACCGTGCTCGACAATCACCGCTGGGTCTATCCGTACAATGAGGACGGCGAACGCTGTCACTACAAGGATATTCCGAAATCGATCACTGGTTTGAAGGACGATCCATTCCGGAGTTTGGCGGGGGAACTGCGCCGGGCCGGCGGTTTTGCGAAAGATACGACCCCTTTTAGCGAGTTTCTCTGGGCGGATTTTTTGCGCCGGAGGATGTCACGAAAACTGGTCGAGAAGGATTTCTCCAGGGCGATCGAAAAGGCGCTCGAGTTTGGCAAAAGTCACGGCGCGATCTATCTTCCGGGGTGGTGCGGGCCCGCCAGCGACGATTAAGGAGGCGCGGTTGTTGTCGAGTCCGGCGGCGTCTCCTCCGCGCCGAATAATTTATGCAGGCTGCGCTCGGCGCGTCCGCCGAAGATCAAGAGCACGAAAGCGATCGCCAGTCCCGTGGCGACGATCTGCCACCGGCCAGCGCCACAGATGACGCCGATGCACGCGGTGAACCAGACACAGGCAGCGCTGGTCAGTCCCCGCACTTTGTGCTGCTGCTCGATATGAAATATCACACCGGACCCAAGAAAGCCGACGCCTGTCAGAATGCCCTGGATGACACGGCTCGTCGCGTCCGACAGATGGAAGGTGTCGGAATTGGCGGGCAAAGCGGCGATGACGACAGTCGCGCATGAAAGCCCGACCAGTCCGAGCGTACGAACGCCGATCGGCTTGCCGTGCAGGTCGCGATTGAGTCCGATCAGTCCCGACGCCAGTGTGGCAATCACCAGCCGGAGCAGAATTTCCGACCATTCAAGCATTGGCTCAGCGCAATGGCTTTTTCAAAAGAGAGTAACGCTCGGATTCAAGACCGAGCGGAGAAGTCGGCTGCAGCATGGGCGAGTCGACGAGCCGCTGCAATGGACGATCACCAACGCGTTCGGCGAACCTGTCGGTCACCAGCGGGTCGTTTGGCGCGTCGCGGTGGGTAGTCGATCCGCGCCAGCGGTCTAGGACCGTGGCGACGAAATGAATGTCGCGCTTGGCACCGGAGGCGAGGGTGGTGGCAATCGTCGCCTCGCTTCGTGGTAGCTGGTGTTGCGGGACTTCCTTGAAACGAAGGCGTGTTGGAAGCGCCAGACCTTCACCAAACGCCAGCACTTCGCGGGTGCCGAGAGAGGGAACAAACGAAAGCAGGTTGGCGGCCGCATCCGAGACCGCCGAACGCAGCAATGCCTGGTCGCGATCGTTGGCCAGCCGCATGGCGAACAATGTATTGCACTGGGACAGGATCGTGGCATCGAGTTCAGCTGGGCGCTGCGTAATCAGTCCCAGATAGACGCCGTATTTACGGCCTTCCTTGGCAATGCGCGAGATCGCTTTGCGTGTCGGACCGAAGCCGATCGAGCGATCGGCCGATGCATAGCGGTGGGCTTCTTCGCAGACAAACAGCATCGGCGAGGCGCCGTCGCTCCAGAGCCCGAAGTCGAATGCCATGCGGCACACCACCGACACGACGGAATCCACGACGTCTGCCGGAAAGCCTGCAAGCTGCATCACTGTCATCGGCATGCCGTTGGCGGGCAGGCGGAACAGATGGCTGATTACGTCCGCCATCGAGTCGCCGCCGACGTTGGCGTTCTCGAACATGAAGCCGTAGCGCGGATCGTTGCGCACGGTTTCTATGCGTGAAATCAGCTTGTGATAGTGGATACGAGTTGAGCGGTTCTCCAGCTTGCCCATGCGCTCGTCGATCAACGAGATGAGATCGACCAGCCGATAGGGAACAGGCGTGTCCTGGGTAAAACTGCCTGCTTTCGGCTCATTGCGCTTGATGCTGCTGCGGTCGCCGTTGCCGTATTGCAGATAGGCTGCTTTGGCGATGGGAATGACTTCCGACAAGACTTCGACTTCTTCTGGAACGCCGGGACGCCCGCCGAACACAACGTCGACAAACTCCTCGAAGTTGAAGAGCCAGAATGGCAGTTTCAGGTTGCGTGGGTTGAGCACCAGCGACCGGGAGCCGAAGCAACGGCCATATTCGTTATGAACATCGAGAAGGAAAACGCGCAGATTCGGTCGCGCGACAAGGATTTCGTTGAGAAGCAACGACACGCTAGTCGATTTACCGACGCCGGTTGAGCCGAGCACGGCGAAATGCTTGTTCAGCATTTCCTCGATGTTCACGTGAGCCGTGATGGAGGAATCCTGCTGCAGGGCCCCGATGTCGATATGGTCGGTTCCCGATGGCGTGTAGATGGTGCGCAGTTCGTTGGCGGTGAGCACGTCGACTGGATCGCCGATCACGGGATAGACCGTGATGCCGCGCTGAAATTTGCCTGTGATTTGCGAAATTTCCCCGAGCAGATCGACCGAAGCGATGGCGGTACAGTCGCCGATTTTATCGATGCCCTCTCGGGTCATTTCGGTGATCATGGCAACGATGGTGGTGTTAGCCGAGCGAATGCCGAAGAACTGCCCGACGGTGGCCCGCAAGTTGGCCGAGGTCAACTGGGCGTTCGCCGTGATGCCGATACGCGCCTGCGATCCCCGAACGGATACGACACGGCCGAGCGACGTATATTTGGTGGAATCGAACATTCGGAACCATGGTTCGAGTGGTGTTCTGTTGCCACCGACTATGACCCGGGCTTACTGCAGAATTTCTTAAACGAAGCCCGTAAGGCGAAGGTAACAGGACACGCTTGGCATTCGCGCTTGTTCGAACAGCGCCGACAACCTGCGATGAATGCTTGGAAAATCAGATCCCGACCGCCCAAGACGGAAATGTCTGCGATACGTGGCAACGATTTGTTTACCGTACCGGCATCTGTATTCGAACTAATTGACTGGGTACTTCAGAAAATACTGCACAGCCACGGCGACGATTTGCGGCTGGGATTTATGCGGGCCATCATACTCGATGTAGGTGACGTCGTAGCCGGCGTTCTTCAGGTTTGTCGCATTGGCGCGGCCTGCTGTCTCGACCGGTGTCTGCTCATCCTTCGATCCGTGCGCTATGAAGATATAGGGCGTGCCTTCCTGGTGAAGAACCGTCATGAAGCCGGCGGAGAAGGCCAGCACATGGGTCACGAAGTCGCCGTTGGCCAGCCCGTTGGAGAGAGAATAACTGCCACCATCGGAGTGACCGGCGAAGGCAAGCCGATTCGGATCGAGCGTAAAGCGCGATTGGACCTCGTGAAGGGCAGTCTCGAGCCGCTCGCGGTCCGGTCCATTACCGGCGATTACAATGTCCCAGGTCGGAAGAAGTGATTGTGGAACGAGCAGCAGAAATTTGTTGTTTTCGGCGTGCTGTTGCATCACGGGCAGGATTTTCTCCGCGCTTCCGCCGCCGCCATGAAACAGCACCATCAAGGGTGTGGGGGTGTCGGCATCGATTCCTTCCGGTACGATCAGGACGTAATCTCGATCCCTGAACAGGAGCAGATCGTGCCGGCCGGCCGGCAATGCCGGTTTGGTCGGTGCCCGATGCTGGAAATTGATACGGCCGGTGAGAGATGAATCGAACATGGCGCGACTTAACCCATTGGGCAGGGGCTGGAAAGGGGGCTGGCAGCCTCTGTGAATGACGAAATATTGGTCGGTGGCGCTTTTGACGCCAGCGTTCTACGCCTTTCACCTTGACGGCATGTCTTCCCTCTCTTAACTCCACGCTAGGCGCGCGCGGCGCGCCAAGCCATTTAGACATTATCTAGGCAAAGCAAGGATTTAGGTATCCATGAGCGCAGCAGTGAAAGCGAAGTATGTCGGCGACAAGTCTCCGGCCGTCGCATTTTTGAAGAAGCTCGAAGAGCTGATTTCGACAGGCAAGTACCATGACGCCGCAGAAAGCTTCAAAAAGTTCGATGCAGAAAACGAGACCAGCGACTTCCTGGTGGAAGAGGCTATTCCGTTCCGCGTTCAGAACCATCTGACCAAGACCATCGGCGCGACAGCATTCGTGAAATACACGCTGCGCAATCCGACATGGGCAACTGAACTCAGTCACGCGTTTCATGACCCGTCGAAATTCGATGGCCATATGGCCAAGATCGAAACTGACGTGAAGAAGCTCGCTGCCTGAGAACGGCAAGCACACGGAATTTGAAAAGGGCCGCGCTTGCGGCCCTTTTATTTATGCTGATTGCATCAGCGTCGGCGCCACAGCCGTGCCGGCCTGCATGATCTTTTCCTCAAACAGCGCCGCGATAACATCTGACTGTGTCACAACGCCTGCGAGCGTGCCGTGTTCGTCAACGACCGGCAGATGATGCAACCCGCCATTCGCCATCATTGGCAATAGATCCGCGACCGGCGTCTCCGGCGTGGCCGACCGAGCCGGAGCGGTCATGATATCGGACACCACCGCCTGCGGCGCGGTTTTCATTTGCAACATATTGTTCAGACGTCGGCCAAGACCGATGGAGGGGCCGTCGCTGCCGAACAATGTCCGGTTCAGAAAATCCGACTGGGTCAGAATGCCGACCACCCGCGCATATTCGTCGGTTACGGGCAGCGCCTTGATGTGATGCGAGCGCAGAAGATAGAGCGCATTCTTAAGCGTCTCGCCGGGTGATACGGCGAGCACATCCCGAGACATGATATCGCGGCAAAGAATGTCTGCGGAGCGGCGGCGGAACGCGCGGACTTCCGCGGCGCGCATCACACTCTCGATGTCGGAGCGGTCGATGTCGAGAAACTCGCCGTAATCTTTCAGCGCGGCATCGATATCTTCCGGCGTGAAGCCGACGCGCGCCAGCGGTAAAGCATCCGCAGTTTTTTGATCGGTCGCGATTGTCGTGATGGCATGCGGATAGCGGCGTCCCGTAAGATTATTGTAGGCGAGCGCAGCGAACACGATCAGGATCGTATTGACGCCGAGCGGCCAGAGTATAAAGCCGTAGCCAGCCGCATGGATCGCGGGCCCGCTGAGAACAGCTGTTAGTGCGACCGCGCCGCTGGGTGGGTGGACGCAGCCGAACGTAAACATCAGCGGGATCGCCAATGCGAGCGCAACCGCGCCCGCGATTGCGGGATCGCCGATGTAACGTGCTGCAGTAACACCGACAAGGCCCGCGATCAGATTGCCGCCGACGATCGACCACGGCTGCGCAAGGGGACTGGCGGGAACACCGAACAGAAGAACCGCCGAAGCTCCCATGGGTGGAATGAGGTATGGCAATTCCTGATAACCGCCGAATGCGATGCGGGCGACGATCCCGGTAACGAGAATGCCGACGAGCGCGCCGAGGCCGGCACGCAGCCGTTCCGCGATGCTGGCTGGGGGAGAACCTGCAAACAATTGCCTGGCAAAAGAAGACATCGCAGTTCGGGTCCGTTTCATGCGTCGAAATTTCAACATTCGGGCATCGCGCGACTTACGCCGGACGATCGGATGGACTCGACGGTTAATAGTGAGAAAATCCGACACCGTTGTCGGGAAGCGCCGTCATAGGGCGCGGCACAGACGCGGCAATTACCGCGGTTCCAGCTTGATACCGCCTGCAGAGTGCTTCCACAAGACCTCGAAGATGCGGGCTAGTTGTCCCGGCCGGACCGGACAGAAGATCATTCGGGCGGCAGCCGCTTCAAATAGGCATCGCGCGAGGGAATGAGATGCTCGCGGCAAAGCTCGATCAGCGCCTTCCTGTTGCGTGCCTTGATCGCGGCGATGATGGCGCGATGCTCGTTACGCGCCCGCAACAGAGATGGGCGATGGCTCAGCGAATGAAACCGGACAACGTGCGCTCGATGCGAGTACTCGTTGATCGTCGCGGTCAGATAGGGATTGCCACAGGTCGCAAACAGCGCGCGGTGAAAGGCGATGTTGCGGCGGAAAACCATTTTCAAGTCACCCTTGTGTACGGCTTCCTCATGGCGTGCCTGAATGTTCATAAGTTCGGCCAGAGCCGCTGGCGGCATTGGCATCGGAATGAGAGCTGCGGCGGCTGTTTCCAGCAGGGTGCGGACTTCATAGAGCTGTTGCACGGTCTCGGCGGTGTACGAAAGGACCTGTGCGCCGCGGTTCGGTGTGCGCTCGACCACGCCCAATTTTTCAAGGTCAAGCAGGGCACGGCGTATGACATGACGCTTGGCGCCAAAGCGTTCCATCAATTGGTCTTCAATCAGGCGTTCGCGCGGGTGCAGTCTCCCGAGCACGATGTCTTCTTCGACGCGATCGACGACGGCCGCGACAGAGAGGGATTGCTCTGCTGCTGGTGACGTCGGATTTCTTTTGGTCGCGACTGGCATATCGGGTTCGTGTCAAAGCAATGACTGCGACAAAGATATAAATGTGCTCGCAAGATTGGCAATCAGATTATCAATAATTTTGTTGACGAGGACAAAAATTAGGACTTAGCTCTCTTCGTGGATAGCGGAGCATGTCGCTCAGCCTGCGCCGCAAACGCTGTAAATAACGCACGATCATAACCCGAGAGCCGAATAATCGGCCGAGGGATTCCTAGGGAGGAATTATGCTGCAACGCGCTATTGCTGTCGCGAGCGTGATCGCGATTTCATCCGTCACACATCATGCTGCATTTGCTCAATCATCCGGCGGTTCGCTGGAGAAAATCGTCGCAAGCAAGACTTTCGCGATTGCCTATCGCGAGGAATCGGTTCCGTTCTCGTTCATCGATTCCAGCGGGAAGCCTAAGGGCTACGCGATCGATATCTGCCTGAAGATCGCCGATGAGATCAAATCCGAATACAAGCTTGATAAGCTCGATATCAAGTTCATTCCGATCACGCCGCAGACCCGCATTCCGGTGATTGCCAACGGTACCGCGAACGCGGAGTGCTCGTCGACAACGATCACGACAGGGCGAATGAAGCAGGTCGAATTTCTGACACCGGACTTCATCACGGGAACAAAAATTCTCGTGCGCAAGGGCTCGGGGATCACGAAGCTGGAAGACTTGAACGGCAAGACCTTGCTGGCGCTGGCCGGCACCACGAATGAAAAAGCGGCGCTGGCCGAAATCGAGAAGAAAAAGCTCAACGTCAACGTGGTCAAGGTCAAAGATCACCCGCAGGCTCTGCTCAATCTCGAACAGGGGCGCGCCGACGCCTATACGTCGAACGATGTGGTTCTCTACGGCATCCGGACGATGGCCAAGAATCCTGATGACTATGAGGTCGTCGGCCCGTTTTATTCCTACGACCCGTTCTCAATCATGATCCCAAAGAACGATACCGAGTTTCGCGCGCTCGGGCTTCGGGCGATGTCCAAGCTTTACACGTCGGGCGAGATCTTCGAACTGTACAAAAAGTGGTTCGAGCCCGGACCTACCAATATCAATTTGCCCATGAGCGACGATCTGAAAAATGCGCTGAGGCTGAACGCATTCGCGGAATAGTGTCGATAGCGTCGGGACATCGGGTCGTGGAGATGCGCGGTGAATTACACCTGGGACTGGGGGCTGCTGTTTCGCGAGCCTTTCGCTGGATGGATCATTTCCGGATTCATCACGACCTGTTTGTTGGCGACTTATGCCTGGATCATCGCCTTTACTTTCGGATCGGTGATCGGCGTCATGCGGACGCTCGACAACAAGGTGCTGCGTACAACCGGCACGATCTATGTCGAGATATTTCGCAACATACCGCTGCTCGCTCAGCTTTTTCTCTGGTATTTCGTAATACCCGAACTTTTGCCGTCCGGCGCGCAACATTACGTCAAGCGTGAGATGCCCAGCCCGCAGTTTTGGACTTCGGTTGTGGCGCTTGGCCTTTACACTGCAGCGCGCGTCGCTGAGCAGGTCAGATCCGGCATTCAGTCGATCCCGCAAGGGCAGCGTTCGGCAGCTTTAGCGATGGGATTCACCCCGGCACAGACGTATCGCTACGTTCTGCTGCCGGTCGGCTATCGAACGGTCATTCCTTCGCTAACCAATGATTTTCTCGGCGTCTTCAAGAATTCGTCGCTCGCGTTGACGCTTGGGGTCATGGAGCTGACGGCCGCCGCGCGTCAGATCGAGGAATATACGTTCCAGTCTTTCGAACCGTTTGCAGCCGCGACCGTGTTGTATTCCTGCGTCACGCTCTGCGTCATTCTTTTGATGCGTATCATTGAACGTCGCTCCCGGATTGTCGGGACGGCCTCCGCCGGAGGCCGGTGATGCAATTCGATTTTAACATTCTGGTCCAGTACAGCGGGTTGCTGTTTCACGGGCTGCTGATCAGCTTGCAGCTGACGTTGCTTGCGATCGTCGGCGGAATGCTCATCGGCACACTTCTTGCCATGATGAGGATGTCGCGCTTCTGGATCGTTTCGGCCCTTGCGGGAGGTTACGTCAATTTTCTTCGCTCGCTGCCGCTGATCCTTGTCATCTTCTGGTTCTACGTGTTGACGCCAAAAATTGTCGGCCACCCGATTGACGCCTATTCGTCCGTACTCATCGCTTTCGTGCTGTTCGAGGCAGCCTATTATTGCGAGATCATTCGGGCTGGTATTTCCAGCGTCAAACGCGGGCAGGTGCAGGCTGGCCTTGCCATGGGTTTCAATCATTTGAGCGTGATGCGTTACATCGTGTTGCCGCAGGCGTTGCGAAACATGGTGCCGGTGCTGCTCACACAGGCGATCATCATGTTTCAGGATACGTCGATTGTATACGTTGTCGGTGTGCGAGATTTCCTGACCGCGGCCGACGTCGTCGCTAACAGCACCAATCGCCCGATCGAATTGTATTCCACGGTTGCCGTCGTCTACCTGCTGATTTGTTTTACCGCATCCCGGCTGGTCGGCAGTTTGCAGCGGAGATATGCGCTATGATTGAAGTGAGTCATGTCAGCAAGTGGTATGTCAATTTCCGGGTTCTCAACGATTGCTCGCTATCGATCAACAAAGGCGAGGTCGTCGTGATTTGCGGGCCGTCTGGCTCTGGCAAGAGCACTCTGATCAAATGCCTCAACGGCCTGGAGGTATTTCAGCAGGGGACAGTCATGGTCGATGGCGTCTCGGTTGGCGCGAAGAGCACCAGCCTGCCGAAGCTTCGATCGCGGATCGGCATGGTGTTTCAGAATTTCGAATTATTTCCACATATGTCGGTGCTGAAGAATATCACGTTGCCACAGGTCAAGGTTCTGGGACGTAGCAGCTCAGAGTCGGAGGCTCGCGCGCAAACGCTGCTCGCCCGTATGGGGCTGAAGGAGCAGGCGCGGAAATTTCCGGCGCAATTATCCGGTGGGCAGCAGCAGCGCGTAGCGATCGCTCGGGCGCTGGCGATGGACCCGGTCGCGATGCTGTTCGATGAGCCGACATCCGCGCTCGATCCGGAGATGATCAATGAAGTGCTGGACGTGATGGTTTCGCTGGCGCAAGAGGGAATGACGATGGCGGTTGTCACTCATGAAATGGGATTTGCGCGCCGGGTTGCGGATCGCGTGGTTTTCATGGATCAAGGAGCGATCGTCGAGGACGCCGTGAAAGAGGAGTTTTTCGGAACTCCGCGAAGCGACCGTGCCCAACAGTTCCTCTCCAAGATATTGCATCACTGATTGGCAATGCCCGTTCATATTCTCAGCATCGGCGAAATGATGCCGGCGGTCGACGAGGCGCTGGCCCGTCAATTTGCGGTACATCAGGCCGGCCCGGACAACCTCGCGGATGTGCTGAAGGCGTTCGGCGGCAAAATTCGAGGGATCGCGACCAGAGGGAGGCAGAAGACCGATGCCGCCTTGATCGGCGCTCTGCCGAAACTCGAGATCGTCTCGAATTTCGGCGTCGGCTACGATTCGATCGACATCGCTTCGGCGGTTGCGCGTGGCGTCGTTGTCACGAACACGCCGGATGTGTTGAATGCCGAAGTCGCCGATTTCACGGTCGGATTGCTTCTGACGACGATCCGCGAACTGCCGCAGGCGGACCGTTATTTGCGTGAGGGCAAATGGCTCAACGCGCCATTCCATCTGACGCAGACCTTGCGGGACCGTACCGTCGGGATGATCGGCATGGGACGTATCGGACAGGCCATCGCCAAGCGTATCGCTGCGTTTGATGTGCCGGTTGTCTATCACTCGCGCAAACCGCAATCGGATCGCAGCTATCCCTATTATCCGGATCTCAAGGTGATGGCCTCGCAGGTCGATACACTGATCGCGATCGTACCGGGTGGCGCCGCCACGCGGCACATGATCAACAGCGAGATATTGAAGGCGCTTGGCCCCCGGGGAATTCTCATCAATGTTGCGCGAGGCTCGGTCGTCGACCAACAGGCGCTCATTGAAGCGCTGCGGAATGGCACGATCCACGGCGCAGGCCTCGATGTGTTTGCCGACGAGCCGAACGTACCCAAAGAATTGATTGCGCTGCCGAACGTCGTGCTGGTGCCCCATGTCGGTTCTGGTACGCATCACACCCGCGCGGTCATGGGAGACCTCGTTGTCGAAAATCTGCGGTCGTGGTTTGCCGGCAAAGGGCCGGTCACGCCCGTTCCGGAAATACATTGGCCGAAAGCCTGAACGGAGATTTTTTATGGATCCAAATAACTACCAAGCCACGCTGCCGCTTGATCGGAAGGTGGTCGATGTACTCTCGAAGGTCGCGAACGCGACGATCACAACGATCCTTCTCAAGAAGGGCCTTCGCAACGTCTGGATTCGCGGTGCACGCGCCTTGAATCCGAACCCTGCGCGGGTGATCGGCCGGGCCTTCACACTGCGTTTCGTGCCAGCGCGTGAAGATCTGGCGACCCCTGCATCCTGGGGGGCGCCGATTTCGACTCGCGCCGCCATCGAGGCGATGCCGGAGGGCTGTGTCACTGTCGCGGATGCGCTCGGTGTGACCGATGCGGGAATCTTCGGTGACATCCTTTGCGCCCGCATGGCCAAGCGTAAGGTTGCAGCGCTGGTCACGGATGGTGTGATGCGTGACGTCACGGGTGTTCTTGCCACCGGCCTGCCGATCTGGTGTCAGGGTGCGGCGGCGCCGGCGTCGGTGACGGGGCTCACTTTCGTCGGCTGGCAGGAACCGATTGCCTGCGGTGGCGTAGCTGTATTTCCAAATGATGTGATTTCCATCGATGGCGACGGCGCGGTGCTGATCCCGGCGGATCTGGTCGATGAGGTGGTCGCAGCTGCGCCCGAGCAGGAGCGGCTGGAAGCCTGGATCATGGGTGAAGTGGAGAAGGGCACCCCGCTTCCCGGACTTTACCCACCGAACGATGCCAACAAGGCCCGTTACGAAGCGAGCAAGAAAGCGTGAGTCGATGACACTGACTGCACAGGCCTCTGGTGTCTACACGATCGCAGCGACGCCGTTCCATCCCGATGGACGGCTCGACGTCGACTCGATCGATCGCATGACCGACTTCTATCTGAAGTGCGGCGTCACTGGTATGACTATTCTCGGCATCATGGGCGAGGCGCCGAAACTCGAGCCGGAAGAATCTCTGACCGTCGTCAAGCGCGTGGTTCAGCGTGCCGGGAACGTCCCCGTTGTGGTCGGCGTCTCCGCGCCGGGCTTTGCGGCGATGCGTGCCCTGGCGCGCGCATCGATGGATGCGGGGGCGGCGGGTGTGATGATTGCGCCCATACCGAGCCTGCGGACAGACGATCAGATCGTCACTTATTTCGCCCAGGCGGTCGAGGCGGTCGGTGACGATATTCCGTGGGTGTTGCAGGATTATCCGCTGACGCTCAGCGTGATCATCACGCCGAAGGTTATTCGGCAGATCGTGCAGAACCATCCCTCCTGCGTGATGCTCAAGCACGAGGACTGGCCGGGGTTGGAGAAAATCAGTGCTGTGCGCGGATTCCAGAAAGATGGCTCAATGCGGCCGATCTCGATCCTGTGCGGCAACGGCGGACTCTTCCTCGATTTCGAGATGGAGCGCGGCGCCGACGGTGCGATGACGGGCTATGCCTTTCCCGACATGCTTGTGGACGTCGTGAGCCTTCAGAAAAAGGGCAAGCGCGACGAGGCACACGATCTTTTCGACGCGCATCTGCCGCTCGTCCGTTATGAGCAACAGCAGGGTGTCGGCCTCGCCACTCGCAAATACGTTTTGCAAAAACGCGGCGCGATTGCTTTCGATGCTCAGCGTAAACCCGGTTCCGGACTGACTGCCGCAGCAAAAGCCGAAGTCGATTATCTGATCTCGCGCGTGGGAAGACACGACCCGCGCGCGCGTTTCTAAACAGGCTCATTGGAGAAGCCCATCATGGCTCGCGGTATGCGTAAAGGCTTGACCAGTTACGGCGATCAGGAATTCTCGCTGTTCCTGCGGAAAGTTTTCATCAAGGCGATGGGATACTCCGATGATGCACTCGAACGGCCGATCGTCGGCATCACGAACACGCATAGCGATTTCAATCCCTGTCACGGCAACGTGCCTGACCTGATCGAAGCCGCGAAACGGGGCGTGATGCTGGCGGGCGGTATGCCGATGGTATTTCCGACCATTTCCATTCACGAGAGTTTCGCGCATCCGACTTCGATGTTCCTGCGCAATCTAATGGCGATGGATACAGAGGAAATGATCCGCGCGCAGCCGATGGATTCGGTGATCGTTATTGGCGGATGTGACAAGACGCTGCCCGCTCAGATTATGGCGGCGGCCTCCGTCGATCTGCCGGCAATCGTATTGCCAGTCGGGCCGATGGTAGTCGGTCATCACCGGGGTGAAGTTCTGGGTGCATGCACCGATTGCAGACGCATGTGGGGTGGTCATCGCGCCGGCGATATTGATGGTGACGAGATCGAAATCATCAACGCCCGTCTCGCTCCCTCGGTCGGCACTTGCATGGTGATGGGGACCGCGAGCACCATGGCGTGCATTACCGAGGCGATGGGGCTGTCGTTGCCTTATACAGCCGCTGTTCCGGCGACTCATGCCGAGCGGCGTCGTCTCGCGGAGGCGACAGGCAAACGGGCGGCCGAACTGGCTGTCTCCGATACGCCGCGACCGAGCGCGCTGATTACCGAGGATTCCATTCACAACGCGATGGTCGTGCTGCAATCGATCGGTGGATCGACCAACGGCGTAGTGCACCTGGCGGCAATTGCTGGCCGCGGCGGATTGAAGTTCGATCTCGATACGTTCGACCGCCTCGGTCGTGATGTTCCGGTGCTGGTCAATCTCAAACCTTCTGGACAGCATTACATGGAGCACTTCCATCATGCCGGCGGAGTGCCGCGGCTGATGCGGGAGTTAAGCGATCTGCTGAAGCTCGACGCCCCCGTGATCGGCGGCGGCACGATCCGTAACGTGATCGAGAGCGCGGAAGATGTGCCTAATCAGGATGTGATCAGGGCGCGTGACAAGCCGCTCAAGGCGCAGGGCGCGATCGCGGTATTGCGCGGCAATCTTGCGCCGCGCGGCGCCGTCATCAAACAGTCTGCCGCGAGCAAGGAACTCATGGTGCATACCGGCCGCGCGGTAGTGTTTGAGTCCGTCCAGGATATGACCGAGCGTGTGGACTCGTTGGATCTCGATGTCAAAGCGGATGATGTCTTGGTCCTGCGCAACGCAGGTCCCAAGGGCGCGCCTGGAATGCCGGAGGCGGGCTATCTGCCGATTCCGAAAAAGCTGGCGCGCGTTGGCGTTAAGGACATGGTGCGTATTTCCGATGCGCGGATGAGTGGCACGGCATTTGGAACGATCATTCTGCATGTCACGCCAGAGTCGGCGGTTGGCGGTCCACTTGCCCTGGTCAAGAACGGAGACCTGATCCGGCTCGACGTTCCGAACAGGTCTATTGAACTGCTGGTCGAACCAGCAGAGCTAGAGCGCCGTGCCGAAATGTATCGTCCGTCACTGAAATCCCCCAAGCGCGGCTACGCCAGGCTATATGTCGAGACTGTTTTGCAGGCTGATCAGGGCTGCGACTTTGAATTTCTGATCGAAGATCCGCGTGCAACATGATTGCCGCCAAAAAACATCAATTGGGGAGTGAAACAAATGGCTCGTATCGTCTCCGTGCAAGCCCGCACCGTACGTGTCCCGCTTGATCGGCCAACGGCGTTTTCCAAACGACATGTGCTTGCGCGAGATTACGCGCTCGTCAAAATCCGCACAGATGACGGCCTCGAAGGCATAGGGCACTGCTACGCCGGAAATTTCGGCGGTAAGATCGTCACACTTGCGGTCCGCGATCTGCTCGGGCCGCAGCTGGTCGGGAAAGATTCCACCGAAGTCGAGTTGCTCTGGAAGGAATTGTATCAGGACGTTCTCCTGCACGGACGTGCCGGATCGGTGATGCGTGCGCTCAGTATTCTCGATATCGCGTTGTGGGATGTGAACGCGCAGGCGGCCAAGCTGCCCCTGTATCGCTATCTCGGCGCGGCGACGCGTGATCCTGTTCCTGCCTATGGAAGCGGTGGTTATTACCTCGAAGGCAAGACGCCTGAGATGCTGGGCGAGGAGATGGCATCGTATCTCAGCCTTGGCCTGCAGGGCGTGAAGATGAAGGTGGGCCGTGACGATCCAGCGGGTGAGGAGAAGCGTGTTGCCGCGGCCCGCAAGGCGATTGGCCCCGACGCGCTGCTGATGCTTGACGCCAACAACGCCTGGCAGGATGTGCCGACTGCGTTACGCTATTGCGAACGATTTGCCGATTATGATCCATACTGGATCGAGGAGCCATTTAGCCCAGACCAGATCGACAATCATGCCAAGCTGGCCGAACGCATCAACATCAACGTTGCGACCGGCGAAATCGAGGCTGGCCGCTGGCGCCACAAGGAACTGCTCGACAAGGGCGGTGCGGCAATCCTGCAGACCGACGCGGCCGTGTGCGGCGGTATCACCGAATTCAAGAAAATCGCGGCGATGGCCGATTGCTACGGCGTCAATATGTGCCCGCACTGGTTCCACGATCTTCACCTGCATCTCGTGGCTGCGCTGCCGAACGGGGAAATGGTTGAATATTTTGCCGATGATCAAGTGCTGAATTTCCGTAACGTCATTGATCGGCAGGTCAAGGTTGTCCCGGGCAAGGGCTTGGCGCTGCCGACAGATCCGGGGCTTGGCTATGCATTCGATGAGAAGGCGATTGCAAAGCTGGATGCCGAGGCATGGGCATGAGTGACGCCCGGCAAGCCGTCGCCATCATCGGCTGCGGATTGATGGGGTGCGATATCGCCGCGATCTTCCTCCGCAGCGGATGGCAGGTAAGGGCGGTTGAGGCTGACACTTCGAAATGGGACAAGGCGCGCGAACGTGTCGGCCTGTCTGTCAGTCAGCTCGATGCGTCCGCGGATGCTTCAGGTTTTTCGATCGTCCCGGCGCTTGGGGACGTGCGGTGGGATGGCGTGGAGCTTTTAATCGAGGCCGTCCCGGAGAAAATGGAAATCAAGCGGGGGTTGTTCGAAAAGCTGGATCGCCTTGCGCCGCCAAACGTGCCGCTCGCGACGAACACCTCCGGCCTTCGCATTACAGAAATAGCGGCGGGACTGCCGACACGGCACCGTATGGGCGGTTTACATTTCTTCCTTCCGGCGCATCTTGTGCCGGCGGTGGAGGTCGTCGCTGGCGAGTTCACCGATGCGGCGACGATGGATCGGATGTTCAGCATCATGGAATCTGTCGGTTGCGTGCCGATTCGCGTCGCGAAGGATGTCCCGGGATTTCTCGCAAATCGGTTGCAGCACGCGCTGATGCGCGAGGCCTACGCGATCCTGGACGAAGGTCTTGCAACGCCCGAGGATGTCGACGCTGCCGTGCGTTACGGATTCGGCTTTCGCTACATCGCAGCGGGTCCCATCCTGCAGAAGGATCTTGCGGGTCTCGATACCAATTACGCGGCTGGTGTGTCGATCTATCCGCACCTGAACAATGGTTCGAAGCCGGGCCGGTCGATCGAGGCGCTGGTTGAGGCGGGCAAGTTC
Source organism: Xanthobacteraceae bacterium (assembly GCA_019750915.1). Lineage (GTDB taxonomy): Bacteria > Pseudomonadota > Alphaproteobacteria > Rhizobiales > Xanthobacteraceae > Afipia. The sequence goes on from JAIENY010000053.1 coordinate 52,052, forward strand.
GGCACCAAGACGGGTTCAGGGTTCTGGAATTGGACGCCGGATCAGATCGAGGAGCAGCGAGCGAACTATGAACGGACGCTCCTGGCTGCCGCAAAACTTTTGCCAGACGGCGCGAAACCGCCGCGGCGATGATGCTCACGTCGCCTCACGAGCTCCGCGGTGGATGATTTCATAAAATGAAACAATCGCCGTCTCACCAGCGAAGCGAACTTCCGCTCGCCATAATAATGTCCGCTAAGATATAGAGCGTACTCACGCTGGCATCGCCGGTTGTCGTTCGCTGCTTCAATAAATTATAACTACGGGGAAAATAAATGCGCGTTATGCTTGCTGCGGCCGTTCTTTTGATGTGTGGGGAAGCCGCATACGCTGATGGTGATCCGGCGAAAGGAGAGCAGTCCTTTCGTGTTTGCTCCGCGTGTCATGCCATCGGTCCTGGCGCGAAGAACAAGGTGGGCCCCGAACTGAATGGCGTCGTTGGACGCAAGTGGGGTTCGATCGAGGATTACAGCTATTCGCCGGATCTCGTCGCCGGAAAACAGCAAGGCAAGGTTTGGGACGAGGCAACGCTCGACGACTATCTGACCAACCCCAAGCATCTGGCGCCCCATGGCAAGATGGGCTTCACCGGATTCTCCCAGGCGGAAAAACGCGCCGACGTGATCGCCTATCTCAAGCAGTTCGACGCACAGGGCAACAAGAAGTAGTTCACATAAACACGTGCACGCGGTCGTCTCTAGATGTTCTTCCAGATCAGGAGCAGGCCGGAGACGGTCAGCAGAATGCGTATCGCACGCAGGACCGTTTCGTTGTCGACCACGTCATGGAGGTAATGCCCGAGCCTCACACCCGCAAAACAGACCGGCAGCACGCATAGCCACCAGATCCACAGGGTCGCGTTCTCAAGAAAGTCATTCACGCCGAAAATCAGAAGGCGGATCGCGGTCGTAATGATCAGCACGATCAAAATTGACGCGCGAAGTTCCGCCTTTTCGCGAATGCGTCCGGCGAGATAAATGACATTGACGGGACCTCCGGTTCCGAACGCCGCCGACAGCACACCTGCAAGAAAGCCAAGAGGGACAGCAGCGAGTTTGTTCAGATGACCCGCCTGTCCGGAACTCAGCAGGCTATAGATTCCATAAGATGCGACGAGCAGGCCGAGAGACAGCAGCAGGATATGCTCGGGAAGCAGCGAAAGAAAAGCCGCACCTGCGACCAATCCCACGAGCAAGGTCGGCAGCAAGATCGCCAGTTCGGAGTAATTCGCCCGTTTGCGGAACTTGGCGGCCGTCCATGTCACGAAGACGGCGTCGAGCAGGGCAATCAATGGAACGCAGAATTTCAGCGGCGCGATCATGACCAGAAATGGAATGGCGATCACGTTTTGGCCGAAACCCGTCATACCGAAAATGACATAGGCGCAGCCGAGGATCAGCCCCGCAAGCAACAACGAGACGATCGATAGATCGTGCAAGGCGACCAGCATTGGAGGGTTTGTTCGCTCCCGGTGGAAAGGCCATCGGGAACAGCCTTCCTATAATTTTTGTATTGTTAGTTTGTCTGTACAAAATTGTTCTACGCGGGTGAAGGGGTGTAGATGAAAATTCTCGCGTTATCGGGGCTTTATATTCTTGCCAATCGCGCTGGCCGGAGCGGTTTTTGACCTGTCAGCAGTAAAATCCGTACTGATATCCAGTGCTCTCGCTGTCAGATCAGTCAAATTGTAAATTTACAAACTTTGACACGCGACCCTGCTTCATTGGCGGTGAGCCCGTAAAATCTGTAAACGCGCTCCTCTCGATGCGCGCGTTCCGCGCCATTCGTTCAAGCGGGAAAGGCTGAGGCTGCAGATGAAGATTTGTATTTACGGCGCGGGTGCGATTGGTGGCTATATCGGTGTGCTGATGAAACTCGCGGGCGCCGATGTCTCATTGATCGCGCGCGGCAGCCATTTGAAGGCTATCAAAGAGAATGGCCTGAGGCTTCTCATCGGTGGCGAAGAAAAACACGCGCAGATGAACGCGACCAACGATCCCTCAACGCTTGGACATCAGGACTATGTCATCATTGCTCTGAAGGCGCATCAGGCCTGGGAAGCGGCAAGCCAGATGAAACCACTGCTTGGGTCCAACACCGCCGTGGTTACTGCACAGAACGGCCTGCCATGGTGGTACTTCCATGGATTTAACGGACAGTACGCCGACCGTCGCATTGAAAGCGTTGATCCGGGCGGGCGGCAATGGACAACGATCGGTCCCGATCGGGTGATCGGGTGTACCGTCTATCCGGCGGCGGAAGTCGAAGCGCCGGGCGTGATCCGGCACATCTCGGGCGACAAGTTCGGTCTTGGTGAGCCGACGCGGGTTGTGACGGAGCGCGTGCAGACGTTGTCCAAGCTGTTCGAGCGTTCCGGCATGAAGGCGCCGATACTCCCGGAGATCAGAAACGACATATGGCTCAAGCTGTGGGGCAATCTGTGCTTCAATCCGATTTCGGCCTTGACCCATGCCACGCTCGATGTGGTCGCAACCGATCCCGGCACGCGCGAACTGGCGCGGAACATGATGGAGGAGGCCGAACGTATCGCGCGCCGAATCGGCGTGCATTTCAGGGTCGATATCGAGAAGCGCATCAACGGCGCGGCGCGTGTCGGCGCGCACCGGACCTCGATGTTGCAGGATGTCGACAAAAACCGGCCGATCGAACTGGATGCTCTGCTGACGTCCGTTCAGGAGCTTGGGCGGCTGACCGAAGTGCCGACGCCGCATATCAACGCGGTTCTGGCGCTCGCAAAGCAGATGGGACGCGTCAGGGGGATTTATCCGACGTTCCCCGATGAAGTAAACGCCGACGAGTTCAACGACGAGGCCAACGTCTAAGAGTGTTGTCTCGTGCTTGTTCTTGCGCGGGATTGCGCGAGCAGCCTTTGTTACTAAAGGATTCGACGCGGGTTTTGCGACGGAGGAGGATTATCCGCTGATGCGGACGCCTGCAAAGCGTCCCAACGCGACGCCTTCGCGCGCTCTGATCCGCGCGGTGTGCACGACCGTTTCAAGTGTGGAATATGTCGCACGTTGGTCGCTGGAGCTTTGGGGCGCCTTTTCCGAGTGACTACAGACTTCCTTGAGCTGCTCGGTGAGGGTGCCGACCAGTGCACGAAGCCGTCTGTTCTCGATTTCCAAATCCTTCATCTGCAAGACCGCGCGGGGCGTTAATCCTCCGAACTTGCGTTTCCATCGATAGAACGTCCGCATCGACACATGCGAAGTCCGACAGATTTCAGCGACGGGAACACCTTCGCTGGCTTCAAGTAACAAATGCGCGATTTCCTGATCCGTAAACTGCGAATGCCTCATTGGATGGCCCCTATGAGTTCACACAACCGGGCGAATAGGTTCGTTGCCGGTTCGCCCACTTTCTCATCATAGTTCAAGTCGGCTCGAAATCTCCAGCAGATGACATTTGACATCCCGGATAAGCAAACTGTCACGCACAAAATGGCAAAAGTGACGTTATCTGGCTGTGCTGGTTGAATTTTCATCAACTGCATAGAGCATTGAATATAAAACAAACTTTGCGATTGCCGACGCCGGTGAGACAGTGTTGCAGCTTTTTCAGAGGTGTCTCCATGAGCAAGATTTCGCGGCGCGTTTTTATCCAATCATCCGGTGCAGCGGCTGTCGGATTGGCGGCACCCGCCCTGATTTCTCCGGTACGGGCGGCGGGAACGGTAAAACTTGGTTGTTTGTTCTCGTCGTCCGGCACCATGGCGAACAACGAGGGACGCCTCAATCACGTTGCCCGGATGGCGGCTGAGGAGATCAACGCCAAGGGCGGCGTCAACGGATCCATGATCGAGATCGTTACGTCTGATCCGGCGTCCGACTGGCCGCTTTACGCACAGATTGCCAAACAGATGTTGCAGGAGCAGAAGGTCGCGGCGCTTCTTGGCTGCTGGACCTCTGTATCTCGCAAATCGGTGCTGCCGGTTGTGGAACAGAACGATGGCCTGCTGTTCTATCCGCTCCATTTCGAGGGTGACGAGAACTCGAAGAACGTTGTGTACATCAACTCGCCACCTGCAAGCTCGGTGCTGCCTGCCGTCGATTACCTGATGAGCGGCGATGGCGTCAGCGCAAAGCGGTTCTTTATGCTCGGGTCGGACTATGTCTGGCCGCGGACGATCAATAAGCAGCTCAAGGGCTATCTCAAATCGAAGGGCGTTCAGGAAAGCGCTTGGAAGGAAGAGTATGTCCCGCTCGGCTTCTCGAACTTCCAGACTCTGGTCAACAGCATCCGTGCATTTGCCGATCAGGGGGGCGGACAGCCTATTGTCGTGCTGACGGTTGTCGGCTCATCGATCCCGGACTTCCTGCGCGAGTTCTCCAACCAGGGCATCAAGGCGACCGACGTTCCGGTGCTGGGTCTGGACATGGTCGAAGCCGATCTCGAAGGTCTCGACACCGCGCCGCTGGTCGGTCACCTCAATTGCTGGGCCTATCTGCAGGCCGCCAAGAGCGATACCAACAAGAAGTTTCTGACAAGCTGGGCCGATTACGTGAAGGCCAAGAACGTGCCGTTCAAGGCTGACGTCTCCATCGATCCGATGGTCTCGGCTTATGACTCGGTGCATCTTTGGGCCATGGCCGCCGCGAAGGCGGGATCGTTCGCTGTGCCGGAGGTCCGCACGGCATTCGCAGGCCTCAGCTTCGATTGCCCGTCAGGCTACAAGATCGGCATGACAGCTGAGAATAATTATGTGTCGCGCGGAGTCTTCATCGGCTCGGTCAATGAAAAGCAGGGCTTCGACATCCTTTGGCAGTCGAAGGACACGCCGAAACCGATTCCGTTCAGCCAGTACGGCTAGTCGACGGATTTGAACGGATTGAATGGCTGGCGATTATTCGCCGGCCTTCGCTGAGGGCTTTCATGTTGCTTCGCCTGTTCACGACGCTCCTCGGCGTATGGATGGCTCTGTCGGCCAACGTCGCCATGGCGGAGCCCGCCGGGCGCGAGGTATTGGTGGCGCAGCTTTGCGGCGACGCAGCCGAGATGGCGGAAGGCGGCAAGGCGCTTCTCGTATTGTCGGCCGGTGACAAGTCCGATGTTGCGTGGGCGCAAGCGGTCGCCTCAGCTGTCGTCAACCGCCAGTTGACTTGCAGCGAGAATGGCGCCGCCGCTATCGCAGTTTCCCCCTCGGCCGCGATCGACGCAGTAACCGGAGTGTCCCGGCCGACATCCGGTGACGGCAGGAAGCCGGTTCTCAGCCTGAAGAACCGTGTCGTATTTGAGCTTGCAGATGCGGCGTTGACACTGCGGAGCGCCCCGTCAGTTGCGGATCGCATTCGCGCGCTGCGCACGATCGAACGGCGTGTCGCGCAGCTTCCCGAAGGCGTGCTGACGGCTGCCGCCGCGGGTGAACAGGATACCGGGGTGCGGGATCAGATTTTTGCGCTGATCCAGAGTGCATCTCTCAATTCTCCGGACATTTCCAAACGTATCGCGGCTGTCAAGCAACTGGCCGAACGTCCCAACCGCAGGGTGCTGTCGCAGATTCAGGCGCTGAAGAATGATCCCGCGTACCAGAAGCAGACTGCGTTCGCGCTTGAGGTGAATCAGGCCACAAGCAAGGTCCAGACCATCGTTACGCTCAGCGATGTTCTGGCGACCGCGTACAGCGGCTTGAGCTATGCAAGTATCTTGTTCATGGCGGCGATCGGCCTAGCCATCATTTTCGGCCTGATGGGCGTGATCAATCTCGCGCAGGGCGAGTTCATCATGATCGGGGCGTATGTCACCTGGTTGACGCAGGAGGCATTACGCCATGTGGCTCCCTCCCTGATCGACTGGTATCTGATTCTGGCGATACCATTCGCTTTTCTGGTGACCGCGGGTGTAGGCGTCATTCTCGAAGCAGCATTGCTGCGTCACCTCTATCGCCGCCCGTTGATGAGCCTTCTCGCATCGTGGGCGGTGAGCCTGTTCCTGATGAATCTCGTCCGTGTAACCTTCGGCACCCAGACGCTGCAATTTGAGACGCCGTTTTACATCACGGGCGGTGTGCCGCTGATCGGCGATTTTATCTTCACCTGGAATCGCATGTTTGCGATCGTATTTGCGGTCGTGACACTGGCGGTCACGTGGGTTCTGATACGATGGACCCCGCTTGGCCTGAATATCCGTGCGGTGACGCAAAACCGCGACATGGCGGGCTGCATCGGAATTCCGACGCGGCGTGTAGATATGATGGCGTTCGGTCTTGGCTCCGGCCTCGCGGGCCTTGCCGGACTGGCCTTGTCACCGATTTTTAGCGTCAACCCGCAGATGGGACAGAACTTCATCATCGACAGCTTCATGGTCGTGGTGCTCGGCGGTGTCGGCACAATCGCGGGAACGGTCGCTGCGGCATTTGGTATCGGCCAGATCAACGTGTTGATCGAGCCGCTCTATGGCGCGGTCGCCGCGAAGGTGATCGTTCTCACCATGATTATCTTCTTTCTGCAGTGGCGGCCCGAGGGCCTGTTTGCGGTCAAGGGGCGTCGCAAATGAGCGGGCTCTGGACAATTATGCGCAACGACAAATCCTGCATGACGGCGTTGTTGCTGATGGCTGCGCTGGCAATAGCGCTCATCATATTCGGTGGTCCGCTGTCTGGCACCGGCATTGGTTTGTCGCCTTACATGATCAACACAGTCGGCCAGTTCGCGACGTTCGCGATTCTTGCGCTGTCGCTTGATCTGATCTGGGGTTATCTCGGAATTCTCAGCCTCGGCCAGGGACTGTTCTTCTCGATCGGCGGCTACGTCATCGCGATGCACCTGCTCAAGCATTCGTTTGAAGTGACCGGCAAAGTTCCGGATTTTATGCAGTTCATGGGCTGGAGCCAGTTTCCGGCATATTGGGCGGGGCTTGGCGTTTTTTCTTATGCCGTGATCGTCGCGGTTGTGCTGACGCTCGTAATTGCTGGCGTGTTCGGCGCGTTGTCGTTTCGCTCGCGTGTCAGTGGGGTGTATTTCTCCATCATCACGCAAGCGCTGGTCTACGTCGCTATGCTGTTGATGTTTCGAAACGACACGGGCTTTGGCGGCAACAATGGAATGACCGGCTTTTCCGTGATCTTCGGATGGCCGCTGGGATCGAAGGGCGTGATCACGGCGATGGCGGTGGCCTCTGTGATCTGCCTCATGGCGGTGATGATTGCGTGCCGCTTGTTCGTCGCAAGCAGGACCGGACGTCTGATGCTCGCCACGCGCGATGACGAAGTACGGCTGACTTCGCTCGGCTACTCCGCATTCCGTCTCAAACTCGGGGTCTGGTGCATCGCCGCGCTAATCGCAGCGCTTGCCGGTTTTCTCTACGTGCCGCAGGTCGGTATCATTAATCCGCGTCTGCTCAGCCCGGATTTGTCGCTGGAAATCGCGGTATGGGTCGCGATCGGCGGGCGAGGTCATCTGGTCGGTGCTGTCATCGGTGCGGTCCTCGTCAACGCCGTAAAGTTCTGGTTTTCCGCAGCGGCGCCAGACATGTGGCCTTTTATTCTTTCAGGTTTGATCGTCCTTGTCGTTCTGGTGTTCCCGAACGGTCTGATGGATCTGGCGATGCTGCGCATAATTCGTCCGATGGGGCCCCGTCGTCTCGCCGATCTCGGCAGTGCCGGTCCGAAGGAGGTGCGCTGATGGCTTCGGTCGCGATCCTCGTCCAATCCCTGGATGTCCGTTTCGGAACCTTTCAAGCCATCAGTCAGCTCGCGGTCGCCATCGACTATGGTGAGGTGAGGGCCATTATCGGTCCTAACGGGGCAGGCAAGACAACGCTGCTCGACGTTATTTCCGGCATTACTCGTCCGCAATCGGGCCAGGTCTTCTTTGACGAGACGGTTGATCTGACGCAGAGGAGCCGCTCGGAAATAGCGCGCGCCGGCGTGCGGCGGAAATTTCAGAAGCCGAGCGTCTTTGATGCGTTGACCGTGCGCGAAAACATCGATGCCGGCGTCGAGCCTGGATTTTGGTCGCAACGTCCAAAATCGGAGATCAAAGCCCGCGTGGATGAGGTTTTGGAGATGGTTGGCCTCAAGGACGACGCCGGCCGTCTAGCGGGCGAATTGGCGCATGGGCAGAAGCAATGGCTCGAGATCGGCATGGTGCTCGGCTCAAATCCGAAGGTGCTGATGCTGGATGAGCCGGTCGCGGGGCTAACCGACGAGGAAACCGAGCGGACGGCGAAGCTCGTTCGCAGCCTGCGAAGCCCGCAGCGCGCAATCATCGTTGTCGAGCACGACATGGATTTTGTGGATCGGATCGCCGACCGCGTCACCGTGCTCCACGAAGGGCGGACACTGTTTGAAGGCTCGATGGCCAACGCACGCACCGACGAGCGCGTCATGGAAGTGTATCTGGGGCGCTGACGGATGCAATTTCGAGTCGAATCTCTGGATCAGCATTACGGCAGCGCGCAGGTGCTGCGGGGTGTGACGTTTGATATCGCGCCCGGCGAGTGTCTTTCGGTGCTTGGCCGCAATGGCGCGGGCAAGACGACTTTACTGAAGTGTATTGCGGGCGTGCTGCGACCAAGTCAGGGCGCTATCATGATGAATGACGTCGATATCACGTCATGGGCGCCACATCGCCGTTCGCGCGCGGGATTGGCATATGTGCCGCAGGGGCGAGAAATCTTCTCTGAACTGACGGTCGGCGAGAACATCGAGGCGGCGGCGCGTGCGCACGGCAGCTTGCGCGACGGCACCATTGACGAAATCGTGGCGCTGTTTCCGGTCCTGCGCGAGATGTGGCGCCGCTCGGGCGGCGCGCTCAGTGGTGGCCAGCAGCAGCAACTCGCGATCGCGCGAGCCCTCGTTACCAAGCCGCAACTGCTGCTCCTTGATGAGCCGACGGAAGGGATTCAACCGAATCTTGTCGAAGCCATCCGTCTCGTGATCGAGGGCTTGAAGACGCGGATATCGGTGCTGCTGGTCGAGCAATATCTCGATTTCGCGATGAGCATTTCCGACAGCTACGTCATCCTGGCTCGCGGGGCCATCGTGGATTCTGGTCGCGGTGACGCCATGAGCCGCGACGCACTGTCACGTCACATCTCTATCTAATCAACGCATAACAACTTGGAGCGAGTTCATCATGTCACGTCGTCACGAAATTCCCGCAACTCCCGAAAACATGGTGTGGGGATATCTCGATTCAACGACCCCGCCCGTGCTCGAAGTTGCGTCCGGGGACACCGTGACGCTTCATTCGTTTCCCGCAGGGGGGCTCGACACTCTGCCGACGGACGGCCGGCCCGTTCCCGAGGATTATATGTCAGCGCTGAAGACCCTCCCGCAGGGGGCGGGACCGCATTTCATCACCGGGCCGGTTTATGTAAAGGGAGCGATGCCGGGTGATGTGCTGCAGATCGACATTCTGGATGTGAAGGTACGTCAGGATTGGGGATTTGTCGCGATCCTGCCGCTTCTCGGCACACTGCCGGAAGAATTTACAGACTATGAGACAATTCACCCGATGGTCGACCACGCCAAGAAGGTGTGTGTGATGCCGTGGGGGACCGAAATTCCCCTCGATCCGTTCTTTGGCATTATCGCGACGGCGCCGCCGCCGGTTTGGGGGCGTTGCGGATCGCCGGTGCCGCGCAGCTTTGGCGGCAACATGGACAACAAGGAGCTTCGTCCGGGCACCACGCTTTATCTGCCGGTCTATAACGAAGGGGCCTTGTTCTTTGCGGGCGACGGGCACGGCGTACAGGGCGACGGCGAAGTGTGCATCACGGCGCTGGAAACCGGCGTCACCGGCACGTTCCGTCTCACCGTGCGCAAGGATCTGGCGCTCGAGTGGCCATTTGCGGAGAGCGCGACCCACCTCATGTCCATCGGGCTCGATGAGGACCTCGACGACGCCGCCAAGCAGGCCGTACGCGAAATGGTGAAACATGTTTGTGCCCGGACCAATCTTACGCGCAATCAGGCGTATATGCTTTGCTCGCTGGCCGGAAACCTGCGTGTGACGCAGTTGGTCGACGGAAACAAGGGAGTGCACATGCTGCTTCCGAAAGCGTTCATCTGACGTTTGTCGTCAGCGTGGCAGCGGTGAATAGGGAGCATTCACCGCCGCCAATAGCATTTTTCTTATTTAACTCTTTTCACGTGTTTTTTTGCGTGGGGGTGGGCCGCACTGCTGCTCGCGAACGCAGCTTGATATCGTGGCGCGTCATTCGAGGCGGATGACGCGTCGCTGGGGTAGGGGAGACCTGTATAGCCCTGTGGCTGGACTCCCTGCGCGGAGGCCACACCCGAAAGCATCGTGAGGCAGGCCGCGGTGAAAAGAAGCCTTTTCATTCGTATCTCCGTTGATCCACTCAAGAATGCCGGGGCGGCAAGTTGCTGATCCGGACCTGCGCGTCTGGCGTGCGAAGGACTGGTTCACCCAATAACGCCTCAACCTCGTCTTTTCTTCACCCCGACCCTCAACAATTTTGGGTTTTGTCCCTGATACGAACAGCGCCCATCATCGGTTGACTATGCGCGTCTCCGTCGCCATAAGGACCGCACCGAGAATGAGTTTGGAACGTGTTTTCCAGAGAACTGGAAACTTCCGATCCTATCTAGCTGAAATGGTTAGGTAATCTTGGGGGATCGTCTAACGGTAGGACTGCAGACTCTGACTCTGCCTGTCTAGGTTCGAATCCTAGTCCCCCAGCCAGCTAAAAATCATTCTAAAATCAGTAGCTTATTCTCGTTTCCTGAATCTTTGAGCGGTTGGGATTTTCCGGCGCTGGTGGCTCCATGTCGTGACCGAAGTTGGGGAATAAGCGGTTTGCCCGGCGGTCATCTCCAGACCATCGGATCATTTGTAAGCCAGTCGGGATGGGTGCGCACGTCATGGGACGAATTGTGCCGAGCCTGCCCTGCGGATCAATGACCGAATTGTGGCTTCTGATTTCGGAGTTTAATCCCACCATTCATCGCGCACGTCGTGCAGGATCACTCCGCCTGCGGTTTGGATGATGCGACGTGCGACTCATCCGGCGGCGTAGAGCAAGGGATGCAAAGGAATGATAAAATGCTTCGCGATCGATATCCTGTGCGTGGGACGGCAAAGGGATGCGGACGGATGTCGCAGGTCGTCGTTTGAGCGATAGGGCATGTCATCGATGATCCTGAGCGTTAAAGACTTGAGTAAGGTTTACCATGGCGGCGACAGCGCCGTCAGCGTGCTGCGTGGTGTGAGCTTTGATCTCGCCGAGGGTGAGAGCGTTGCCCTAACGGGTGAGTCGGGCAGCGGCAAAAGCACGCTGCTGCATCTAGTCGGCGGTCTGGATCAAGCCGACGGCGGCGAGATCTGGATTCAAGGTGTGCGCATCGATGCAATGTCTGACAGCCAGCTCGCAGGTATGCGACGCTCGACGGTTAGTTTGATCTTTCAGCAATTCAATCTGATTCCGAGTCTGAGCGTCGTCGACAATCTGAGTTTTCAGGCCAAGATCGCTGATCGCTTCGACCATGTGTGGCAAGAGGAGCTTGTCGCAAGGCTTGGACTTGGCGATCTGCTCGCTCGCTACCCAGAGCAATTGTCCGGCGGGCAGCAGCAGCGAGTTGCGATCGGGCGTGCGCTTGCCGGGCGGCCCCCGCTGGTGCTGGCGGACGAGCCGACCGGTAACCTTGACGAAGCAACAGCGGATTCGGTCCTGCGACTGACTCGCGATCTGATCCGCGACAGTGGTTGCAGCTTCCTGATGGTAACGCACAGTCAGCGCATTGCGGAAACGATGGATCGGACGCTGCATCTCAGCAATGGGTCCCTGACGTGAAGCGCTTTCTCTGGACGCTGAAGGTCTTGCTCAGCCATTGGGGACGCCACCCGATGCAGTTCGCCACACTTGTTGTCGGGTTGATCTGCGCGACGGCATTATGGAGCGGCGTGCAGGCGCTCAATCAGCAATCGCGTGCGAGCTACGAGCGAGCGGCAGCGATTTTCGGGGGCTTGCGCACCGCGTCCCTTGTCAGCCGCGACAGTGCGACGTTCTCGCAAGGGGTATTTATCGAACTGCGGCGCGGCGGCTGGGCCGTCTCGCCGATGCTGGAGGATCGTGTTCAGATCGTTGGCCGTTCTTTGCGCCTTGTCGGTGTCGAACCGATTACGATGCCGAGGGAGGCGGGACAGTTATCCGGCATGGAGGGAGGCGATCTCGAAAGATTCTTGAAGCCGCCTCACCAGACACTGGTCTCCAGTGACACATTGGAAGAGTTGGGGCTCAAGGCCGGAGATACGCCGCAACTCAAGAACGGGTTCACGTTGCCTCCACTGGCGCAAGATCCATCGTTGGCGTCTGGCGTGATGGTCGTCGACATTGGCGTTGCACAACGGGCGCTGGAGAAGGCCGGGCAAGTGTCGCGGCTGCTCCTTGCCTCAAAGCCTCTCGGTCCTGCCCGACCTCTGACGGACATTGCCGCTGATCGCTTGCGGCTTGTACCCGCGGACACTGAAACCGGACTTGAACAACTCACCGACAGCTTTCATCTTAATTTGACGGCGTTCGGCTTTTTGTCTTTCGCGGTGGGACTGTTCATCGTCAACTCGGCGATCGGACTCACGTTTGAGCAGCGGCGTTCGACCTTCCGCACCGTGCGCGCCTGCGGCATCTCGGCGCGGGCATTGAATATCGCCATCATCACCGAACTTGTATCGTTCGCACTCATCGCCGGACTGATCGGAATGCTGGCGGGGTTTGCGATGGCGGCGCTTCTGCTGCCCAACGTTGCCGCGACGCTGCGCAGTCTCTACGGCGCCGAGATTCCTGGTCAGTTGACCTTGCAGCCGTCATGGTGGGGCATCGGCCTTGTGATGACGGTCGCAGGGACGCTGGTGGCAGCAACAAATGCGATGGTCAGATTGCAGCGACTGTCGATTGTCGCCTCGGCTCAGACCGAGGCGTGGCGGCGCAGCCAGCAAACCGTGCTGAAGCGGCAAGGCATGGTCGCCGGTGTGCTGTTCACGGGCGCAGTGGCGCTTTATTTCATTGGAAATTCTCTGGCCGCGGGTTTCGCGCTGCTCGGTGCTTTGATGCTTGGCGCGGCGCTGGCGCTGCCGATCCTGTTGAGCCTGCTGCTCGGGATTGGCGAGCGGGATGCCGACCGGCGTTTTTCAAATCGCCCCATGATCAAATGGTTCTGGGCTGACAGCCACCAGCAGCTTTCGGGCCTCTCGCTGGCGTTAATGGCGCTGTTGCTGGCACTTGCGATCAATGTTGGCGTCGGAACAATGGTCGGCAGCTTTCGTGAGACGTTTCTCACTTGGCTGGACGGACGGCTTTCGGCGGACATCTATCTTGACGTAGAGAACGATACTAAAGCAGACGCCCTGAAAAGCTGGTTGCAGCGGCGCCCTGAACATATTGCGATCCTGCCCGGTGCACGGACTGAAACGACAATCCAGGGCGTTCCTGTTGAGGTGTTCGGGTTGGCTTCCGACGACGGTTATCGAAGCAAATGGCCGCTGTTGAATGCAGCACCGGACGCATGGAGTGAGATATCGAGAGGCCAAGCCGCATTCCTTAGCGAGCAGTTCGCACGGCGATCCGGTCTTAAGCTCGGCGACACGCTGCGGGTACCGACTGAAAAAGGGGACTGGCCGGTGCGCATCGTTGGCGTTTACGCCGATTACGGTAATCCAAGAGGACAGTTTGCAGTCGATGTCGATGCATTGCTGAAGCAGTTTCCACGGACGCCGCGCACGCGCATCGCGCTGAACGTTCCAGCCCAAAACCGCGCCAGCCTGATCGAGGCGATCAAATCGGAATTCAAGTTGAGCGATCGTCAGGTTGCAGACCAAACAGTGGTCAAGCAGGAGTCGCGACGAATTTTCGAGCGAACCTTTGCGGTCACCGCGGCGCTGAACTCGTTCACACTCGGTGTCGCGGCGATTGCGCTGCTAACGAGTTTGCTGACATTGGCCGATGCACGGCTGCCGAGTTGGGCGCCGATCTGGGCGCTGGGAACAACGTTGCGCAACCTCGGTGCGGTTGAACTGATGCAGATGCTGATGCTGGCGTTTTTCACGGCGTTATTTGCAATTCCCCTGGGACTTCTGGTCGGATGGTGTCTGCTCGCGGTGGTCAACGTTCAGGCATTCGGATGGCGGCTGCCGCTGCATGTCTTTCCACTGGATATCGTCAGGCTTCTCGGCATTACGCTACTGGCTGCTTTTTTTTCCGCGATCATTCCCGTACTCAAATTGTCCCGCATGAAGCCGGCGCAACTTGTGAAGGTTTTTGCCGATGAACGCTGAGAAGAATCTGAGCCGGCGGGCATTTGCGCAGGGACTGCTATTTGCTTCGGCAGGACCACGACTGTTGCACGCACAAGGGTTTGCGGGCCTTGGAGCTGAATCCCGCGGATATGAGCAAGTCGTGCCCGGACGCGAGTTGAGCTTTCCGACAGATCATGGTCCGCATCCAGGGTTTCGGATTGAGTGGTGGTATGTCACAGCGAATTTGCGCGACAAGGACGCCGTTCCTTACGGTGCCCAATGGACATTGTTTCGTCAGTCGATGTCGCCGGATGCGGGCGGCGAGGGCTGGGACAGCGCGCAGATCTGGTTGGGCCATGCGGCCGTAACTAGCGCAACGACACATCGTTTTGCTGAGCGTGTTGCACGCGGCGGTGTGGGGCAAGCCGGAGCGGTCGCCAATCCATTCCACGCATGGATCGATGCCTGGGAAATGAAGGGCTCGGATGCAACGTCTGGCCGGACGTTTGCTCCGATCGCAGTTTCGGCATCAGGACAGGATTTCGCGTTCAATTTTGATCTCACTGCGTCGCGGCCTTTGGTCCTGCAGGGTGATGCCGGCTACAGCCAAAAATCAGAAGCCGGACAGGCATCTTATTATTATAGCCAACCGTTCTTCGATGTTCGTGGCCGCATCCAGCTCGACGGTCGCGTTACGGAAGTTGAGGGCCCTGCATGGCTGGATCGCGAATGGAGCAGCCAGCCGTTGGCCTCCAATCAGAAAGGCTGGGACTGGATTGCTCTTCATTTGTCGAGCGGCGAAAAGGTCATGATGTTCCGGCTGCGACAGGATGGCGGGAAGAGTTTTCTCTCCGGCAACTGGATTGATGCGGACGGTCGTCCGAACAATCTCAGGGCGGCGGAGATATCAATGACGCCGCTCGCCGAAAGCCGGGTTGCCGGCCGCTCGGTACCGACGCAGTGGGCGCTTGAAATGCCATCGCGCGGATTGAAGGTGAAAATCGCGGCCTTGAATCCGCAGAGCTGGATGGGAACAAGCATCCCGTATTGGGAAGGGCCGGTCAGTATCGAAGGGAGCCACACCGGTGTGGGTTACCTGGAAGCTACGGGATACGCGATCGCGTAAGCGCACGGCGTGATATCGGCCTATCCCTCGGTGTCGCATTCAGGACAGGTATCGCCGACGGAGTGCATCACCTCATCGAGGGCTTGAAGGCATTCCAGCGATGTTGCGCCATGGAACGGATGATGTGCCGCAACGTCGCTAGCCCGCCGCCAGGCGTCCGGATCGGCTGCGTCGCGCATAAAGCCATGGCTATTGCACGCGACGACAGCGTGGGTATCGACCAGTACGGCCAGCGCCCAGTCTTCAATGCTGCGCCAGGGTTGATTGCGGCGGTTCGCGACGTTCTTCGGCTTTGACACTGCTTCTGACATTCGAATCCTCGGACACAAGACTAGCGCCTTTTGCACTGAGTCGCATTGCGGCTTCGCTGGCGATAGAGTGCGTTTTGGGCTAGGCTCCCAAAAGCGATGCCGCATGCTGCTGTCACGCGGCGTCCTTTCTGCTGGAGAGGAAACGATGATGACGAAGGCGCTCGATCGATCTCTCGCCGTGCAGCTTCTCGGCGAGGCCGCATTGCAGATCTGGGGAAATCTTCCCCATGATGTTCAGGAAAAAGTTTTCGAACAGTCTGTCCGCGGTAGCCCCGATTGCCGCACGGGGCTCGCTGTCTTCCTGCATGATATTCACCCGCGGACCTGCGAGCGTCGCAGTTTGGCCTAGCAAACGAGATGTGTCGCAGAACGAATTGGAGGGAGGCATCGCGGATGCCTCCCTCCAATCTTTAGATCCGAAAGACGGTAAACCCAAGGATCAGCAGGACCACGAAGATCGCAACGAAGACATAGAATAAAATCCGGG
>JAIENY010000037.1 GCA_019750915.1 Xanthobacteraceae bacterium
TGGAACGACGCGCCCGGCTGCACATTGGGATGCAGACACGGAACCTCCGGCAGGGGATAGCGATGTCGCTGGCAAAAGTTGCAAAGCAATTCAGGAAGCAGGCCGCCAAGGCGGAGCGATTTGCTTCTGCGAGCTCGGCGCATTCGGAAGGGCTGTCCAATCTTGCGGCCGCCTTCCGGGCACAGGCGGAAGTCCTGAAACAGGCGGGCGCCGCGCCGAAGAAAATCAAGAAAAAGAAACGCAAAACGGCGGACGCCGATTGCGTGGTTTCGCCCTCCTGACGTGGTCCGGAATTCGAATCTAAAAGCCCGGCTGTGTGCCGGGCTTTTTTTTTGCGGAGCGTTTCGGTTGACGAGATTTACGTCTTGGCGCGGGAGTCCCGCGCCTTGATCAGGTCTTCGAGTTCCGCACTCATCTCTGAAATGCGCTCGGCGTTGCGCTCCTCGTCGGCGGCTCCAGACGAGCCGGCGGCTTGCTCCACCAGCTGGCGGATGTTGTCGCGCAGAATCGCGATGCGGTCTTCGAGTTCGGGCGTTGAGAGTGCGCTGTTATCGGTCATGAGGCCTTCCGGACGAGAGGTTGACGCTCCGCCATGGTGGAGCGGAACGGCTCGCTCCGTCAATGCCGCAGCTAGATGGCTACGCCATCAGCAATCTGATTTCGCCTGCCTCGAAGGAGTGGTCGGCAAGGCACTCCCGCGCGACCTCCTCGATCCGCTCCCAGTTGTGTTGAAAGAGCTGCATCGCCTTCTCGCGCGTCGGCACGTTTGCGATGACGCAGCATGCAAACCGGCCCATCCCGTTCGAGATTTGAAAATAGATCGGATGCCCACTGGTTTCGGTGTCGCTCGTGATGCGCATGATTTCACGACGCATAAAGGATCATCCCCATTCTTTATGTGCGTTCGATCGGAGGCTGAAGTCGATGGGCGGGAATGTCAACCGGCATACGATCACATCTGTCGCGCGCGTTTGTCCGCATTGCCTAAAAAATTCTCTTGCATCCGCGCTCCGGTTTTGGAGCGTTTTGCAAACGTTGAGATTCATCGTCAACGAAAGTGTCAGCTATGTACCGCCGCAGCGCTTGCAAAATCGGCTTTGTTCTCCACAAAGGGAGAGCGCACCGTGTTGATGGCGGCCATCGGTTTTCTGCTTCTTGCAGTGATTTTCATCATCGCGGCGGCCGCATGGCGCGCGATGTTGTGGAGTGCGTATCGCGGCGCACCCCATTGCATGAGATGCGGCGCGCGGATGGTGACTGATCGCAATTGGATCGGGCGAGGCCGCCCGCTCGCGTGCAAGCGATGTGATCCCATTCACAAAAAGCGTGGCGGTGACAAGGCGCTCAGTTGGGCGATGAGCCGGCTCCGTCGGCCGGAGTAGCGCGAGAGGTCAGGACGCTGCGGACAATGTTGACGGCGTTGACGCCGGATCGGTGAGGTCGAGCATCACCATATATTCTCCGAAGCCCACATTGCGCACCTTGAACCCGAACTCACGGCACAGGTTCAGCATCGGAGTGTTTTCGATCAGGACCGTGGCGATGATCGATTCCAGGCCGCTGGCGGCTGCATGTTCAATCATCAAACCCATCAGGTCGCGGCCAAGCCCTTTATGCTTGAAGTCGGATCGAACCAGGATCGCGAACTCGCCTGCCTTTCCGGTTCGGTCGCGATGAACCCTGACGGTGCCGACGATGTCGGCGGTTTTCTCTTCGAACGCAGCGAAGGCGATCAATTGATCTGGATCGACTCGCGTCAGCCGCTGGATCATCTCGTCTGGAAATTCCTTGATTGTCTCGAAGAAACGCGAGCGAAGATCGGCCGGGTCCGAGCGCAGCAGAATGTCCCGGATCTTGGGGCCGTCGGAAGGCGCGATCTGCCGCACACGGACACGCGTGCCTTCGTCGAGCGTCCAAAATCGGTGCCAGCTTTGCGCGGTGCCCATGTCCAGTTCGGGTGCGCCAAATCGATGGCCGAATGAATTTCCAGCTAAAGATATGAATTTCGAATCATTTCGCGTCATCTGATTGAATATAAGTTCATTTTCTAAAAAGACTATTGCGGTGCGGGAGGGGAAGGTCCGTCGGTGCGTCATAGCTCGGCGCCTGAACACATGTCTGCCTCGGAACCACTCAGGTTCCGTCACAGACCAGCTATTGGTCGGGTTTGCTGGCCGGTTCCTGAAGCGCAACTTCGGTGGTTGCCTTGCGCACGATCGAGGCGAGCATGCAGCCTTCGCAGTAACGCCGGTCC
Organism: Xanthobacteraceae bacterium; assembly: GCA_019750915.1. GTDB lineage: Bacteria > Pseudomonadota > Alphaproteobacteria > Rhizobiales > Xanthobacteraceae > Afipia. Next base: position 2,255 of record JAIENY010000037.1, read on the forward strand.
TTGTAGTCGACCCAGTTGTGGGCGAAGATTCGGTCCGTCGGGATGCCGTATCGCGTCTGCAGGATTTTAACGAGAATCCGCCAGGCCTCGATCTGCGCCTCGGTGGGCGGCTTCCTGACATTGGGATAGTTGCCTACGAATTCCACGCCGATGGAATCATTGTTCGGCACAAGCTGATAGGTGTCGGCATTGCCGATGTAGTGGTTGTCATTGCGGTTGCCGGAGCGGACGTGGCTCGGCGTCGCCCATTCGCCGGTGGCCCAGTACACGGTGCCGTCGGTTTCCACCCAGATGCTCGCGCCGCGCTTGCCGGGACGGGCCGCCTGAGCCAGCGCGTTGGCGTAAGCCGAACCTGCTGGACCTTCCGACTGATGCACGACCACGTTGTGCCAGATGTTGGCGTCCTCGCGATCGCCCCATGGGGTGATCCAGATGATGTTGAGGCCTGGAAAATCAGGTGTGCCGCGTGAGCGTGCTGCGATCTCGAAACTCGATGGCGGTTGCTCTCGAACGCGCTGGCCGGCAGAGGCCCCTTCGACGGGCGTCTCTGCGACAGCGGGTTCGAGATTTGTCAGCTCTTGATGTGTCAAGTCTTCGGCTGCCGCCGGGCGGTAGCCGGTGAAGAACCAGAACAATGCCAGGAACAGCGCCAGGGCCAGTCCAAGTATGAGGCGGGTTCTCATGCTCCCATCCAGAGGTGGCGTCGAGACGTTACGCAGACAACGAGCGTAATCCCGACAGGTACGATGTAAAGCATGCAAAAGCCGCGCCTGACGGGTTCGCACAGGCGAAAGCGGTCACGATCCGGCGCCGGGCGGAATGTGGGAGAGCATCGGCAAGCCCGGTTCAGGCGGCGACCGGGGATTCCTCGCCGTCCAGCCAGTCCTGCTCGCGCGCCAGAGCGAACCACGCTTCCGCCATCCGGCAGTAGCGTTTATGCGCCGCCTCGTCCTTCGCATTTTCGGCAAGGCGCAGGCAGTTCTCGGCGTTTTCCCTGAAAATCTCGGACTGTTTCATGTCCTCTACGACCTAGGATCAGTGTGCCGGATATCAAGGGACAGAAGCCTGTTGCCGCACCGGGCTACTCGGCGGGAGCGCCTGATTTTCCAGCGAGATTCCGCATCGCAGCACCGCTTGGTTCGACAAACCGGAAAGTCTTGGGCAGGGGCGACAGCACCACCGACATGATCTCGTCGTCGCCGGCGAGGGCCGCGGTCCCCCAGATTGGCGAAAGCATGGGCCCTTTGCGGGCCGTCTTCTGCGGAATCGCCGGAATAGCGGCCATGGCGTTTTGTTTGCTTGTCCCCCGGATTGTCTGCGGCGCAAAGCTGAACCGCATTCCGTTACCTGCGGCTATCACCGGTTCGACTGGGTGCAGATGCCACTGCCACGGCTGGGTCGGAGTCTTCGGACGATCCGGCGTGGCGGGGACGACATGCACGACGCGATAGCCGCGGGCTTTCAGTTCGCGCAGGATGGTGGGCAGCGCGGTCTGCGTCCGCTGCTGGATGTCATGCAGCAGCAGCACGCCGCGCCCTTTCGCCTCAAGACGACTGATAGCCAGTTGCGCGACGCGGGCGGGCGAGATGCGATGCCAGTCGTCCGCTGGAAAATCCGCGCTCCAGGTCATAATGCCTTTGGACTGCAGATAGTCCTCGACTTCGGTTGATCGTAGCAGGCCCGGGATGCGCAGGAACGGCGCGACCTTCGACGGATCACCGAGCACGGCGGTCGCTGCGGCGATGCCGCCATCGATTTCGGCCATGTTCTGGTCAATCGACATCCGGTTCATGCGCAGCGGATGGCTCAGGGTATGGGTGCCGATGGTGTGACCTGCGGCCTGCACCTCGCGCAACATCTCCGGATATGCCTGCGCCATTTTGCCGACCACGAAGAACGTCGCTTTCACGCACTGGGCGTCCAGCATCGCGAGGATCGGCTTGGTGTGCTTGGTGAGCGGGCCGTCGTCGAATGTGAGCACCACTTCATGGTCGGCGAGCGGCAGCGTCTCGGGATACTGCATCGTGCCGATGCGCGGGTGTTGCGTCGGATCGACAACCAGCGTGCGGGAGGTGCCGAGCGCATCGGGATTGCCGGGGCAATCGCCGGCGCGTGCGGTCCCGGAAAACAGCGCCGCCGCCGCGATGAGGCCGACAAGCGTTGGGGAAATGAATCGCGCCATGAGTCTCCCGTACCAAGGTTTGGTCTGGCGGAAAAGTGCGATATGGCCGATGAACACGGGGTTAATTGCCGGTGTGGCCTTGAGGTGCGTTCGCGGCCAGCGAGTTGCCCGCCGGGGCGGCAGACGCTGCCTTCAACGGGGCGGGCACCACATGAACGACCTTGTAGCCGTTGGTCTTGAGGTAGCGCAGGAAGGCCGGAAGCATCGCCGCGGTGTGGATCTTCGTATCGTGCAGCAGGATGATGCCCTTGCGGACCTGTGACAGCCGCTGGGTTAGCAATTCCAGCTCTTGTTGCGGGGTCATCGGCAGCCAGTCGCTGGCCCAAAGGTCGGCGCCGAATACCACAACTCCCCGCGATTGGAGGTTGTCGAGCAGCGCGGGCGTGGATGCGAAATACGGAAAGCGGAAGAACTGCGCGGTCGCCGGCTTCAACGCGCCGAGTGCCGCATCGTCGGCCGCGAACCCTTTGTTGATCTCCTCCAGCGCATGGGTCTCGTCGAGATGGTCCAGCATCTGGTGCGACCATGTGTGGTTGCCGATGGTGTGGCCGGCCTTGATTTCCGCCTTCAGGATCTGCGGATAACTTTGGGCATTGCGTCCGACGATGAAGAATGTCGCCTGCACGCATTCCGCCGCAAGTGCCGTGAGGATCTTGTTGGTGGTCGCGGGCAGGGGGCCATCGTCGAAGGTCAGCACGACCTCCTTGTCTTCAAGCGCCAGAGTATGCGGAAAGCTTTTCAGCCCAACCCGCGGGCTTTCCTTGGTGTCGACGACCAGCGTGCGGCTGGTCCCCAGCGTTCCCTCGCGCGGGCAGTCGGCGGCGTGGGCGAGCACCGGAGCCGTCATAAAAACCGCAATGAGAATGTGTTTGAAACGGCGCGCGGGCCCGCGGGCGTCACGGACACGTGTCACGCTGGAGCTGTCGCAGATTTGCGTTGCCATGGGTCTTTCCGATTGGCTAATGCGGCCTCGCCTGCGCAACACTTTCTCGATTCCTTTCAACTCACGGAGCATGACATGGCGGACCTCCAGGATGTGGCCGGGCCGGGACATGCGCCGGATACTCTACTCGAAAAACATCCGATGCGGGATGAAGATGGCATTATCCGCGCCGACTTTGTCCAACTGGTGTCAGACGCTGTCCGGCGGGACGACGCCGATTTGCTGTCCGAGATTATCGCAGACCTCCACGAAGCCGATGTCGGCGACCTGCTGGAGGCGCTCGAGCCGGATCTGCGGCCGCGGCTGATCGAGCTTGCCGGAACCGACTTCCATTTCTCCGCGCTGAACGAGGTCGACGACACCATCCGCGAGGAAATCCTCGAGGAACTGGAGCCGGAGACGGTCGCTGAGGGCGTCCGCGAATTGGAATCCGACGACGCGGTCGAACTGCTCCAGAACCTCGATCAGGAAGACAAGGAGGAAATCCTCGAGCACATCCCGCAGCAGGAGCGTGTGGTCCTCGAGCGCAGCCTCGAATACCCGGAAGACTCTGCCGGGCGGCGCATGCAAACCGAATTCATCACCGTTCCGCCGGACTGGACCGTGATCCAGGTCATCGAGCACGTCCGCGATACCGCCGATCTGCCGGATCGTTTCTACGAAGTTTATGTGGTGGACGCCGACCATCACTGGAAGGGTGCCGTTCCGCTGGACGTGCTGTTGCGCGCGCGGCGGCCCGAGCCGATCGCCGATCTGATCGAAGAAGAGCGTCACCGCGTCTCCGTTTTGGACGATCAGGCCGACGTTGCCCGCATGTTCGGCAAGTACAATCTGATCTCCGCGCCGGTGTTCGACGAGGCCGACCGGCTTGTCGGCGTCATCACCATCGACGACGTGGTGGACGTGATCGAGGCCGACGCCGACGACGAAATCAAGGCGCTGGGTGGCGTCAGCAGCGAGGAAGAGTTGTCCGATACCGTTCTGACCGTGACACGCGGCCGGTTCAATTGGCTGCTGGTCAATCTTGCGACCGCTTTCCTCGCGTCCTCGGTGCTCGGCCTGTTCGAGGATCAGCTTCAGAAGATGGTCGCACTCGCGGTGCTCGCGCCGATCGTCGCCAGCCAGGGCGGGAACGCGGCGACACAGACGATGACGGTGGCCGTCCGTGCGCTCGCGACACGGCAGCTCGGTGCGTTCAACGCGGTCCGTATCGTGATGCGCGAGTGCATGGTCGGACTTCTCAACGGTGTCGCGTTCGCCGTCATAACCGGCATTGGAGCGGTGGCATGGTTCAAGGAGCCTGGTCTTGGCTTCGTGATCGGGCTGGCGATGATCTGCAATCTGTTCGCCGGCGCCTTGGGAGGAATTCTGATCCCGATCGGCCTCGACAAGATCAAGGCCGATCCTGCGGTCGCCTCGGGCGCATTCGTTACAACAGTCACGGATGTGGTCGGCTTCTTCTCGTTTCTCGGGATCGCGAGCCTGTGGTTCGGACTGAAATAAGTTAACCCGGCCTTAACCATAAATGCCCGACCATCGCGCCGTCATCAAATTGGGACGGCTCATGAGGCGCCTGCGTCTGAAAGCGGATGGACGGATCGTCGAAGTGGTGGACGGGCAGGAGACGCCGCTCGCCGAACCGCGGGTCATCGCCGTCTCTGCTGAATCGGTCCCCGCCGTGCGCGAATTGCGCCTGCGTGCCAAGCTGACCCAAGCCGAATTCGCCACCAAGCTTTGCGTGCCGATCGAGACGATCCGGAACTGGGAGCAAGGCAAACGCTCGCCGCGCGGTCCTGCGCGCGCGTTGCTGGCCGTGATTGCTCACGCGCCCGACATGGTGTTCGCAGCGCTGGCCGGTCAGCCGCGCGGGTAAACACGAAATGATGACGCTCCCCGCGAAAATGAGGAGCTGTCATTTCGAAATATGCGATCGTTCCAGCGATGGCCTGTGATTGAATACTCTGCCGGGTCTTTGCCCGCGCGGAGACGACATCGGGAGCCTCGTCATGCAGTTTGTCGAAGCCAACGGCGCAAGAATTCCGGTTCTTGGGCTGGGCACCTGGGAATTGCACGACGCCACCGCCCGCGTTGTCGAGCAGGCATTGAGGCTCGGTTATCGCCATATCGATACCGCGCAAATTTACGAAAACGAGCGTGGCGTCGGCGATGGCTTGCGCGCCTCGCGGGTGCCGCGCAGCGAAGTCTTCATCACGACCAAGGTGTGGACCACGCATTTTGCGCCAAACGATCTTGAGCGCTCGGTCAAGGAAAGTCTCTCGCGGCTCCGCCTCAATGAGGTTGACCTGCTGCTCTTGCATTGGCCGAATCCGCATGTACCGCTCGGAGAAACAATGGGTGCGCTGGCGCACGCCAAGGCGATGGGGCTGGCACGCCATATCGGTGTTTCGAACTTCACCGTCGCGTTGATCGAGCAGGCGGTGACGAAATGCCCCGAACCACTGGTGTGCGATCAGGTCGAGTACCATCCCTATCTCGATCAGACCAAGGTGATCGACGCTTGCGGCAAGCATGGCCTTGCGCTGGTGGCGTACAGCCCGATCGCCAAGGGCCGTATCAAGAACGACAAGGCGATTGCCGAAATCGGGAAGCGATACGGCAAGTCGCCTGCGCAAATTTGTCTGCGCTGGCTCGTCCAGCAGGGCGCTGTCGCAATTCCGCGAACATCGAAGATCGAGCGGTTGTCGGAGAACATCGATATTTTCGACTTTGAACTGAGCGATGACGAGATGAATGAGATTTTTGCGATGGGATCGAACCAGGGCCGCATCGTCAATTTCGGATTTGCGCCGGACTGGGACTAGTCTATGGCTGCCTGAGTGACAGCCGGCCGGGGTTCCATGTTCTTCGTTGCTTCAAAGATATTCGGATTTCTCACCACGCCATCCAATGTCATCGCGCTGGTCTGCGTGATCGGCGTTTTGCTTCTATTGACGCGCTGGCGCGCATGCGGACGCGGAGTGACCGCGCTGGGCGTCGCACTGCTTGTGATCGGCGGGTTTTCTCCGCTCGGCAATTTGCTGTTTCTTCCGCTGACGGAGCGGTTTCCTGCCTGGCAGCAGACTCAACAGGCGCCCACCGGCATTATCGTGCTTGGCGGCGCAATCTATCCCGATCTGTCCGAAGCGCGGAAGATGCCCGAACTGAATGGCGCGGCGGAGCGGATGACGGCAGGCGTTGAACTGGCGCAACGCTATCCGAATGCCAAGTTCGTTTTCACCGGCGGCAATGCCAGCCTGTTCGATCGCAGGCTTTCCGAAGCGACCTATGCCGGGAAGTTTTTCGAAGGGCTCGGCATCCCGAAAGACCGGATCATTCTGGAAGACCGCTCGCGGACCACTTTCGAGAATGCTCTTTTCAGCAAGGAATTGTTGAAACCGAAGCCGGGCGATTACTGGCTTGTCGTGACCTCGGCCTATCATATGCCGCGCGCAATCGGCTCGTTCCGCGCTGCCGGATTTGACGTTCATGCCTATCCTGTCGATTGGCGCACTCGCGGCTGGCGCGATGCATGGACTCCGTTCGAATCGATCAGCGATGGTCTGCATCGGCTCGATATGGCTGTTCACGAATGGATCGGATTGGCAGGCTATCGCGTTGCCGGCCGTAGCAGCGCGTTTTTCCCGGCGCCGTAACTCTCAGCCGATGCGTGATGATGTGTCATCGTGCATCGTATCCCATCACATTAAAGTCATGGTGAAAGTGCCTGCAGCGGCTGTAATGGATGCGCGGCAATGGCGTATCCCACATTGAGGCACTGCTGCAAACTCCGACACCCCGGTTAAAAGCAGTCGTGCCGAGCGCGAGGCATACGCGCGGTTGTGTCCACGCGCGTATGCCACGCGACTCAAGGGGCGGCTGCGGAACAGGATGTTCGTCAGGCGATTATCTGATGAGCCTGAGTTATATTTCCGGAGCAGGAGTAACGGACATGCGATTTCTCGTCATCCCGCTGGGGTTGGCTGCTGCCGCGGCTACGCTGATGTCAGCCAAGCCTGCCGAGGCGCGCGATTACAAGTACTGCCTGTACGAGAACAACGATACGGCCGGTGACTGCTATTACAGCACCTACGCCCAGTGTCAGGCATCGGCATCGGGTCGTGTTGCGTATTGCAATATCAATCCGCGCTATGCGTTCGCGCGAGAACAACCTCAGCGTCGACGGTCTTATCGCTGACCGGAAGATGCGGAGCGGATGGGCGGCCTGGTTCGGGAGAGTGTGAAACAGACTCTCGTAAAAGTTTAGAAAGCCGCTTATAAAACCTGCAAGGTGTGACTGGTATTCAGTATACCAGGAATGCCGTGAGTATGATGGCCAGACGAGACGACACTATTACCGAGAGACGTAAGCATCGCCGGATTGCCGTTCGTCTTCCGGCTTTTGTCTACACGGATCCGGATGGTGCTGGTGAACGGTGCGTCGTTGAAGACATCTCGCAAGGCGGTGTCGGGCTGATCGTCAACGACATGGTGATCAAGAAATTTTTTCTGCTTCAACTCGGTCCGAAAGTTACTCGTCTGTGCCATGCGCGGTGGCGCTTCGGTGACAGGCTCGGCGCGAGTTTTGTCGAAGTGAGCGCCAAGACAGCTCATGCAAAATCGTCGCCTTCGGCGAACAAGCCTTCGAGGGCCAAGGAACCCGCAGGTGTTTGATCCCGACGCGCCGTTGGTTCACGCGCGTCGTTACATCCTAGTCCTGCCGCGGAAGACCCAGGCGATAAACGCCGCGGAAGTCTTTCGGATCTACGGGCTTGCCGTGGCGATAAATGATGAGCCGCCCGGTTTGAGCAAGCACCACGGCGGCCTTACGGATAGGCGACAACAGTGCGTGCCAATTGTCCGCGCCGGCAATGGCGTGGGCAATTTCCGGCGCGCCTAGCGTTTTGCGATCGGCCCCGGACAGCACCGATAGCATCGCATCTTCGAGCGGCAGGCGGGAAAGATCATTTATGGAAAGCGGGCTTGCAGACGAATCTGAATGAGACATGACCCGGACATGCCGCACCGCGCCTCGTCTTGCAAGGCCGAGAGTGATCGTTCCGCGAGCTATTTGTCGACGTTTCTGAATGTACCGTCCGTTTCGCAGGCAGCACCAGGAACGCAGCGGATGTGGTCGGCCTGATCCCTGGCTCGCGTACTGATCCCATCATAGCCCGGCGCAGGGGTAACGCCCGGGGGTGGTACGGTCACCGGCCGGTCCGCAGACTCGCCGACCGTATAAGGCGGCACTGAGGTTGCCGGCTGTGTGGGAGCAACTGCAGTCGCGGGAGGATTATCCGGCGTCTGGGCGTAGACCGTGACTGGCGCGCACAGCAGCAAAGCGAACGACAGCCTTCCGATGATGTTTTTCATGGCCTGAATCCTTTATCCGACCGGGATAACGCCGGATCCGATTTTCGGTTTCCTTCCGCCGGGTGCGACACGTGCCGCAGCCGTGCAAATCCGCAAATACTCAAACCGAAAATGAGTTGAGAGCTCAGCCAGCCACAGGCTGGCGGCGATCCGTCGATCTCGATGAAATTTATCCGCGAGTCGAGGCTGCGGCGGATGGTTGAAGGAGCGGCGGCGCCCATGGCATGGTCCGCGCCGCAACGGGAGTCGGCTATGGGTTTGGTTCTGTACATCGGCAACAAAAATTATTCGTCGTGGTCGATGCGGCCGTGGGTGGCCATGAAAGCCGCAGGCATTCCCTTCGAGGAGGTCGTGATCCCGCTTTACACCGGAGCGCAGGACAAGCAGCGGATTTTGGACGTCACGCCGTCAGGCAAGGTGCCCGCGCTGGTCGACGGTGACGTCGCGGTGTGGGATTCGATCGCGATCATCGAATATCTGGCGGAGAAATTTCCGGTCGCGGGTTTGTGGCCCAGGGATGCAGCGGCGAGGGCGCATGCCCGCGCGATCAGTGCCGAGATGCACGGCGGCTTCGGCCCGCTGCGTAAGGAATGCGGCATGAACATTCACCGGCCCATTCGCGCCAAGGAATTGTCGGAGGATGCGAAGGACAACATCGCGCGAGTGCAGGAGATCTGGATCGATTGTCGCAAGCGTTACGGAGCGGATGGTCCTTTCTTGTTTGGAGCCTTCAGCGCGGCAGACGCGATGTACGCGCCGGTGGTGCACCGGTTGCGCACATACGCCATCGACGTGAAGCCCGAGGTGCGTGTCTACATGGATGCGATGTGGAGCCATCCCGCGTTCGCGGAATGGACAGCGGGCGGGCTCGCTGAAACGCTGGTGATCGAACGCTTCGAGCAGGATTGAGACGCACCAGCCGCAGACACCAAATCGTCACAATGTGCGATTTGACAAAATTGTGGTTCCGGCCGCTTCAATTCTCCTTGACGCCGAAAGGCCTTCGCGGTCTGGATTTCCGGAATCCGAATGGGAAGGAAGATCGCGATGGGATTTTTGGACTCGTTGAATATTTCGCCCGAACTGAAAAGCATGCTGGGTGAAATCAGCACCGCGGCTGCCCCCGTGATCTTGAGCGAAGTGATGGGCAACGGCAGTCAGGGCGGACTGACGGCGGTGGTCAACAAGCTCGAACAGGCAGGCTTTGGAAATCAGGTGAAGTCATGGATCGGCACCGGCCAGAATATCCCGATCACCTCCGAGGAACTTCAGCAAGCGCTGGGCAACGAGAAGGTGAAGGAGCTGGCCGCGCGGTTCAACATTCCAATCGATCAGGTTGGACCGATCCTGGCTCAGTTGCTGCCGTCGGCCGTTGATCATGCGAGCCCAGGTGGAACTCTGCCGCATACCGCCTGATCGCGTTGTTCGTCATTTGTCCCTTAACGCCACGCTTTTGGGCACTAAAATTAACTTATCTCGCTGATATGCTTGCGTAATTTGCGGATTTGCTATGCTGTGTCCGGCTGGCTTTGGATGCATCCGCATGATATACCTCCACATTCTGCCAAAACCGGTTTTCAGGTCGTCTCGGCAGACGTTCGAGTTATGGAGCAGAGCGTTGAAGCATAAGTTCGGAATTGGTGAGACTGTTTATTTCACAGCCAGCAACGTGTCGCGCCCAGCTGCGACCGGCACCTATGAAGTGATCCGGTTGCTTCCGACCGAAGGCGACGATTATCAGTACCGCATCAAGAGCTCGACAGAAGCCTTTGAGCGCGTGGCGCGCGAAAGCCAGCTCGCTGCAGTGTGATGAACTTGGGTCGCCGCGCAGCGGCCCACCCGCCCGATACCTCCCGTTGATCCGCGGCCGCCGTAGGAATATTGCGCATGAACCGGGCAGGGCTTGCTTCCGTTTCCAGCTTTTGGCAATCGCCGAACTTCCCAATGTGGCTGACAATCCTCGCGGCTGCGTTGTTCGCGCTGGTGCTTCTCATCACGCTGCTGCGCGCGGAGAAGTCGGTCGCCAACGGCGCATTGGCCGTCATCACACTTCTGGCTGTGGGAATTGCCGTCGCGGCGATGCTGCGCGTCTCCTCGGTGCGCGAGATGGTGCAGAATTCGGGCTGGCCGGTGCCATCGGCTGCGTCACTGGCATGTCTGGATGAACTCGCCGGCGACAGTGTCGGTGCCGCTTGTGAGAAGGCGGTGTTCGCCTCGGCCGAATCCACGGCTGCCGCCGTTTCTTACACCGCTTCGCAGATCAGCAAGCTCGCTTCCTATGGGAGTGTTGCGGATGGCGATCGGATGCTGTCGCCGGAACTGCGGATGCTGCGGCGTGCCGTGGAGCGTGACCGGTTCGGTATGGTCGCCCACGTCTTACAGGTTCGCGACGGCTGTACCCTGTCAAAATGTGCGTTCTTCCAGTCACTGACCAACACCGCGTCCATCACCACAAACATGGATGGACGCGTCTATGAGCGGCTGGTGGCGCAGTACGCACCGGGATGGAACAGCGCCGTGCCGATTGTGCCGTCGATAGCATCGACGGGTGTGGCGCCAGCGCTTCCGCCGTCGGGAAATGTGCCGCCGGGCAAGCCCGTTTCCGGCGATTTCCCCGCCAGTTCAAGCTCCATTCCCCCGATCAACATCATGGCGCCTGAGCCCTCCGCTGCCTCCGTCCCTGCAAGGGGCGACGGCAGGGACGAGACGTCGAAAGCAACCTCGACCGGCCAGAAGAAGCCGTCAAAACCGCGTTCGCTTGCACCGCCTGCGGCGACCGAGACCGTGCCGTCTGCTGAGGATAACCGGTGAAAGCCGTTCAGCGGCGTTGATCGAAATCGCAGAAGGATTATTTCAGGGTGCCATGCCTCTGCATCTCATCAAGCTGTCCGTCGGTGCGACATCGTTTTCAGACCACAAGGAATGGGTTGCCGAACGTGCGGCCGCAGCGCGTGCCCGGGGCGAGCCGGCGCACCACGTCCATATCACCCGAATGACGCCGAAGCGCGAGACAGAGCTTTTGGACGGCGGTTCGATCTACTGGGTCATCAAGGGCGAAATCACCGCCAGGCAGAAATTGCTGGCTGTTGAGCCCTTCCGTGACAAGGACGGGATTGGCCGCTGCCGTCTCGTGATGCAGACAAAGCTCGTTGCTGTCTCGCCGCGGCCGATGCGCGCCTTTCAAGGCTGGCGGTATCTCGACGCCAAAAGCGCGCCGCCCGATCTCAAGGGCTCCGCTGAGAGCCTGTCGGATATGCCCGAAGCCATGCGCAAGGAGCTGCGTGAACTCGGCCTGCTCTAGACCTTGATATTGTCGATCAGGCGCGTTGTCCCGATGCGGGCTGCGACCAGCAGCCGTGCGGGCGCGGTGACGTTGGCGACCGGAGCCAGCGTTTCGGCGTCACGTGCCTCGAAATAATCGAGCTTGAAGCCGGCATCCGTGATCGATTGGGATCCGTCGGCGAGTGCGTCCGCGACGTTTTGGCCGGCTCGCAATTGTTTTGCGGTTTGCTTCATGACCCGAAACAGTACCGGGGCGGTCTTACGCTCGTCGGACGACAGGTACACGTTGCGCGAGGACATCGCCAAGCCGTCGCGCTCACGCATGATTGGCGCTCCGACGACACGGACGCCAAGATCGAGATCACGGGCCATTTGGGTCACGACCTTCAACTGCTGAAAGTCCTTTTCGCCGAAGACCGCAATATCGGGACGGACCTGTGAAAATAACTTCGCGACGACGGTCGCGACGCCGCCGAAAAAGTGCGGGCGAAAACGGTCTTCAAGGCCGGCCGTTGCAGGTCCTCCGACATCGACGCGGGTAGCGAAGCTGTCCGGATACATGACGATTGCGTCCGGATTCCAGATCAGGTCGACACCTTCTTCCGCAAGCTTCGCCGTATCCGCCTTCAAGGTACGAGGGTATGAGCCGAAGTCTTCGTGCGGAGCAAACTGCGCGGGATTGACGAAGATCGACACCACGACTTTTTTTGCACGCTGCTTGGCCTGGCGGACCAGCGACATATGCCCGTCATGCAGTGCTCCCATGGTGGGAACGAGTGCGACTGTTGCATTCCGCTTTCGAAGACTATCGGTGGCGCGATGCAAGGCGGATAGTGTGCGTACGATCGAAGGGGTTTTGGGCATATCGGTCAGACAACTAAAGGGTGGAGGGGATGAAAGAAAACCGGTCAGCGACGAGAAGTAGCATTTTCTCGCAGCTTTGGGCGACCCTTGCATCGCAATCGTGCAAACTGACGCGGGACTGAAGCATGACGATAGCGTTTGCGCATTTCGCTTGACCGCAGCCCGCCTTGATTTGAAGATATCCACAGGAGTGCGCGATGCTTTTGCAGGCGAATCTTGGGCGGTCAAATTCTGCGCACGTTGTGGTGCTCGGTAATGAGAAGGGCGGCTCAGGCAAATCGACCGCGGCGCTTCATATCGCTGTGGCGCTTTTGAAGGCAGGTCAGCGTGTCGCCACCGTCGATCTCGATTGCCGGCAAAAAAGTTTCACGCGCTATATCGATAATCGCAGGGCTTGGGCACGGCGAACCGGTATCGACCTCGAGCTTCCCGACCACCGCTGCCTCGAGATCGGCAGCAGCATGCAGATCGGCGAGAACGAGATGTCCGAATTTGGACAATTCTCGGCCGCTATCAGCGCCTTCGAGCAGGCCTATGATTTCATTGTGATCGATACGCCGGGTTCGGACAGTTATCTGATGCGGTTGGCTCATTCGATGGCCGATACCCTGGTTACGCCTTTAAACGACAGCTTTCTTGATTTCGATGTGCTCGGCACTGTGGACCCGACCAGCTACACGGTGACAGGGGAAAGCCATTATGCGTCGATGGTGCGTGAGGCGCGCAAACACCGCCGCAACGTCGACGGCGCGTCGATGGATTGGATCGTCGTTCGGAACCGCCTCTCGATGCTGGGATCGCGAAACAAGCAGCTCATAGCCGATGGCCTCGATCAGCTCTCGTTTCGGCTCGGCTTTCGTCCGGTCGACGGTTTTGCCGAGCGTGTTGTCTATCGGGAATTCTTTCCCCGCGGGCTGACGGCTCTTGACGAGCTGGATGAAGCGACGCTGGGAACAAGACCGAGCCTGGCGCATCTGACGGCGCGGGACGAGGTCACGAATCTCCTCCGAGTCCTTAAACTGCCCTTGGACGAGCGGGGACGCCGGCGGGCCGCAAATCGGGCCGAATGGTTCTCTCAGATTGACGTGCCGCTCGATACTCACGGCTTGATAGCATAGGATTTTTTAAGGTTTCCTGCTGTTTCCAAAAGTTAATAAAACTAGCAGTCGAAAAGTTATTCCCACCTCGCAAAAATATGATTAGCTAGGAAGCATGACTGCAGAGCTGACCAATCCGGTCGCCGGTAGCGATCGTGTTCACAGGCCCCGTCGGCAGGTGCTGGCGGTGACCCTGGGGGTGTTGGCTGCGCTCATTGCTGCGCTCGGGATCACTTATTTTGCTGCAGTTCATTGGGGCATCCGCCACGAAATGGTGCTTCTGTACGACACGGTCCGCAAACGGCCGGTCGACGTGGATATCGCGGTCAGACGGGACGTTCAGATCCGGGCCGACGCCGGGATGCTGACAATGCCCGTGGTGGTGATCAATCACGGCAATACGGTCCGTTTTACCGAATATTCCTTCCTGTCCAATTTTTTTGCTGCGCGCGGCTACCTTGCCATCAGTATCCAGCACGATCTTTCGACCGACGCGCCTCTGATGACAAAGCCGGGTGAGCTTTTTGTCGGGCGCATGCCGGTCTATCAGCGCGGCGCTGAGAACATCATGTTTGTACTGAACGAGTTGGAGAAGCGTCAGCCGCATGCCAATTACGAGCATGTCGTTTTGGTCGGCCATTCGAATGGCGGCGATATCGCAATGTATTTCGCCAAAATCCATCCCGAGATGGTCACGAAAGTTATCACCTTAGATAACCTTCGCGTACCGCTGCAGGGCACGTTCAAGATCCTGTCCTTCCGGTCGGAAGATCCGAATTTCGTGCCGGATCCAGGCGTCGTACCGAGCCCGGAAATTTGCGAGAAGACGGGCGTCACCATCGTCGATACGAAGTTTCGGCACACAGATATGAGTGATCGTGGGCCTGAGACCCTGAAAACAAGGATTGAAGATACCCTCGGAAAGTTTCTGGACGACAGGGGAAACAGCGACTTGTCGCCTGTCGCTACCGACAATATCGCGGTTCCCGACCCCTAGAACCTGGCTGTTCTTCTCAAATCCATTTGGGCGCGGCACGACTTTCGTCGCTTCGCAAACATTGCTGCGGGAAAAGCTGCGGTCCCCGGAACCGTTGGCATGACATCTGCTTGGTTCTGAGCTGGTGACAACAGAGAGGTGGTCGTGATGTCCGGTTCGCTCAGTTCCTATGAGACGCCTTCGAACGTCGTTCCTCTAATTAACAACGTTCTGTTGCAGACGATGACAGACGACGAGTGTGTCGAGCGCCTTGCCACCGCAATCGAAGGCCACGACGAGACCCGGCTCATAGAACTCGCCGCGCTGATCTCACGTCTGGCGGTTCCTATCGAACTTTGATATCGGCGATATAAGGCCGCTCGGTGCTTGAGGCGGCAACGCTGTAGAACGCAAATGATCGTTCTATAATGAGCGATCAATTGCGGACTTCATGATGGCTGCTCTTATTACCGGTGTTGTCGCCCTGGCGCTCATTTATATGGCGCTGAACGCATTCCGGAACGCAAATCCACAGTACCTCGTGCGCCTGGCCAAGATTGCGGGCGGCATTTTTGCTTTGGCGTTTGCGGCCTTCATCGGCGCGCGCGGCGAACTTGCCGTGGCTATCCCGGTCGCAATTTTCGGCGCGGGCTTGTTGGGCTGGTCGCCGTTCGGAGCGTCGCTGGGCAACGCCTTTCGGGGCTGGGGCCGCCCTGCAGTCCGATCAGATGGGCAGAAATCTCAGATAAGGACTGAGTTTATAGAGCTGACGTTCGACCTTCATACCGGTGCGGTTGACGGGCGTTTGATGTCTGGAGCCGAAACGGGGCGCGTACTCAGCGACTTCACTCTGGCTGAGCTTCTGGCGCTCGCTCGAGCTTTCGATGATCCGAGCCGGGCCCTTCTGGAAAGTTATCTTGACCGCCGGTTTCCCGGATGGCGCGAAGACGCGCAGGACGCAACGGCAGGATGGGGTCGCGGCGAGGCTCGCCGCGCGACGTCGAGCGGTAAAATGACGGCGGAGGAGGCTTATCAGATCCTTGGCCTGCAGCGAGGCGCTGGGCGCGACGAAATCAGCCGCGCTCATCGAGGGCTGATGAAGAAACTGCATCCCGACCAGGGGGGCTCGACGTACCTCGCGGCTCGGGTCAACGAGGCCAAGGATACTCTTCTTCGAACGCATCAACGCTAACTCCACGCAACAGAACGCAACCGACGGAGCGGCGTTTGTCGTTCTCTGCGTGAGCCCCGGATCGCCCGCCATTGAATTCGGCGTGGTCGTTCATGAAGTTAAGTTTTTAGACAGCAAACCTTGAAAAATGGTTTTCAAGCCGACGATGGGCAAAACAAAAGCCCGCAGGCTGCTGCGGGCTTTTGTCGTGATCGAAGAAGAGGCGAGGATCAGTTGCGAATTGCCACGCAGCTGATGTCCGCACGCTTGAGCGTCTTGCAGGCGGCTTCCGCCGAGCTCTGGTTGAGACCAGCAAAACGCGCGCGGTAGTAGGTCCTGCTGCCCTTGGCGAAGGGTTCGGTGAAGGGGTCTGCACCGCTGAGATAATGCCGGGCGCTCTCGCGGGCGGCCCCAAGACGCTGGCGTGCCTCGCTTTCGCTGTCTAGCGCGCCGACCTGGATGATCCACCCGCTACGGATGGACTTCGCGGCGATGTTTAGTGATGCGAGTTCTGGGGATGCGGAGGCAAGCCGCGTTGTTTCTGGAGCGGACGGACGGGTGCTATTTTCCATGGCGACGGCTTGCGCGCCCAGTGTTGTTGGTGGCGGACCGCGCGAAGGATCAGCGTAGGCCATGGTCGAGGCCGGTGAAGGAGCCTCGCCCGGCACCGGGCCGAGCGTGCCTGTCGCAAGACCGGGCGTGGCGCGGGCAATGATGATTGGAAGCGGTGCCGGGAAGCTGGAGTTGCCCGTCGGGCTTCGCGTTACTGCGGGGATTTCAGACTCGGGTGCCGCACTGGCGACACGAACCGGAATTGAACTGGTTGCGATCGGCGCTCTCATCTTGGGGGCAGGCGCAGTGGTCTTCGGCTGCACCGTGCGGACTTGAACCGTTCGCACTGGCGTCGGCTTCATTGGTTCGGACGAGCCGGGAATGGGCGCCAATTGTGATGCGATCACACCACTGGTCAGCGGAGCCGGCGGCTGTGTCGCCGTGGTGCGTGCGACCGGAACAGGAGCAGGCTCCGGTGCGGCTGAGGCTATTCTCACCGGCTCGGGGGCGGGGCGGCTGGCGGTCCTTGCAAGTACGTTGTCTTCTGCCTCGGCAACGCGTGTCTCGGAGGCGCCGCGCTCGGTGATCGCCGCGACGGTGCGGCGTGTCGCAGCCTCATCGAGATGAGCCGTGAGCAGGCTGCGCATGGTGGCGTCACGCGCGCTCCAGCTGCGGCCACCCATTACAACACCAACGAGGTGCCGGTTGCCGCGACGAAGCGAGGTGACGATGTTGAAGCCCGAGGCGCGGACATAGCCCGTTTTGATGCCATCGATGCCCTCCATCCGGCCCAGCAGGTGATTGTGGTTGCGAATGGCGTTGCCGCGGTAATTGAAAACTTCGGTCGAGAAGTAACGATAATATTTCGGGAAGCGATCCTGAATCGCGCGCCCGAGAATCGACTGGTCGCGCGCGGTCGTGATCTGATCGTCGTCGGGCAGGCCGGATGCGTTGACGTAGGTCGTCTTGCTCATGCCCAGCGCACGCGCCTTGCGCGTCATCAGCTTGGTAAAATTATCCTCGCTGCCGCCGATCGCTTCGGCGATCACAACGGCTGCGTCGTTGGCTGATCGGGTGACGATGCCCTTGATCGCGTCTTCAACGCGGATGGTCTGGCCGGGACGCAGACCGAGTTTGGTTGGAGCCTGCTCCGAGGCATGCTCGGAAACGTCGAGCATGGAATCGAGACGAAGTTTGCCGCTCTCCAACTGTTCAAACAGAAGGTAGAGCGTCATGACTTTGGTGAGTGAGGCCGGATGGCGCGGAGAGTCGGGGTTCGTGCTTTGCAGGGTCTCGCCGGAATTGGCATCGACGACGATCGATGCAAACGGCGGGTTGTAGCTCCCGCGCTCGGCGCCGACATGGTGCCGCGATGCATGATGATGCCGCCGGCGTGCCTCAGCGTGATCAGTGGTGATCAAAACTGCAGCTGAGATTGTCGCCAGCGCGAGTGAGAGGCAGCGTGCCGTCCGCGAGGACGAAAACGTGACACCAAGCATGAACTTCCCCGTCCGATCCATCGTCTGTGACCTTGTTATAAGGCCAAATTTGGTCCGCTATGACGCCGCAGGTTGTTCGACATCCCGCCAGCACGTCATTCCGGTGGCCTTGTCTGCTTGCGATAGTTTCGCAGGCACATAAGGCTTTGACCGGACAATAATTTTTTTGGCTCTCTGGCAGCTGAGAACCGTGAGGATTCACGGTAAGGGGAGCCAGTTTCCAAAAGCTTAACGAAGCGTTTCCGCTGTCAGGCGAATTCTTCGACAATCGTAATGGTGCAGTGCACAATAGTCTTGACGGATTTTGTGCAACGCAGTATAAATTAGCCCGTGGTTCGGTAGCCGGGCACCTCCCGGCGAATTCATCACAAGTCCGGGAAAAGGGAAGCAACCCATGGTATTTAAGGCCGAAGATTTTCAACAGCAGGGCAAGGAACAGTTCGACGCGGCGGTTTCGGCTGCGCAGTCGTTCTCGAACAGCTTTCAGGCGATTGCTGCCGCCTACGGTGATTACTCGAAGAAGTCCTACGAGGATACGAAAAGCTACGTCGAGAAACTCGCGAGCGTGAAGTCGCTCGACAAGGCGCTCGAGCTTCAGACCGAATACGCGAAGACCGCGTACGATACGTTCGTGTCGGAAGCGCAGAAGATCGGCGGTCTGTATTCCGATCTCGCCAAGCAGACTTACAAGCCGTTCGAAGGCATGGTTGCGAAGTTCACGCCGCCAGCCGCGCACTGATCGACTTTGATGCAAAGAAAAAGCCCGGCCGTTTGGCCGGGCTTTTTTGTTGGCTAATTTTACTGAGCAATTCGCAAAGCGGACAATCGCGCTCCAATATTATCAAATGCTGTGATCAATTGTCCGGAACTTTTGACTTCGACAAATTGGCTTGGGTCTGATGCGCAGTATTGAAGGATCGAGGAAGTGGCGTCGCCGCCTGTATTCAACTGGATGGTAAAGATCGAATACATCGGCCTGCCTTTCGAATCCTTGGCGGCTTTGACGGCATCGCACAGGATTTTTTCTCTCGCGTCGACCTGGGACGAGTAATCCGAACCATTTCCGTATCTCGCATTCTCGGTGTTGATACCGTCTGAGAGAAGGATGATGATACGACTGTAAATAAAATTTGGATCCTCGGCGACCGCATTCATTGGATCGCCCTGCATCAGGGTTAACCAACCCCACGCGAGTCCAATGACCTGATTGGTGCCTCCCGTTGGCTGCATTGAATTGATCTGGCTCGTGAGGTTATCCCAGTTAAAGCTCAGTGGGACAATTTGCTGGAGTGGCGGGCTTGCACTGCTAGAACAGAAGGACTGGCTGTTCTCGTAATACTGCTCCGCCGGAAAGAGCGTCGCCGTCGAACCTGATGAAGGTGCCGTATTTGTTGTGTCATTGGGTTCGGCTCGGTCCGTGATGCAACCTGACCATGTCGAATGAGCATTTGGCCGCCAAGTGTGCGTGTATGTCGAGCCACTTTGGACGCTGTCGTAGCATCCATTTATTAGATAGTGATATGCGTAGGCATAACGCGATGAAGGATCCGGCCCGGGGCAAATCATCCCTTTGTAAGAACCGGAACTCGGAATTTTGGTCACGACGGTCTTGCTGCCTGGACCGCTGAGACAAGTGAAGCCATTGCTTTGCATTGTCCAAGGGCAACTAGAGCCCGGTCCGATGCTGCTCCAGTTCGTAGGTTTTTTACTTTTGATTGCTGGCGCCTCGGCTTCCCATGCGGTCCAGTCGATCCAGCCCTTGGTGTAATTGCTCGCTCCGGCATTGACGTCCTTCGCGAAGGGCACCAACGAAATTAGGACGTCGCCATCCTTGGCCGCAGACGCTTTCAAAGTATTAACGAGGTTTGTAGCCGATGTTCGAAGCGCCCCGATCTTGCCGTCATCCGCCATCGAACCGGTATTGTCGAGCGCCATCGCCACGCGAAGTTTTGTCTGGCCCCAGGTCGTTGTCGATGATGAACCGATCTGCAGCTGATTGAGGCCGGATCCCAGAACCTTGAGAAAATCGGTTTGCATCGTGCCGCTTGCGGAAACGACGACAGTGGATCCGGTTCCGTTGTTCGGGGTGTAAGCGACCTTAAAGTCCGAAACCGGAGCGCTGGTGTTAGTGTAGAGGGCGTTGAAATATTGTTGCGCCCGCGACTGGATCTGGGCGGCGGGGATATTGGCGATATCCTTGGATATCATCAGCGCCGTGCTGTCGAGCGCCGCTTGCAAAGTGGTTCGTGCGGCGTTGGCGCGGGTGTAATCCACCGCAGCGCCCACCAGCCCGAGAAGCGGGATGAGGACGAAAGCGAAGATGACCGCGACGTTGCCGTGCTTGTCGAGGGCAGCGCGCCGCACGAGTTTGTTAAGGAGTGGCAGCGAGAAGCTCATGATCAAGTTCTCAGAATGGTTGCATCTGGAACTTTGCTTAGGCCTGCCCAGTGAAGAGGTAGTAAAATGACGCGCGTAAACTCAAGGACATCCGTAAAATGCTGTCCTTTAGGCGCTCATCCGCCTGCTATCCTCAACAGAGAGTTGCAAGATGCCGGTGCTTTCCGGTCCTTGTGTTAAGATATCATAAGGAGTTGGGCCGGGCGTGCTCGCAGTTAGCCGGACCGGAAATCATTTTCGCCTCGGTTTTTGGATCGGTTCCAGGCCAGCGGTCCGGTTCAAGGGCTTAAAAATCCCGCTTTTTTGGTTTCCGTCGCTGTTCGTGACGCAGGGTTGGACGCTTGCGGCGCAGCCGAAGCAAGACCATATTGACAGGAGGAGAGCGGGCCGCCTGTGGCGCGCAATCCGGGGACAATCGAAACGCCAAGCCATGTTACTGTGCATATCAGACGCTGCGTCACGACGGGTCGGACGGTCCGACGGGCGTGCAACGCGCGAACAAACTCAGATGTCCGGAGACGACGATCGTGTAAACGGTCCGACCGGTCCCGGAACGTCTGTCATCACCAAAACCAAGCCTCGCACCAAGCGCCCGAGTCTTTATCGCGTTCTTATCTTGAACGACGATTACACTCCGATGGAGTTCGTCATCCATGTTCTGGAGAAATTCTTTCAGAAGGACGTCGAGGCGGCAACAAAAATCATGTTGCATGTTCATCATCACGGTATCGGCGAATGCGGAGTCTTCACTTACGAAATCGCCGAGACCAAAGTGACACAGGTGATGGATTTTGCGCGCAAGCACCAACATCCTTTGCAATGCGTAATGGAAAAGAAGTAGCCTATTGACAGACGTCGTTAATCGACGAGTATTGCTTGAGGAACATTGCTTCGAAAATCAGTGCTTCCGTGTGTAGCGTTCACCTCAAGACGTACTAAATAAAAGAAAGACCGGCGGGGAAACGACTGAGGGGCACCAACACAAAGACAGGAATGGCGGGGGCCACAAAGGACGCGAATGCCGACTTTTTCTCAGAGCCTTGAACAATCACTGCATCGCGCGCTCGCGATTGCCAACGAACGCCATCATCAATACGCGACGCTCGAGCACTTGCTCCTCTCATTGATTGATGACTCCGACGCGGCCGCCGTCATGCGCGCCTGCAGCGTCGATCTGGACAAGCTGCGCGGCAGTCTGGTCAACTACCTCGAAACCGAATTCGAAAATCTGGTTTCCGATGGCAGCGACGACGCCAAGCCAACCGCTGGTTTCCAGCGCGTAGTGCAGCGCGCCGTAATCCATGTCCAGTCGTCCGGACGCGAGGAAGTAACAGGCGCCAACGTGCTGATCGCGATTTTCGCGGAGCGCGAAAGCCATGCTGCGTATTTCCTGCAGGAGCAGGACATGACGCGTTACGACGCGGTCAACTACATCAGCCATGGAATCGCCAAGCGACCCGGTGTGTCCGAGGCGCGGCCGGTGCGCGGTGTCGACGACGATACCGACACCAAGGGCGACACCGATTCCAAGAAGAAGGGCGAGGCGCTTGAAACTTATTGCGTCAACCTCAACAAGAAGGCCCGCGACGGCAAGATCGATCCGGTCATCGGCCGTAACGCCGAAATCAATCGTGCCATCCAGGTGCTGTGCCGCCGCCAGAAAAACAATCCGCTGTTCGTCGGTGAGGCCGGTGTCGGCAAGACCGCGATTGCAGAAGGTCTGGCCAAGCGCATCGTCGACAGCGAGGTGCCGGAAGTGCTGGCGGCCGCAACCGTGTTCTCGCTGGACATGGGCACTCTGCTGGCGGGTACGCGTTATCGCGGCGATTTCGAAGAGCGCCTGAAGCAGGTCATCAAGGAACTTGAAGCGCATCCCAATGCGATCCTGTTCATTGACGAAATCCATACCGTGATCGGTGCAGGCGCGACCTCAGGCGGCGCGATGGATGCGTCCAATTTGCTCAAGCCGGCTTTGGCATCGGGCGCGATCCGTTGCATGGGCTCCACGACTTACAAGGAATATCGCCAGCATTTCGAAAAGGATCGGGCGCTGGTTCGCCGTTTCCAGAAGATCGACGTCAACGAGCCGTCGGTGGACGATGCAATCGGTATCCTGAAGGGGCTGAAGCCGTATTTCGAGGACTATCACAAGCTGAAGTACACCAACGAAGCCATTGAGGCAGCGGTGAACCTGTCGGCGCGCTATATCCATGATCGTAAATTGCCCGACAAGGCGATTGACGTGATCGATGAGTCCGGCGCGGCGCAGATGCTGGTTCCGGAAAACAAGCGCAAGAAGACGATCGGCATTAAGGAGATCGAGACGACGATCGCCACGATGGCGCGGATTCCCCCCAAGAGCGTATCGAAGGACGACGCCGAGGTGCTCAAGCACCTGGAGTCGACGCTCAAGCGCACGGTGTTCGGACAGGACAAGGCGATCGAATCGCTTGCTGCCTCGATCAAGCTGGCGCGCGCCGGCTTGCGCGAGCCGGAAAAGCCGATCGGCTGCTATCTGTTCTCGGGCCCGACCGGCGTCGGCAAGACCGAGGTCGCCAAGCAGTTGGCGTCATCGCTCGGCGTCGAACTGATCCGGTTCGACATGTCGGAATACATGGAACGGCATACCGTTTCGCGGCTGATCGGCGCACCTCCGGGTTATGTGGGCTTCGATCAGGGCGGTCTGTTGACCGATGGCGTAGATCAGCATCCGCATTGCGTCGTGCTGCTCGACGAAATCGAGAAGGCGCATCCGGATCTTTACAACGTTCTGCTTCAGATCATGGATCACGGCAAGCTGACCGACCATAACGGCAAGCAGGTCAACTTCCGCAATGTTATCCTGATCATGACGACAAATGCGGGCGCGGCCGATCTTGCCCGTCAGGCGTTCGGCTTCACGCGCAGCAAGCGGGAAGGCGACGACCATGAGGCGATCAACCGGCAGTTCGCTCCCGAATTCCGCAATCGTCTCGACGCCATCGTCTCGTTCGCGCATCTCGATACCGATGTTATCGGCATGGTGGTCGAGAAGTTCGTCATGCAGCTCGAGGCGCAGCTCGCCGATCGCGACGTGACCATCGAATTGTCGGATCAGGCCAAGGCCTGGCTGGTGAAGGAAGGTTACGACGAGCAAATGGGTGCGCGGCCGATGGCGCGTGTGATCCAGGAATACGTCAAGAAGCCGCTGGCGGACGAGGTGCTGTTCGGCAAACTCAAGAGTGGTGGTCATGTCCGCGTCGTGCTGGTCAAGGACGAGCAGGGACTGGACAAGGTTGATTTCGAGTATGTCGAGGGTCCCGTCGCACCAAAGCCCGAGAAACTTCCGGGGGCGCGCAAGCGTTCTCCTCGCAGGCCGCCCAAGGGCGACGGATCAGCCAGCACCAAGGCGCCACCTTTGGTGAAGGTCTGAGGCCGCAAACAATCAAAAACCCGGCGATAAAATCGCCGGGTTTTTTGATGTCCGGTCAGAAGCGTTTGAGCGACTGCATGATCGCGAGGAACTTCTCGTTGATAAGGTGAGACGCTTGGCGGGATACCGTCGCCGCGGCCAAAATCGCAAGAAGGGCGACAAGGGTGTACTGCGAGGTCACGATGGCCAGCAGCGGTCTGATCACCCCGCGAAGGATCGGATTCGGATGTTTCGGGTGGATTGAGGCAGAAAGTAGAGGGCTGTTGAACTCGACCGCGTCGGACGCGGTGTCATGCGACTCGCTGGCATCACTCTCGCCTGGGGCCAGGAGATTTTGTTCCGGCGGCAAATTCTCCGGGTCGGATGCAGTCGTATTTGAATGCGGCAACAATATCGTTCCTGGTAGTTTGTTGTCTGGTAGGTTTAGGCATCCGGCTTAAACAAGACCAGAAACAAGGCCATGACACGCGATGCAAAGGCGCTGTTAAGGTAAATGTCGGGAGCACCCGGACGGCTGATCTTGTTGGTCGGGTTGCAGGTCGTGTTGGCGGCACAGGGTGTTGCTGATGATCGGCCGGCGTCGGCAACGCCTGCAAATCCCGCGACAACGTGGACAGCTTCGCCCTCGGAAGGGGCGCCGCCGGGAACCGCGCCAGATTCCGCGAGGGGATCGACGTCACAGCCCGCAGCGGCTGACGCGAAATCCGCCACTAAAGCGACGGGTGAAAACGACACGCGCGAGTCCATGTGTCTGATGATCGAGTCGGCGGCGTCGGCGAACGATCTCCCGCTCGAATACTTCGCCCGCGTGATCTGGCAGGAGAGCCGCTTCCAGCCTGATGCGGTCGGGCCTGTAACACGAAACGGTCAGCGCGCGCAGGGCGTGGCGCAGTTTATGCCAGGCACGGCCAGTGAGCGCCGATTGCTCGATCCGTTCGATCCTGTGCAGGCGCTGCCGAAGTCGGCGGAGTTTCTCGCGGAGTTGCGCAGTCAGTTCGGCAACCTCGGTCTGGCAGCCGCTGCCTACAATGCAGGGCCACGTCGTGTCCGCGAATGGCAAAACGGGACGGGTTACATGCCCGAAGAAACACGGCGCTATGTTTACGCGATCACCGGAACCAGCGTAGAGGATTGGGCCAAGGCGGGGGAAGCCGGCGTTCAGGATCGCAAGAAGCCGGCAGGGTGCCGCGAGTTGATGGCGCTTCTCAGACAGGCGCCGAATCCATTCGTCGCCGGGCTTGAGGAGCACGTCAAGCTGAGTGCGACGAGCCCGTGGGGCGTGCAACTTGCCGCAGGTTTTTCACGGGACAAAGCCCTCGCGGCATATGCTCGGTCGATGAAGAGACTGTCGCCGGTGATAGGCGATCACGATCCCAATCTTCTGAGCAGCACATTCCGAACCCGCGGATACCATACCTTCTATCAGGTGAGGGTCGGCGCGGAGACGCGCGAGGCCGCCAACGACCTGTGTGGCAAAATACGCAGGACGGGGGGCGCCTGCATCGTGTTGCGTAATTGGAATGCCAGAGGCTAGACAGGCGCGTGGCCCGAACCGGTTATTTCCTTGACGCGATGCCGATTCCAAACGACGAAAAGCCGCAGATCGCTGTTCCGGACATCGTGTGACAGACACTCCTGAAATCTCCGAAACGCTGGTTGCTAGACCCTTCGCGCGAGGGCTGCTCAGTGCGCTCACGTCGATTCTTGGCGCCGCACTGTTTGCGACCTTCGTCGGACTCGGTGCGCTCGCCCATGATGCTGGATTCAGTATGGGATGGACAATCGCGAGCACAGCCTTGGTCTGGGCCGCACCAGCACAGATCGTGCTGATTTCAAGCCTGCACGCGGGCGCAAGTGTTTTTGAAGCCGCGGTCGCGGTCACGTTGAGCGCGATCCGCCTGCTGCCGATGGTGGTGGCATTGCTTCCGATGATGCGGATGCCGAAGACGACCCTGCGGGATCTCGCGTTACCCGCACACTTCACGGCTGTGACATTCTGGGTGGAATCGTTCCGCCTGCTTGCCGAGGTTCCGCGCGAGCAGCGGATTACGTTTGCCAACGGGCTGGGGCTTGGCTTCGTAATGCTGTCGATGGTGGCGACCGGCGTAGGCTTTGTGCTCGCGGGCCAACTGCCATCGCTGTTCGCGGCCGGCGTGTTGTCGCTTACGCCGCTCGTCTTTCTTTTATCGACGCTCGATAACGGCAAAAGCTTCGTCGATCGCATGGGGCTGGGACTGGGACTAGTGCTTTTTCCGCTGATATCAACCTATGTCCACACCGGCTTCGATATTCTGGTCAGCGGCCTCGTTGCGGGCACTATCACCTACGGCATTCATCGCTGGAGGGTGCGCCGGTGAGTGAATTCTTCGGCGACTGGCATTCGTGGCTGGTTTTACTTCTTGCGGGATTTTTACCCAATGAAGTTTGGCGTCTTGTTGGCCTTTGGGTCGGCAAGCGGATCGATGAGAAGTCCGAAATCCTGGTCTGGGTGAGGGCGGTCGCAACCGCCATCCTGGCTGGCGTGATCGTCCAGATTCTGATCGTGCCGCCCGGCGCGCTCGGGCTGGTACCGCCGATCATCCGATATACGTCGGTGGCGGTCGGTTTCGTGGCCTACATCCTGGCGCGTCGATCCGTGGTGGCTGGCGTGCTGGTTGGCGAAATCTACGTCGTGGTCTGCACGTGGTTGATGACCTGACGATCAATCCCGCAACGCTGCAATCAACCGTGCGGCGTGTTCTTCCAGCACTTTGGGATCTTCCTTGCGGCTTGCGGGCGGCAGCAGATCGACGCCGGCATGGCGCGGCTGCACGTGCATGTGGAGATGAAACACTACCTGACCGCCAGCCGCTTCGTTGAACTGCTGGATGGTCACGCCGTCCGCCTGGAAGGCCTTGCTGGCGGCAATCGCTATTTTCTTGGCGATCCGCGCGACGGCGGCATAGTCGTCCGGCTGAATATCGAAGATGTTGCGCGCCGGCGCTTTTGGGATCACCAGGGTGTGCCCAGGCGAACGCGGCATGATGTCGAGAAACGCCAGCGTCTTGTCGTCCTCGTAGACCTTGTGGCACGGGAATTCGCCGCGCAGGATTTTTGCGAAAATATTGTCGTTGTCGTAAGTCGTCATGGTGTCCCCGGCGTCAGTCGATCGTTACTTTGCGGAACGGCCCGGCATCCGTCAACTCGCGGGCGGCATGTTCGACATAGACACGTTCGCGCTCGAGATAGTCGGCCACCGCACGCCGGAATGACGGGTCGGCGATGTAATGAGCCGAATAAGTGGTCTGGGGAAGATAGCCCCTCGCAATTTTGTGCTCGCCTTGCGCACCGGCCTCCACGACTTTTAGATGGCGCTGGATCGCAAAATCGATCGCCTGATAATAGCAGACCTCGAAGTGCAGGAAGGGATGGTGTTCGACCGCGCCCCAATGCCGTCCATAGAGCGTGTCCGAACCGATGAAATTGATCGCGCCTGCGATCCAGCGGCCATTGCGCCGGGCCATGATCAGGACGACGTCATTGGCCATCGTCTCGCTGATCAGCGAATAGAATTCACGATTGAGATAGGGGCGCCCCCATTTTCGCGTACCTGTCTCGATGTAAAATTCAAAGAACGCATCCCATGCCTCTTCCGTGATGTCCGGACCGCTCAGCGCATGGATCGTAATTCCTTCAGCCAGCGCGTCGCGCCGCTCCCGCTTGATGGCCTTGCGGTGACGAGAGGCGAGAGTCGCCAGAAAATCATCGAACGTCGTATAATCGTTATTGCGCCAGTGGAATTGCTGGTCGGTGCGCTGGAGGAAACCGCGCTCGGCCAGAAAGGCCCACTGATCTTCGGGCGCGAAGGTCACGTGGACCGACGAGGCGTCGACAGCTTTGCAAAGTCCTACAAGGCCCGCGGCGAGCGCCGCTCTGATCTGCTCCTGATCGGCATCGCCGCGTACGAGAAGCCTGCGGCCGGTCGCGGGCGTGAAAGGCACGGAAGCTTGCAGCTTGGGATAATAGCTCCCTCCGGCGCGCTCGAATGCATCCGCCCAGCCATGGTCGAACACATATTCGCCCTGCGAGTGATTCTTGGCATAGCAAGGCACGATTCCGACGATCCGGTCGCCTTGCCGGGCCACCAAATGGCGCGGCGCCCAGCCCGTCCTGGTGGCGGCGGAGCCGGATTTTTCGAGTGCGAAGAAAAACGCGTGGGACAGAAACGGATTGGATGCGGCGCCGGGCGGATTGGCGCAGGCGTCCCAGTCGTCGGATGCTATCTGCGTGACGGAGGGAACAGCTTCAAGTGTAATTTCGGAAGTTTCGACCAAAAAGAATCCTCGTGATCGACAGCCGCGTCGCCGCGATTTGCTACCTCGGATCTCATTATAGATTGTTATTTTTTGCGACGCATCAAGAGTTCAGTTATTTCCTTGGAACGAAGCCCTCGAAGATCATCTGGTCGGCTTCTCGTGCGGCACGTGCACGTTGTTCTGGCGTACGGACCGTCCAGGTCAGCAAAGCGCAACCGAACAAGTTACGGGCGATCCAGGGCGCCGGCGCGGGCAGTTCATTGATCCAGTAAGCGATGAAGTGGGGCTGGGTTCGGAACGCGTGACGCAAGTGAAGCATGTCGCGAATTTTTCCCGGGGGCAGAGCCTGCCATTCCTCCTCTCGATAATAGCGCTCAGCGACGATTCCGCGCGGAATCTTCGGCGCAAGCTCACGGATCGCCATCACCTGATCGGGATCGAACGACATTAGCGCGGCGGGGCCGTCGTATTTCGCTAAAATCTCCGCAATCCGCCGCACCAGGCGGCGGTCGCCGTCGAACCGGCTTTTGACCTCGAGCACCAGTGGAACGCGGCCTGCAGCGAACGCGCAAAGTTCATCCAGCGTGAACATGTGGTCGGCTGTTTGCTTGAACCGAACCTGTTTAAGTTCTGTAGCTGTCAGCGTTCGGATATCGGCGCTACTTTCGGTCAGCCTCTCCAGCCGGTCGTCATGAAAGGCCACCGCTTCGCCGTCTGCGGTCAGTTGCAGATCTGTTTCGATCGCAAAGCCATGGGCAATCGCCGCCGTAAAGGCTGAAGGAGTGTTCTCGATAACGCCTTCATCACGGTTGTGCAGCCCGCGATGGGCGATCGGTTGTGCTGTGAGCCATGCGGGCGCACGCGACGCCATCACAAGACCTCGAACAGGCCTTCGACTTCGACTGCCGCGTCCGAGGGAAGGGCGGCGACGCCGACGGTCGTTCTTGCGTGGCGACCTTTTTCGCCGAACACCTCCACCATCAAGTCGGAAGCACCATTCATGACTTTTGGTCCTTCAAGAAAATCCGGCGCGGAATTGATGAAGCCCCCCAAACGGACGACCCGAACGACGTTGTCGAGGTCGCCAATCGCGGCCTTCACCTGCGCGAGCATATTGAGCGCGCAGCCGCGGGCAGCCGCCGTGCCTTGTTCGAGTGACACACCGGCACCCAGTTTGCCCTTTGCGATCAGGCTACCGTCTGCCGCGTAGCAGACCTGACCGGACACAGTGAGGAGATTGCCGGTACGGACGAAGGGGACATAGTTGGCGATCGGGGTACGGGGCGGGTTAAGTATGATCCCCAGGCTCGCCAGTTTCGTCTCGACCGATCCGGTCATGTCAGTGCTCCTGCTTTGAACGGTGCGAACTTAAGCCCCAACACACAGAGCAATGCAATCGTCGATGTCGGGATGGATGGACAGCAGAAATTGCCCCAGTTGTGGCACAATCAGCGGGCCAATATGGTTGGAATCGGGTGCAAGGAGCCAACATGGTCGTGTCGCGTCGTTTTTTGCAGATCTGCGTACTACTGGGGGGAGCATCCGGCTTCAGTTCGCTGGCGGCGGCCCAGACCGGTGGCCCGGGCGTGCCTTTCTTGTCCCATGAGGCGGTGTACGATCTTAGCCTGCAAAAGGCGCGTGGGAATGCGGCGGTGAACTCGGCGACCGGACGGATCGTCTACAAGTTCGGCGGCAGTGCGTGCGAGGGATATTCGACCGAGTTCCGTCAGGTCTCGAAGCTCGACTCCGGCGAGGACAAGACCACTGTCAGCGATCTTCGCTCGACAAGCTGGGAAGACGGCAACGCGAAAAGCTACCGCTTCAAGGTTGACAGCCGGACCAATGATGGCGAACCGACCTATGTCGATGGAATCGCGGAGCGCGGCGATGATGGCGCTATTACAGTCAAGCTCAAGCAGCCAGTGGTCAAAACGTTCACCCTGGACAAGAGCGTGGCTTTCCCGACCGAGCAAATCCGACGCATCATCGAAGCGGCGAAAGAGGGAAAAAGCATTTTTGAGCTGACTATCTATGACGGATCGGACAACGGTCAAAAGCTCTATCGGACGTTGACGGTCATCGGCCGGCCGATTCCGGGCGGCCGTCCATCTGCCACGCCAGACGTCTCGACCGCGAGTGATAAGCTTAAATCTCTCATGCGGTGGCCTGTGACGGTGAGCTATTTCGACAGCGCAGCAAAGCCCGACGCAGGCGAACAGTTACCGGCTTATTCGATGTCCTTCGAACTTTACGAAGACGGCGTGTCGAGAGCCCTCGTGCTTGACTACAACGATTTTGTCATTGCCGGCACCATGGGCCGCTTCGAGGTCAACGACAGCAAACCCTGCAAGTGACTGTCGCCATTCATCAGTCGCGTATCGCGGGTTTCGCAGGTCCTTTATAGGCAATTCCCCGCATCACGGCGGCGTCGCCAAATTTTTTTCTGACATCGTCCATCGCACGTTCAGCCGATGTCGTGCGGCGATTGAGCATATCCTCATCGTCGGCGCCCGATTCCGTCTTGAGCGCGCTGACGCCGACACCGATCAAACGGAACGATGTGCCGTCGATCTCGCGTGCGAGCATTTCCCGCGCGACGGCAAATATCTTGTTCGCCAGTTGAGTGGGTGCTGCAATTGATTGAGACCGCGTGCGCTGGCGGAAGTCGGCCGCCTTCAATTTCAGCGTAATTGTTGAGCCGGCAAGCTGGCCGGTTTTCAGTCGGCTGGAAACTTTCTCGCTTAATCGCCAGAGGACGCGCTCCAGCGTGGCGAAATCGCGCAGATCGTCCTCAAACGTCGTTTCGTTGGAGATCGTCTTCGCGTCGCGATCAGGCACAACCTTGCGGTCGTCGATGCCGCGCGAAAGCCGCCATAGCCGCTGCCCCTCCGCGCCGAACTGTTTCATCAGCTCGATTTCATCGGCGCGTTGCAGGTCTCCGACCAGCCGAAATCCGTGGCGGTTGAGCTTGTCCTGCGCAGCCGGGCCGACACCATAGATGAAGCCAACAGGTTTATCGGAGAGCAGGGCGATAGCGTCCTCCTGGCCGAGCACCGCGAAACCGCGTGGCTTGTCGAGGTCCGAGGCAATTTTTGCCAGAAATTTGTTGGCTGATAATCCCACCGAGACGGTAATGCCGATGTCGCGCTCGATGTCGCGTGCAAACCGCGCCAGCACCTTTGCCGGAATCATGCCGTGCACACGTGTGGTTCCCGAAAGATCGAGAAAGGCTTCGTCGATCGACAACGGTTCGACCAGCGGTGTCAGCGAACGCATGGCCTGCCGGACCTCACGCCCGACGCGAACATAGTTGGCCATGTCGGGACGTACGACCACCGCAGCGGGACAAAGTTCCAGCGCTTTGTACATCGGCATCGCCGAACGCACGCCAAAGGTTCGTGCGATATAGCAGGCGGCGGAGACGACGCCGCGTTTGCCGCCGCCGATAATGACGGGCCGGTCCGAAAGTTCGGGCCGGTCCCGTTTTGTGACGGTCGCATAGAACGCATCGCAGTCGATATGAGCGAGTGAAAGCTGATCGAGCTTGCGGTGCCGTATCAGACGCGGCGACCCGCAACTGTGGCAGCGCAAGCTTTTTGCTGTGGCGTCTGCGAGACAGTCCCTGCAAAATCCGGGAATATGGTGAAGCAATTCATCCATATTTTTCTTTCAAGTTAGGCGTGGCGAAGGTCGCCCAGTAATTCGCGCGCAGCGGTAATTGTCTCCGCTGGAAACTCTGAAAAGCCTGAAAATGCCTTCACGGTGGCGTCGTCCCGGACGATGAAATCCAGCACTCCAGCCAGAAAACCGGGGTCTTTTGCCGAGGCGCGCAGGGTTTCCGGTCCAATACCGCTCTCGGACAGGAATTGCCCCAATCTCTCGGGGTCGCTGGCGAGGAACGAGAGCGCGCGAATCGCCACGATTTCAGCGACTTCTGCAGGACTTCGCGAGGCTTTTGTGGGCATTGCTATTTGCCTTTCCGTAACTTCTAGTTTCTATTTTCTGCATCATGCCCGAGTCATCGTGGCGTGGCGATGCCTGATAACCGCCGGGCAGAATGTCCTTGAGCGGGGTTGGAGGAGTGGGTGGCGAAAACCGTCCTGATCGTGGAAGACAATGAGCTTAATATGAAGCTCTTCCGCGATCTGCTAGAGGCCCACGGATACAAGACGGTTGGAACGAGTAATGGTCGCGAAGCGCTCTCGCTCGCCCGACAGTACCGGCCGGATTTGATTCTGATGGATATCCAGCTGCCCGAAGTTTCCGGTCTGGATGTCACGCGATGGATCAAGGAAGACCCCGAGCTTCGAACGACGCCGGTGGTTGCGGTGACTGCTTTTGCCATGAAGGGTGATGAGGAACGTATCCGCGAGGGCGGGTGCGAGGCTTATCTTTCGAAACCGATTTCGGTCGGAAAATTTATTGAAACTGTACGCCGTTTTGTTGACTAAGGGGATTTGAATGTCCGCTCGAGTGCTGGTCGTCGACGATGTCCCGGCAAACGTCAAGTTGCTGGAAGCGCGTCTGTCCGCCGAATATTTTGATGTCGTGACCGCAAATTGCGGAGCCCAGGCTCTGGAAATTTGCGAGCGCGCGGATTGCGACATCGTATTGCTCGATGTGATGATGCCGGATATCGACGGATTTGAAGTTTGCCGTCGCTTGAAATCGAATCCCAAAACACATTTCATCCCCGTTGTCATGGTGACGGCTCTGGACAGCCCGGCTGATCGGGTGCGCGGGCTTGAGGCTGGCGCCGACGATTTTCTGACCAAACCGGTTTCGGACGTCGTGCTGATCGCCCGTGTTCGTTCGCTGACGCGTCTGAAAATGATGACCGACGAATTGCGGATGCGTGCGATTACCTCGCACGAGATTGGTGTGCAGGCGCCTGAGCGTCATGCGGTTGCCGACACCGGGCGGGGCGGACGTGTCCTGCTGGTGGACGATCGGCCGTCATCTTATGAGAGGCTTGCTCCGGTTCTGGCTGACGAACATTCGGTCGATGTCGAGACAGTTCCTTCGGAGGCGCTGTTTCACGCAGCGGAAGGTAATTACGATCTTCTGATCGTTTCGCTGAACCTCGAGAACTTCGACGGTTTGCGGCTTTGCAGCCAAGTCCGCTCGCTGGAACGGACGCGCGGTGTACCGATTCTTGCGATGTCCGACACCGACAACCATGCCCAGCTATTGCGGGGTCTGGAGATCGGTGTGAACGATTATCTGCTGCGTCCGGTAGATAAAAACGAGCTTCTTGCGCGTGCGCGCACACAGGTACGCAAGCGGCGCTATACGCATCACCTGCGCGACAACGTGCAGAATACAATTGAAATGGCCATCACCGATCCGCTGACCGGTCTGCACAATCGCCGCTATCTTGAAGGGCACGTCGGCAATCTCGCCGAGCAGGCGGCTGTGCGCGGCAAGCCTTTGGCGCTGATGATTCTCGATATCGACCATTTCAAACTGATCAACGACACGTATGGCCATGACGCGGGCGATGACGTGCTCCGCGAGTTCGCCGTACGCATCAAAAAATCAATTCGCGGGATCGATCTTGCCGCCCGTTATGGCGGTGAGGAATTCGTGATCGTGATGCCGGAAACGGATTTGCGGGTCGCGGGTGTGGTTGCGGAGCGCCTGCGCGGATCCATCG
This sequence comes from Xanthobacteraceae bacterium, assembly GCA_019750915.1. Taxonomy (GTDB): domain Bacteria; phylum Pseudomonadota; class Alphaproteobacteria; order Rhizobiales; family Xanthobacteraceae; genus Afipia. The sequence continues at coordinate 35,951 of JAIENY010000037.1, forward strand.
CCGGAGAGCCGTTCACGATCGAACGCGGCGCAAAGCATATCGATGTGACAATTTCGGTCGGAATTTCCACTCTGGAGAAAAAGAGCGAACTGGTTTCGGCCGTTCTCAAGCGTGCCGACCAGGCTCTGTATCAGGCCAAGCATGACGGTCGTAACCGGGTGGTGACCGCCGCTGCCGCCTGAGCGAGAGACCTCCTACAAACGAAAAACGGAGCCGCAATGGCTCCGTTTTTCGTTCCGGTGTGCCGGAAAGATTACTTGATCTTGGCTTCGCGGAATTCGACGTGCTTCTTCGCGACCGGATCGTACTTCTTCTTCACAAGCTTGTCGGTCATCGTGCGCGAGTTCTTCTTGGCAACGTAATAGAAGCCGGTGTCCGCGCTTGAGACGAGCTTGACCTTGATCGTGACCGCCTTGGCCATGTTCAAAACCTCAATAGGGGGAATCGAAAGCGGGCCGGAGCAGGCCGACCCGCGATTGGCCGCAAACTAGCGTCCAATCCCTCAAAGTCAAGGATTTACGCCTTCGCGGCGTCGAATTTCATGTTTTTGGGCCGTAAAAACCCAGTTTTTTCCGTTGTTTATACGGTCCGAATGGCGATCGTTGGCTATCCCGCAGAAAAATCGGCCGGGCTGAAGTCGAGGTCCAGAACCTTCCACTCGTCGTATCTGTCGGCCGGAAGCATGCTGTAGGGCTGACAGCTTTGCAGCGCCTTGATGGCGGCCTGCATCAGGATCGGCCCTTTGGCGGACGCCTTGGCTTCCACCAATGATGGTGGCGCGGCCAACTGTCCGTCCCTTCGCAAAGCGATGCGAATAACGACATGGATATCGTCGGACGGCGAGATCTCGACGGGTCTCACCGAGCAGCTTTTCAGGTGATTGCGGAAGGCCGTGATGACGTCCGATTTGAGTTTGGCCTGCTCTTTGAGCACCTCATACCCGCCAGGGTCAAACGGCTGGAAAAACGTGCCGTACCGCTCGGTCACGTCAGGCTTTGCGACGGGCGCGCCGAAGATTGCCGGCATCTGCTGCGGCTGCAGTGCCGGAGGCTCTGCTGGCGCGGGCAATTGGAAAGACTGCGGTGGTGCAGGAGGCGTGACCGCAGCAGCGGCAGGCTGTTCTGCCGCCTCCCTCGGTACGGGCGGGGGCGTGTGATCCGGCGGAACCGTTGACGATGACGAATCGGTTGATTTTGCCCCAGGCAGGTCGAGCTGCGGGGTCTCGTCGGGTTTCTTGCGTGCGACCTCGTCCGGGGAGACCAGTTCAACCGCGATGGCGGCCGGATGGGATGGCTCGTACAGCTTCACCTGCGCGCCAAAGATCAGCCAGCCGATGACGGCAATATGGACGAGGATTGATGCCGCGACGGCCAGCCGCCGCAGCACCCCGGACTCCACCATGTTGCGAAAAATCCTGACCATCGCGGGCAACTTACCTGCGACGTCATGACCCGGCTATTTCTTTGTCCGCTCTTTTTCGTGATGCGATCAGATCGTGTCGCAAAGCATTTGGCCGTTGCGATAGTGGAAAAAGGGCACAGGCGCCTGATGGCTGAGTGGCCCTGTCGCAAGCCTTGCTTCCAGCTCACCGAGCACGCGGCGAGTAATATGATGCATGTCGGCCAGCGGCGATGCACCGAGTTCGATCCAGATCAGTTCGACGAGTTCGGCGTCGTCGTGAACGACGCCTTCGACGCGATGTGCAATCGCTGATGCATCTGCGGTAAAGAACCGGGTGTCGTAGCGCCGGACTAGCCCCGCCGGCGTGATTGCGCGCGCGATCAGGAAAAGCTGCGACGGATCCGGAAGCAGGCCGGCATCGGCGAACGGTTTCCATTCACCCTGCAAAGACGCACTTTGCGCGGCGCTCAAGCGAAACGGTATGCTTTTCCCAAGACAAAGCCCTGTTTCTTCACAGACTTCCCGAATGGCAGCAACGGCGAGGGCGCGTGCCCGAGCAGGATCGATTTTCGGGCTTCCGCCGGTGAGCTTTTTCTCCAGCGCATGCGGCAGCGGGGCGGCGATCGGGATGCGGTTGTCGGTTGCGTCCACCCGGCCACCCGGAAAGACGATCTTGCCCGGCATGAACAGGATGTTGTTATGCCGCCGCCCGACCAGCACCTTCGGCACATGGCTGGAGCGATCGACCAGGATCAGGGTCGCCGCATCCTTTGGTCTGCGATACGAATGGCGTGTGTCTTTGCTGCTGGCTGTCGCGGTGTCATTCATTCAAATATCGGATTAGCCGAGCGATGAGCCAGTCTCTTGGTGATCGGCATGATCGTCGAACCCGTGCATCCGGAAGGCCCATTGTAATCCGACCACGGCGCCCTTCACAGGTTGCAGCAGCAGGAGCGACGACACAAGCGTGATCGGCAGATAGATCGCGAGCTGAAGCGCAACCGACGGTGAATAGTTGGTCTCGATCCAGAGCGCGAGCGGCACCACGATGTGACCCACAACAACGATGACAAGATAGGCGGGGAGATCGTCAGCACGATGACCGGTGAAATCCTGTCCGCACACCGAGCAGGAATCTGCCGTTTTCAGGAACGCGCGGAACATCTTTCCTTGGCCACAGCGCGGGCAGCGGCACTTGAAGCCGCGCGCCATCGCCGTCCACACATCGCGTTTCGGCGCGGCACCGGATTCCGGGATCCAGGTCTTCGGTGGTTGCACAGGCACTGTATCCATCACTTGCCTCGCTTCGATCTGCCGGATTTTGCCATGCCCGGCTTTTTCGATTTGCCTTTTGATCCGTCCTTGGACTTCGACTTGAACTTAGCCTTGGCCGGCGGTGGACCGAATTTGTTTTTGGAGCGTTCCTTCGTGCCGAATTTGCGTCCCGGACGAGAGCTTGTCGATGGCTCAGATAAGAGTTCGAACCGCAGTGCACCAGCAACCGGCGCAGCTTCCACCAAACGTACTTCGACAACATCCCCCAACCGGTGCATGGCGCCGCTGCGCGAGCCGATCAGGGCGTGACGGGTTTCGTCATAATTGAAGTATTCCGAGCCGAGCGTTCGTACCGGTATAAGGCCGTCTGCGCCGGTGTCGGTCAATTTGACAAAGAGTCCAGCCCTGGTGACGCCGGAAATGCGTCCGGCGAAGGTCGCGCCCACCCGGTCGGCGAGGAAATGCGCGATCAGCCGGTCGGTGGTTTCGCGCTCCGCTTTCATCGCGCGGCGCTCCGTGAGCGAGATTGCGGCGGCGACTTCGCCGAGTGTCTCGGAGGTTTCCTGTTCGGGCAAGGCGCCTTCGCCAAGGCCAAGCGCGCGGATCAGGGCGCGATGCACAATCAAATCCGCGTACCGGCGGATCGGAGAGGTGAAGTGCGCGTAGCGTTGCAGGTTCAGACCGAAGTGGCCGTAGTTCTCGGAGGCATATTCGGCTTGCGCCTGCGAGCGCAGCACGACTTCGTTCACGAGTGGCTCGGCGTCCCGGCCTTTGACTTGCGCGAGAATACGATTGAACACGGCAGGCCGCAGCGCGCCGGTGGCGGAGAACGGCATCTCCAGCGTCTGCAGGAATTCACGCAAGTTGTGGACCTTCTCGGAAGTCGGCTCGTCATGCACGCGGTAGATCAGCGGGAGTGCCTTTTTCTCCAGCGTCTCGGCAGCGGCGACGTTGGCAAGGATCATGAACTCCTCGATCAGTCTGTGTGCGTCCAAACGTTCGGGCGTTACAACACGGTCCACAGTACCATCGGCTTTCAGCAGGATCTTGCGTTCGGGCAGCTCAAGTTCGAGTGGATCACGCTCGGTGCGTGCACGCTTCACCAGCGCGTAGGCTGCATAAAGCGGCTTGAGGATCGGATCGAGCAAAGGCCCCGTGGTGTCGTCCGGGCGTCCATCGATGGCGGCTTGCGCCTGCGCGTAGGCGAGCTTTGCCGCCGAGCGCATCAAGATGCGGTGAAAGGTATGTGATCGCTTGCGCCCATCGGGACCGATCACCATGCGCACCGCAAGCGCACCGCGCGGCTCATGCGGTTTCAGCGAACACCGATCGTTGGAAATGCGCTCCGGCAGCATCGGCACGACGCGGTCAGGAAAATAGACCGAGTTGCCGCGGTTGAGCGCCTCATGGTCAAGCGCGGAATTCGGCGTCACGTAGAATGCGACGTCTGCAATCGCGACATTGACGATATAGCCGCCCTTGTTGTTGGGATCGTTATCTGGCGCGGCGTGAACCGCGTCGTCGTGATCCTTGGCATCGGGCGGATCGATGGTAAGGAGCGGAACGTCGCGCCAGTCCTCCCGGCCCTGAAGCGTGGCCGTCCTTGCAGCTTCCGCCTCCCGGATCGCGTCCTTTGGAAACTCCTGCGGAATGTTGTGGGCGTGGATCGCGATCAGGCTGATCGCTTTCTCGGTCTTGATTGAGCCGAGCCGTTCCTTCACGCGGCCTTGCGGAAGGCCGTAACCGCGCGACCGCGCCAGTTCGACACTGATGAGATCACCGTCCTGCGCGCCCCCGGTATCGGACTCGGCAATCGCCAGTTCGCGCCCGGCCTGTTTCTTGTCGACCGGGATGAGCCGGCCACCGCCATTCGGCTGCGCGCGAAAGATGCCGAGAATGCGATGCTTCGTTTTTTCGATGAGACGAATGACGCGCCCGCGATAGAGCGTAAATTTTTCGCCGCGCTCGGGTCTTTCGACGTGCAGCAGGACACGGTCGCCCACGCCTGCAACGGTGCCGGGCTTAGGCCGGCGAGGAATATGAACATGGATTGCGGGCGCAGGGCCGTCGATGTCCTCGCTCCATTCGGCGGGGTAGGCAATCAGTTCACCGTCGCTGTCCTGCTTGGTGATATCGGCAACCAGAGTCGGCGGCAGCGCCTTGGCGTCCTGCACCCGTTTGCCGCGTTTGGCGATCACGCCTTGGTCGGTAAGTTCGCGCAGGATTTTGCGCAGTTCGGCGCGGGATTCGTTTTTTAGTCCGAAATGCCGCGCCAGCTCGCGTGTTCCGGCGTCGGCCGGTTGGGAGCGGATGAACGCGACGATGCTTTCCTTGTCGGGAAAGCGAGTTGTCGCGTCAGGCTTGTTCTTCATTATCCGTGTGCTTTTCCGGCGCTCTTCTTTGCTGCTGTCTTTGGCGCCTTGGCTGTTGGTTTGGCTGCCGTCTTGGCAGGTGCACGCGACTTCGCGGCGGCCGCGGCGCGAGGCGCGGCCGCTTTTTTGGCCGCCTTCTTCGCGGGCTTGACCGGTTGGCCGTCGGCTGCCTTCGGCTTTGCCGCTTTCTTGGTGGCCCGCTTGGCCTTGCCGCCGGATTTAGTGGCGCGGTCTTCGATCAACGCGATGGCGTCCACAAGTGTCAGCGCTTCCGGATCCTTGTCATCGGGGATCGTGGCATTGATCCCGTCGATCGTCACATAGGCGCCGTAACGGCCCTTCTTGAGCATGATCTTGCCGCCGCGCGCCGGATAATCACCGATCTCCTTGCCAGGATCGGCGCCGAACCTGCGGCTCGGGCCCTTGGCGATCTTCTCTGCGATCAGTGTCACCGCGCGGTTGAGACCGACGTTATAGACATCGTCCCCGGCCTCAAGGCTGGCGTAGGTTTTCCCGTGGCGCACGAATGGGCCGAAGCGGCCTATTCCAGCCACGATCATCTCGCCGTCCTCGGGGTGAGGGCCGACATCGCGCGGCAACGCCAAAAGCTTGATCGCGAGGTCCAACTCGACGTCGGCAGGCGACATGTTCTTTGGAATACCCGCACGCTTCGGCTTCTCGTCGTCGGTGTAATCCTTCTGCTCGCCGAGCTGGATATACGGGCCGAATCGTCCAGCCTTCACCGTAACGTCGAGACCGGAGACAGGGTCCTTGCCCAGAACGCGATCCTGCGAGCCGCTGCTTGATGCGAGCGGGCGGGTGTAGCGGCACTCGGGATAGTTAGAACAGCCGACAAATGCACCGAACTTGCCTGCCTTCAGGTTGAGACGGCCGGTGCCGCAGCTTGGGCATTGCCGCGGATCGCCACCGTCCGCGCGCGGTTCATAGATGTGCTCGCCCAGCATGTCGTCGAGCACATCCAGCACTTCGGAGACCCGAACGTCCTTGATGTCATCGACCGCGCCGATGAAGTCGCGCCAGAAATCGGCGAGAACCTGCTTCCAGGCGATCTCGTTGTTCGAAATCTTGTCGAGCTTCTCCTCGAGGTCTGCAGTGAAGTCGAACTCGACATAACGGGCGAAGAATTTCTCGAGGAAGGCTATGACCACGCGGCCCTTGTCCTCGGCGGACAAGCGTTTCTTTTCGAGTTTGACGTAACCGCGATCTTTCAAGACCTGCAAGATCGAAGCGTAGGTCGACGGACGGCCGATGCCGAGCTCTTCCATGCGCTTGACCAGCGACGCCTCCGAGAAGCGCGGCGGCGGCTCGGTGAAATGCTGGGTGACGGCGAGGTTCTCACGCTTCAGGCCTTCGCCTTCGCTTATCGCGGGCAGGCGGCGGCTGTCCTCGTCTTCCGGGTCGTCATCGCGGCCTTCTTGGTAGACGGCCAGAAAACCGTCAAACTTGATGACCTGACCGCTGGCGCGCAACTCAAGCGTACGCGGGCCGGCCTTCGCGATGATGTCCACCGTGGTGCGTTCCAGCTCGGCGGATTCCATCTGGCTGGCAACGGTTCGCATCCAGATCAACTCGTAGAGGCGATACTGGTCATTATCGAGCCGCGCCTTCAGCCTGGCGGGGCGGCGGAAAACGTCGGTCGGACGGATTGCTTCGTGGGCTTCCTGCGCGTTCTTGGCCTTTGAGGTGTAGTGGCGCGGTGCGTCGGGCACATAGGCGTTGCCGTAATCCTCGCCGATCACCTTGCGGACGGCAGGGACCGCCTCCGGTGCAATCGAGACGCCGTCGGTACGCATATAGGTGATCAGACCGGTAGTTTCGCCACCGATGTCGATACCTTCATAAAGACGCTGCGCGATGCGCATGGTGTGGGATGGCGCAAAGCCAAGCTTGCGGCTGGCTTCCTGCTGCAGCGTGGAAGTGGTGAAGGGTGCTTGCGGATTGCGGCGTGCCGGCTTGGCTTCAACGGCGGTGACGGTGAAGGCTGCTGTTTCAAGGGCTTTCTTGAAATCCTCAGCTTCCGCGCCGCTGCCGATGTCGAGGCGCTGAATCTTCTTGCCGTCGGCACCGACGAGGCGCGCCTCGAATGTTTCCTTGCGCGGCGTCGCTAGCGTGGCGACTAGCGACCAGTATTCGCGCGCGACGAATTTCTCGATCTCGAGCTCGCGGTCGCAGACAAGGCGCAGCGCGACCGATTGAACGCGCCCAGCCGAACGTGCGCCGGGCAGCTTGCGCCATAAAACCGGGGAGAGGTTGAAGCCGACCAGATAATCGAGTGCGCGGCGCGCCATATAGGCGTCGACCAGCGCGCCGTCGATCTGGCGCGGATGGCGCATCGCCTCGGTAACAGACTGCTTGGTGATGGCATTGAAGACCACGCGCTCGATCTTCTGGTCCTTCAGTGCGCGCTTTTGCTTCATGACCTCGAGCACATGCCAGGAGATCGCTTCGCCCTCGCGATCAGGGTCGGTCGCGAGGATCAGCTTGTCGGCGCCTTTCAACGCCTTGGCGATGTCATTGAGTCGTCCCGCGGCCTTCGGGTCGGTTTCCCAGATCATCTGGAAATCAGCATCCGGATCGACCGATCCGTTCTTCGCCGGAAGGTCCCGGACATGGCCGTAGGAGGCCAGGACCTCGTAGGAGGGGCCCAGATATTTGTTGATCGTCTTGGCCTTCGCAGGCGACTCGACAATGACGAGATTCATTTGAATCCAATAGGTTACGCGAAAAGTACCCCCCAGAATCGGCGTGCGCCTTCGGGGTCGTCGCTGCGATACATGGGTAAAGTGGCTGATGCTGTCAAATCGAGGTGGTTTGGAGGCAGCCCAAAATACACAGGCTTTGGTTGAAATTTATATTTCAATGTAACTTATGGTTGTATAAAGCGTATGAGCGAGTATAAGAATATTATCCTGATTATCATACGGGGCTCGCTCGTTCCATGCCTGCACGACGCGATGAAATTCAAAAAACAGACAATGCCGCTGATGAAGGTACTGGCGGTGCTCGGGAGGCGGTGGTGTTCATCGCCGAGACCGTCATGCAGCTGATGGCGATCTGCGAGCGTCATAGGCTTGATACGATCGGTCAGATACTCGCGATGGCGCATCTGGAAGCGCGGGAGCTTGAGCACCGCGCCTTTCGTAGCGACCGTTAGGCCGACATCACAACCGTGGTATCGCCCTGCTGCAGGAGGCGGCCGTCGCGCGAGCGGATTTCAAGTTTTCGCAGGGGCAGGCGCGTTTCTCGGTCGACCAGTTTGGAAAAGGACTCGCCCGGCTGATACGCGAATTCCTCACCCCACTGCCGCAACGCAACCAAAACCGGGAACAGAGCGCGGCCCTTCGCCGTCAGCACATACTCTTTATACGCGCTTCCATCGGAGGCGGGCGCGGTCGCGATGATGCCATGTTCCGCCAGGGTGCGAAGCCGCGCCGACAGAATGTTCTTGGCGACGCCGAGCTGCTTCTGAAAATCCCCGAATCTGCGCGTTCCCATCATCGCATTGCGCACAATCAGCAGGGACCACCAATCGCCGATGACATCGAGTGAACGTGCAATGGGGCACAGGGCTGCGCCATGGCTGGTCCGCTTCATGAAAAATTCTCCAAGATACAGGTTGCAATATAAAACCATCGGCCTTATTTCGCAAGTAGTGGTTTTAATATGAAACCATTCAGGAGAAGTTCCATGAGATTGCAGGGCAAGACCGCCTTCACACTGGTGGCAATAGTGGCATTGGGCTTGCGACAACCCGGCTTTTCATCGCGGAAGGTGCCAGGGTCGCGATCACCGGCCGAAAGCAGGAAACACTCGACGCGGTCACGAAGGAATTTGGCGACAACGTGCTTGCCATCAAGGCTGACGTGAATGATATCGCGGCGTTGGATAAGGCGGTGCAGCGGGCGGCTGCGAAATTCGGACAGATCGATATCGTTTTTGCCAACGCCGGAATTGGCGCGAATACCCCGGTCGGTGGAACGACGTTGCAGGCGTTCGAAAATGTCCTGCGCACCAACCTGACATCGGTGTTCTTCACGGTGCAGTCGGCGTTACCGCATCTGAACGACAACGCCTCGATCATCCTCAACGGCTCGGTGATCAGCGTCTCCGGCAACTCAGGTTATGCCGCTTATGCCGCGACCAAGGCGGGCGTGCGCGCGATGGCGCGGGTAATGGTATCGGAATTGTCGCCGCGCGGCATCCGGGTAAATGTCGTGGCGCCCGGCGGCACCAAAACGCCGATCTGGGATCGTACTGCGCCGACCGCTGCCGAATTTGAAGTCCTTGAAAAACATATTGCTGCAGTCACGCCGCTCGGGCGGATGGGCGAGGCCGACGATATCGCAAAGACCGTGCTATTCCTTGCTTCGGACGATTCCAGGCATGTGACCGGACAGGAAATCTTCGTCGACGGCGGCATGACCACTGCACCGGCCGGCGCACCAGTCTTCAGAAGCTAGATCAGCGACACCATGCTGTCGCCATGACGTTCAAGGCGTCCGGCCAGTTCAAGCTCGAGCAGGATCGTTCTGACGATGGCGGGTGCCACACCCGCCATCCGGATCAGGTCATCCATTGCGACTGGCGCTGGTCCAAGAAGTTGAATGATCCTCTCTCTTTCCGCGCGGGGCGGCTCGAGATCGCTCAAGGGCTCGTCATCTTCGTGAAAGGGAAGCTCGACCTGGCGGCCCAGGATCGGCTGAACCGCATCGATGACGTCGCGCGCATCGGTGACGAGCGTCGCGCCCTGCTTGATGAGGTCGTTGGTGCCGGCCGTGCGTGGATCGAGCGGGGAGCCGGGGACGGCGAATACCTCACGTCCCTGTTCGTTGGCGAAGCGGGCCGTGATCAGCGATCCGGAGCGGTGAGCCGCTTCAACGATAACAACGCCAAGCGCAACGCCTGAGATCAGCCGGTTGCGCCGGGGAAAATCGCGGGCGCGCGGCGTGTGGCCAAGTGGCATTTCAGAAATGGCGCCGCCTCCAGCGTCGATGATGGCGGACAGCAGGCTGCCATGCTCGGGCGGATAGATTTTATCATGACCGCCTGCAAGGACGGCGACCGTGCCGGTCGGGACCGCAACATGATGCGCGGCTTGATCGATGCCGCGTGCAAGTCCGGAGGCGATGACAAAACCATCTTTGCCAAGATCGTGTGCGAGAGTTTGTGCGAACTTCATTCCCGCAGCGGACGCATTGCGCGAACCGACGATTGCAATCATCGGCCGCGCCTCGATCTCCGGGCCGCCGCGGACGCCGAGCAGTGGCGGCGCATCGTCGATTGTCGCAAGGCGGGGCGGATAGCCGAATTCTCCCGGTGCAAGCAGGGCAACGCCGATTTTTCGGCTGCGCTCGATCTCGCGTTGGGCCTCATCCTCGCTGCAGACGCGGTTTATGGCGGTGCCGCCGCGCTGTGCCAGCTCGGGCAGACGTTCGAGTGCATGACGCGCGCTGCCATAGTGGTTGACAAGCGATCGAAAGGTTCGCGGCCCGACATTGTCGCTGCGGATCAGTCGCAGCCAGTCGATACGCTGTGCGTCGGTAAGCCAGACGCTGGCCGGTGTCTGTTTGTCCACGGTCGCCTCCCGGGAGGCGCAGTGTTGCTCAAGTCACGGTCCTGGACAATCCGGTGGTTTACGACTGCTCAGGTCTTCGCCCCGATTTTGCCTTCGGTCCGGTTGAGAAGCCGCTTGATGTTGGCACGGTGCATGAACCACAGCATGGCTGACAAGATGGCAAACAGGCCGGCAAGCGGGAAATACTGCGACCACAGCAGCATCACCGGTACGACGGCACTTGCCACAAGCGCTGCCAGCGACGAGTAGCGCGAAATGAAGGCCACCCCAAGCCAGATCACCGCGAATGCCAGTGCGGCCGGCCAGAACAGTCCAAGCAGCACGCCGATATAGGTAGCGACGCCTTTGCCGCCTTTGAACTTCAGCCAGATCGGAAATAGGTGGCCGAGGAAGGCGCCGAGACCGGCCGCCATTGCCGCATCCCGGCCAGCAAAATAGGCTGCCACGACAACCACGACGGTGCCCTTGAGCATGTCGCAGATCAGGGTTGCCGCGGCCAATCCCTTGCGGCCGGTGCGCAGGACGTTTGTCGCGCCAATGTTGCCGGAGCCGATCGAGCGAAGGTCCGGCGTGCCCGCGAGTTTCGTAAAGAGCAGGCCGAAAGGAATTGATCCCAGCGCGTAGCCCCAGATCAAAGCGATGGCCGGCAGGAGGGCGTAGGGAGCCGTCATCGCGTCATACCTGTTCGAAGACCGTGCGCCCGCCGACAATCGTGCGGACGGCGCGGCCGGAGAACTTCGCTTCGTCGAACGGGGTGTTCTTGCATTGCGACTTCAGGTCCGCCGGGTCGACGACCCACGGCGTATCCAGGTCGATCACCACGAGATCGGCCGGGCTACCAGGCCGCAGCGTGCCGCCAGGCAGGCCGAGCAACTCGGCGGGGCGCGTGGACATGGCGCGGATCAGCTTGCTCAATTCGATTTCGCCGTTGTGAACCAGGCGGAGCGCTGCTGGCAGCATGGTTTCGAGTCCGATTGCGCCGGGAGCAGCTTCGGCAAAGGGCAGGCGCTTCACCTCGACATCCTGCGGATTGTGGTCCGACATCACGACATCGATAAGACCGGACGCAAGCGCTGCTACAAGCTGTGACCGCTCGTCTTCGGTGCGTAGCGGCGGCGAGAGCTTCAGGAAGGTGCGATATGGACCAACGTCGTTTTCGTTCAGCGTCAAGTGATTGATAGAAGCTGAGGCGCTTACCGCATGGCCGGCCTCTCGTGCGCGTTTGAGGACTTCGAGTGAATCGCCGCAAGTGAGGGAGGCCGCATGGTAGCGTCCGCCCGTCAGCGCAACGAGCCGCATGTCGCGTTCCAGCATAATGGCCTCGGACGCGTTCGGAATGCCCATCAAGCCGAGGCGGGAGGCGAATTCGCCTTCATTCATCACGCCTTCACCGATGAGGTGCGGGTCCTCGGTATGATGGACGATGAGCGCGTCGAAATCGCGCGCATACGTCAGCGCCCGGCGCATCACCTGCGCGTTGGTCACGCTTTTGTCGCCGTCGGTGAAAGCGACAGCGCCGGCTGCCTTCAGCAGGCCGAACTCGGTCATCTCTTCGCCGCCGAGCCCCTTGGTGAGGGCCGCCATCGGATGGATGTTGACAATTGCGGTGTCGCGCGCGCGACGCAGCACGAAGTCGACGGTGGCGGAATTGTCGATCACCGGCTTGGTATCGGGTTGGCAAATGATGGTGGTGATGCCGCCAGCCGCTGCTGCCTGACTTGCCGAAGCGAAAGTTTCGCGGTGGCCCGCGCCGGGTTCGCCGACAAAGGCGCGCATGTCGATCAGGCCAGGCGCAACAACCTTGCCCGCGCAATTGATGATGTCGGTGCCTTCGGGCACGCCGGCGGCGCCGATGCCGCGGCGCGCGTCGCGGATCACGCCATCCACGATCAGGACGTCGCCCGAACCGTCGAAGTCGCGCGAGGGATCGATAAGCCGTGCGTTGGAGAGCAGGATGGGGCGGCGTTCTGTCAGCATGATATCACGCGTTCGGCAGATTGCGGGCAAGTGCCTCGAGCACCGCCATACGCACCGCCACTCCCATTTCAACCTGTTCACGGATCAGCGACTGAGCACCGTCGGCCACGGCCGAGTCGATTTCGACACCACGATTCATTGGGCCGGGATGCATCACCAGTGCATCCGGCTTGGCATAGGACAGCTTTTTCTGGTCGAGGCCGTAGTAGTGGAAATATTCTGAACTGGACGGCACGAACGAGCCGTTCATGCGCTCGCGCTGAAGCCGCAGCATCATCACGATGTCGGCGCCGTTCAAACCCTCGCGCATGTCACGCGTAACCTCGACGCCCATGCGCTCTATGCCGGGCGGGAGCAGGGTTGATGGCCCGACCACGCAAACCCGCGCGCCCATGGTGTTGAGCAGCAGGATATTGGAGCGAGCGACGCGCGAATGCAGCAGGTCGCCGCAGATTGCGACGCGCAGACCGTCGAGACGGCCTTTGTTGCGACGAATCGTCAGCGCGTCGAGCAGCGCCTGCGTCGGATGTTCATGTGCGCCGTCACCGGCATTGATCACCGAGCCATCGACCTTGCGTGCGAGCAACTCGACGGCGCCCGAGGCGTAGTGCCGCACCACAAGCAGGTCGGGGTGCATGGCGTTCAGCGTCACCGCCGTGTCGAGCAGCGTTTCGCCTTTTTTCATCGAGGACGCCGAGACCGACATATTCATGACGTCGGCGCCGAGGCGTTTACCTGCGATCTCGAACGACGATTGGGTACGAGTGGAAGCCTCGAAAAACAGGTTGATTTGCGTGCGGCCCCGCAGGTCGCTTCGCTTCTTGTCGATCTGACGATTGAGTTCGACGTATTCTTCGGAAAGGTCCAGAAGGCCGGTGATATCGGCCGCGGAAAGGCCCTCGATTCCCAGCAGATGCCGGTGTGCGAGGACGAAACTCGATTTAGGTGCAAGGGTCATTAAAGCCAAAGCTATAGGCAGACTTATCCGGGGGAGCAAGACGGATTCAGCCGCTGTGGACTTTTCCTCCCATCTCTTGTCCCGGCAGGGTAAATTCACTGCGCCCGCGATGGATCGGATTGCATGAAACGGGGAATTTGGTCGGCACTTTTACCGGGATTTGGGTTCCTGATCGCAGCTGCAAACGCGGCAGCGTTGCCGGCGGACTTCGTGTTTCTGCGCGATGTAGACCCCTCCATTATCCAGGACGTGCGCTATGCCACCGTCAACAATTTTACCGGCCACAAATTGACCGGCTATGAGGCTGCCGAGTGCATCGTGACCCGGCAGGTGGCAAACGCGCTGAGGCGTGTGCAGCGCGATTTAAAGTCACGCGGACTTTCCCTTAAGATGTTCGACTGCTACCGGCCGCAGCGGGCGGTCGATGATATGTACGCTTGGGCGCAGGACGGTCATGAGCACCCCGCGCTCAATCGCTACAATCCAAAGCTGCGCAAAAAAGACCTGTTCGATTTGGGCTATATCGCCAAGCGATCCGGCCATTCGACCGGCGAGGCGGTTGATCTGACGGTTGTGAGGTTGCCCGAGATGAAGCTCGCGCCGTTCGATCCCGGAGCCGACTATGCCGATTGCACCGGGCCTGTGGACCGCCGCGCCCCGGAAAGCGGCGTGGATATGGGGACGGGCTACGATTGCTCGGACGAAAAGGCTCATACCGAATCCCAGAATATCACACCGGAACAGCGTAAATGGCGCGACATTCTGGTGAGCGCCATGGCGCGGCAAGGTTTCGTCAACTATCGACTGGAATGGTGGCATTTCTCGCTGCCGGGATCGCGCAAGACTGTGTTTGACTTCCCGGTAACGCCGCATCCCTGACCCCGTCTCCGAACTGCAGGCACAAGCGCACCGCCGATGAGCAAGCCCTTTGAGACAGATGAGGTTATCAACCAGTCGCCCCCCTTGGTGGATGTAGATCTGTTTGCGCTTGATCACCCGCTTAGGGAGGCAGTTGTCGCTAACGGGGGGGCTGACCACGAGGCCGAGCTTTTGGAGTTCGGCCGTCACTGGGGCTCTGCGGAGATGGCCGAGCGCGGCCGGCTCGCCAACGAGAATGTTCCGAAGCTGAAACTGTTCGATGCGCGAGGCAATCGCCGGGACGAGGTGGAATTCCATCCGGCGTATCATGAGTTGATGGCGCATAGCGCACATGCGGGCCTCCACAATGCGACGTGGAGTGAGAAGGGCGGACCCGCCGGTGGTGCGTCCGAAGTGTTGCGCGGGGCAAAGTTCTTCATGGCAGCGCAGGTCGAGACCGGGCATTTGTGTCCGATCACGATGACGCGTGCGGCAGTCGCCGCACTGGACACGGACAGCAAGCTGTTGGGGCAGGTGATGCCGGTACTCGGCACGCGAAGCTACGATCCGGAATTTGCGCCGTGGTGGACCAAGCGCGGCATGACCATCGGCATGGGCATGACGGAGCGGCAGGGAGGCACCGATGTGCGCGCGAACATCACCCGCGCTGAGCTGGACGGCGAGGGTTACCGGATCGCCGGACACAAATGGTTCATGTCCGCGCCGATGTGCGATGCCTTCCTGGTATTGGCGCAAGCCAAAGGCGGGCTGACCTGTTTCTTCATGCCGCGCTTCACGCCGGATGGCCGCGTCAACGCAATCCGCTTCCAGCGTCTCAAGGACAAGCTTGGCAACCGTTCCAACGCCTCCTCCGAAGTCGAGTTCGACAACGCCTACGCGCTCAGGCTCAGTGAGGAGGGGCGCGGGATACCGACCATCATCCAGATGGTGTCGTTGACGCGGCAGGACTGTGCGCTCGCATCAGCGGGTTTGATGCGTTCGGGACTCGCACACGCTCTGCATCACGCCCGCCATCGCAGTGTGTTCCAGAAACGCCTTGCCGATCAGCCGTTGATGCGTAGTGTGCTTGCCGATATGGCGCTTCATGTTGAGGCGACGACAGCACTTGTGATGCGGCTGTGCCGTTCATTTGACCGTGCACCGCACGATGAAGTTGAAGCAGCCTATATGCGGTTGCTGACGCCGGTGGTGAAATACTGGGTCTGCAAGAGCGCGCCTGCGTTTCTGTATGAGGCAATGGAATGCCTCGGCGGAAATGGCTATGTCGAGGCGGACGTTCTGGCGCGGCATTATCGCGAAGCTCCGGTCAATGCGATCTGGGAGGGCTCCGGCAACGTGATGTGTCTCGATGTGCTGCGTGTGCTGTCGCGGGACATGGGTGCGGCGCAAGCGGTACTCGGGCATCTGATGGCGCAGAGCCGCGGACTGGATGGCGCCGCCGAGGCTCTGGTTTTTGTGGTCAAGACGCTTCAGCGGCCGGACGCCGAAGGCTCGGCTCGCCTCGCGGTCGAGAAGCTGGCGCTCGTAGCGGCATCGGTCGCATTACAGGACATTCATCCGCGGAACGCGCTCCTGTTTGCCCAAACACAATTGCGCGGGGACCGTGGGGCCGCCTTTGGCGCTGTCGACTTTTCAACTCCTGAAATCCAACAATTGCTCGATCGGGCGTTGCCCTGATCGTCGCGCCAAAACATGCAAGAGAATCCCATGAGTTCTGTCGACATCGCCACTGAACCGCTTCCTCCCGTCCCTGAGCGCTCGCCGCACGCATGGAAATTCTGGGGCACGCTGTTGTGGGGACTGGTGATCTTTGCCGCCATGTTCGTCGGGCAGGCGCTGGCGGTGGTCGTGATGCTGGTCGTCGAGAAGCGGCCCTTCGCGATGTCGGAGATTCTGAATGTGGTGGGCAATGGCTGGACGCTGTCATTGTCCGTGGTGATGGGTTTGCCGGCGGTTCTGGCTGCGATCTGGCTGGCAACGCGGCTCGCACGCATGTCGTTTGCGGATTACCTGGCGGTGCAGGGTTTTTCTTGGAAGCTCCTTCTTGCCGGAGCCCTTGCACTGGCCGTGCTGATCGAAGGCTGGGATCTGGTGGCGAGGGCGACGGGCCGCGATGTGACATCGGGTTTCATGGGCGGGGTCATGAAATCCGCGCAGGACAACGGCGCGTTCTGGCTGCTGATTTTCGCGTTCTGTGTCGCCGCACCGATGAGCGAGGAATTCTTTGCGCGCGGATTTCTCTATCGCGGCTGGTCGGAGTCGTTTCTGCGCCCGGCGGGGGCCATCGTGTTGTCATCGCTGGTGTGGACGTCGATGCACCTGCAATACGACTGGTTTTTTCTCGGTGAGGTGTTCTCGATCGGTCTGTTGTTCGGATATCTGCGCTATCGGAGCAATTCGATCTGGCTGACGGTGATCCTTCACGGCCTCAACAATCTGGCCGCGACGGTGCAGACGTTGTGGTTGCTGGGTTCATAGCCCGGTTCTTTGGACTGTCGCCAGCCGATCCAGCGCTCCTTGCAGGATGAAGATCGCCGCATGCTCGTCGATCACTTCAGCGCGCCGCGCCCGGCTGACGTCGTTGGCGATTAGTTCGCGCTCGACGGCGGCGGTCGACAACCGCTCGTCCCACAGCCCGATGGCGAGCTCCGTCAGCTTCGCGAAGTTGCGGGCGAAGGCGCGGGTGGACTGCGCGCGGGGACCTTCGCTGCCGTCCATGTTGATCGGCAGGCCGAGCACGAATCCGACAGCGTTACGCTCCTGCGCCAATGCCAATAACTCCTTGGCGTCGGTCGTGAAGGCCTTGCGCTGGATCGTTTTGATGCCGGTGGCGAGTTTGCGGTCGGCGTCGGAGACCGCAACGCCAATCGTCTTGGTCCCGAGATCAAGGCCGATGAGGGCGCCGCGCGGGCGCCAATGGGTCACGGCTTCGATAAGGGGCAATATCAGCGTGGGCATGCTTTCGCTTATCATGGCCGCAGACATAGTTGCAAAGCTGGCCGGATGGAGTGGAGTTGGCGGGGATGGATTGACGTTATTCGGTCTGTTCGCGGTTGCCGCCACGCTGGTTTGCTAAGCTCTGGAGGACAGATCGCCGCACTTTATACTTGGCTCGCTCTCGCCTGTGCGCTGGGTTCGATTTACGGCTTTTTGCTGGGGGGCGTGGCCGTTTGGGCTGCTCGAAGGGATCCGGTCGATTGTCGCCGGAGGTCGCTGGAACAAGGCCCGCCTGGCTGTCCCTTGACTTGCTCCGGGCCGCTTCAGCGCATTTCCCCTTGGCGGGAAAATGCTTTATAGGCAGGCGACTGGAACCGCCCCGGCGGATTTCTCGGAAATTATCAAGAGTTTTCAATATGTCAGTCGATGCAGCCACGGTTCGTAGGATCGCGCAGCTTGCCCGGATCGCCGTCAAGGACGAGGAGATTCTCCATCTCCAGGGCGAACTCAACGCCATGCTCGCATTTGTCGAACAACTGTCGGAAGTCGATGTCGAGGGCGTGGAGCCGATGACGTCGGTGACGCCGATGGAAATGAAAAAGCGCCATGACGTTGTCAATGACGGCGAAATCGCCGATCTGATCGTCGAAAACGCGCCTGTGACCGAGGACCGCTTCTTCCTCGTTCCGAAAGTCGTTGAATAGCCCAGGCGATCATCATGTGCCTTCTGTGCAGCAACCAGGATGCCTATACCGGTTACATGGCGTACCTCGACGCCATGCAGCGCGTGGGCAAGGAGGCTGACCCGAACGAAGCCATGACGGCAGCCATGAAAGCCGCCGACGCAGCCGAAGCCTCAAGGCGCGCCAATAAATCTCCCTTCATTTGTGATCCGATTGAGAATGACTGATCTGACCTTACTGACGCTTGCCGAAGCCAAAGAAGGCCTAGCGGCAAAATCCTTCACGTCGCTTGAACTGACCGACGCACACCTTGCGGCGATCGAGAAAGCCCGTGTTCTCAACGCCTATGTGCTGGAGACGCCAGATCAGGCGCGGGCGATGGCAAAAGAAGCCGATGCTAAACTGGCGAAGGGCGAGAACGGCAATCTTCTCGGCATTCCGCTCGGCATCAAGGATCTTTTCGCGACCAAGGACGTGCGCCTGACGGCATGTTCAAAGATCCTCGACGACTTCAAGCCGCCGTATGAATCGACCGTGACCTCGCAGCTCTGGCGCGATGGCGCGGTGATGCTTGGCAAGCTCAACAACGACGAGTTCGCAATGGGCTCGTCGAATGAAACGTCGGCATTCGGAAGCGTCGTCAATCCGTGGCGCCGTGAAGGTTCGGACGCCGCCCTCGTTCCGGGTGGATCATCCGGTGGCTCGGCAGCCGCCGTGGCCGCGAACCTGTGTCTCGGCGCAACCGGAACCGATACCGGCGGGTCGATCCGCCAGCCCGCAGCATTCACCGGCATTGCCGGCATCAAGCCGACCTATGGCCGCTGTTCCCGCTGGGGCATCGTCGCCTTCGCGTCTTCGCTGGATCAAGCCGGACCGTTTGCACGGACCGTTCGCGATACCGCGGTCCTGTTGCGCTCGATGGCCGGACACGATCCAAAAGATACGACCTCGGTCAATCGCGAGGTGCCGGATTACGAGGCTGCGGTCGGCAAGTCGGTGAAGGGCATGAAGATCGGCATTCCAAAGGAATACCGGATCGATGGTATGTCCGCAGAAATCGAGAAGTTGTGGACACAAGGTGCGGAATGGCTGAGGGCTGCGGGCGCCGAGCTCGTCGAGGTCTCGCTGCCCCACACCAAATACGCCTTGCCTGCCTATTATGTGGTTGCGCCCGCCGAGGCCTCGTCGAATCTTGCTCGCTATGACGGCGTGCGTTACGGCGCGCGCGTCAACGGCAAGAACATCACCGAGATGTACGAGAACACCCGCGCGGCCGGTTTCGGTCCCGAAGTGCGCCGCCGCATCATGATCGGCACTTATGTGCTCTCCGCCGGATATTACGACGCATATTATCTGCGGGCGCAGAAGGTCCGCACCCTGATCAAGAAGGACTTCGAGGAGGTGTTCGCCAAGGGCGTGAACGCGATCCTGACCCCGGCCACGCCGTCAGCGGCGTTCGGCATCGGCGAAAAAGGCAAGGCCGATCCGGTTGAGATGTATCTCAACGATATCTTCACGGTGACGGTGAACATGGCCGGGTTGCCCGGCATCGCCGTTCCAGCGGGCCGGGATTCACAAGGGCTTCCACTTGGCCTGCAACTCATCGGTCGTCCGTTCGACGAGGAAACGCTGTTCTCGCTCGGCGACGTTGTCGAGCAGGCGGCAGGGCGCTTTACACCGAAGCAGTGGTGGGGATGATCTCGTGGCCGAGGCGGCGCAAACGCGTGAAGGGCTGAATGTTCTTTATTCAACCCACACCTCGCTTGGCTACATGCCCCCACTTGAAGTATCGCCGCGCCAGATTATCGTCGGTCCAGACTACAAATCCGTGACGCAGGACGGCCTGATCCGAGCCATCAATGTAAGGCCGGGCGAGTACGATCTTGGCCACCTCGTTGCGTCGTTGCCGGCCGGACAAAAGCCTGATCTTACAATTGTCATCGCGGATTCATTCCAAATGTGCGTTCCGCGCAATCTGGCCGCGGTGCCCGGCCGCAAGCTGCTGCTGGCGGCTGACACCCATCATGGGCAGGCTCCGCTGCGAAAAGTCATCGCGTACGCGCAGAGCGAGCCGTTTGACCGGATCGCCGTCATTCACGACCCGCATCATCTGCACTGGATTGCCGAAGCCGGTATCGCTCCGGCGACCTATATTCCCAATGTGAATGTGCAGCATCATCCGACGGTCTTCGCGACAGTGCGCCAGCCGGTTATTGCTTTCATAGGGAGGGTCGGTGCGTTTCATCCGCGGCGCTCTGCACTGATCGAGCACATGCAACGAATGGGAGTTCCGTTGCGGGTGCAAACCGCCCAGACGGCCGATGCTGCCAATATCTTTGCAACCTCGCAGATCAGCTTCAATTGCAGCCTGAATGCAGATCTCAACATGAGGGTTTTTGAAGTCCTCGCCGCGGGCGGCTTTCTGCTGACTGACCGGCTCAGCGCTCAGGCAAATCTCGAAGGCTTTTTCATACCCGGACAAGATTACGCTGATTACGACAGCCCAGCCGATTTGATCGCGAAGGTGAAGTACTTTCTTGCCCGTCCGGAAGAGTGCCTGCGGATCGCGCACTCGGGCCAGGCGAAATATCTGGAGCATCACAGTCCGGATCAGCGCCGGGAAGATTTGATCCGCTATGCGTTCAGCGATGCGCCGCCCCCCGTGCCCCATGATAGACGGGCGTTGAGCGATGGGACTGGATTTGGCGCCGATCTGTCCGATCGGGTCATCATTTATGAGTTCATCCAGGAGCTCACACGCACGAACGAATCTATTTCGGTCGTTGTCGATGCCGGCGTTGGTCCACGGCTCGTATCCGATCTTGCCGATTTGCCGCGGCTGAACATCACAGTTCAGGAAAGCCCCGGCTCCGATCCAATGTTCAGCGAAACTCTGGCTGACCTTGGCGTGACCCTGGCGGCTTCACGGAATACGGTTCAGCCGTGCGATATCCTGATCGGCGGCGAGGGCATCAAGGCCGATCCTTTGTTTTCCGCCGCGTCATCCGCTAAAGCGGTTGTGCTGTTCGGAGGAGAGGAGACCTGCCAGGCGGCGGGGGCTCGGCTACAGGGCCTGGGGTTCCAGCGCACGCCGACATCGCCTTCGCTTTCGTTCTGGCGGCGAGCATCTTAGGTTTCGGACTGACCCATGAATGAGAATACCACCAGTCTTAGCGATTTGCGCTCGACCATCGACCGGATCGATCGCGACCTTGTTGCGCTTCTGGCGGAGCGGGTGCGGTGCCTTGATCAGGTCGTTGCGGTCAAAACGCGAGATAAGCTTCCCGCTGCCATCCCTGAGCGTGTTGAGGAAGTGGTTGCCCATGTTCGCGCCCAGGCAGAAGCCAAGGGAATGCCTCCCGATCTTGCCGAACTGCTGTGGCGGCGGCTGATCGAATGGTCGATCGCCTATGAAGAGGGGCGCTTAAACAGTCACGGATCCTGATCCAAACCGGGCTATCCGACTTTTTGCTTGGATATTAACTGTCTCAACCGGATCGTTATTCCATAATCAGTAACTTGATCCGGCCATCTTTGTCCTCGGATATACTCGCCCGAAAGGGGATTTTACGCGTTATGGCGTGGGGACGTTCGATTTACGGCGTCGCGTTATCGTCGATGGTTCTGATCGGCTGCGCGACGATTCAGAACGCTCCCGTCAATCTTCCCGGAACACCTCCGGATTTGGCGAACAAGTTAGCCCTCGGCTTTGAGGAGGGAGCGGTCGAGGACGATACCGTGATCGGGCTCTCGTTCTCCGGCGGCGGCACGCGCGCAGCGGCATTTTCCTTCGGCGTGCTGTCTGAGTTGGAGCGAATACCCGTCCGTGGTGCACAGCGCCCGATGCTCGATCGCGTCGAGTTCATATCAGGGGTATCGGGCGGCTCGGTCACCGCCGCCTATTATGGTTTGAAGAAAAAAGCCGGGCTTGCCGAATTCCGGCAACAGTTTCTTCTTCGGAACGCCGAGGAGGGATTGCAGACCGACCTCAATCTCGCAACGTTCTCCCGTGCGTTGGCGGGAGGCATCAACGATTCCACCGGATTTCCGCGTTGGCTGGATGCAAATCTGTTTCACGGTGCGACGTTCGGGCAATTCCGTGCCGAAGGCAGGCCCCGGGTATGGATCAACGCGTCCGATATCTACAACCGGACTCCTTTTGTTTTCGGCGCCACCACATTCGGAGCGATCTGCAGCGATCTGTCCCAGTATCCGCTGGCCGATGCCGTGGCTGCATCCGCAGCGGTGCCTGTCGCTTTTGCGCCGGTCGTGATCCAGACCTACCCCGGAAAATGCGATACGCCTCTGCCGCCGTGGTTGCTTCGTGTTCGCGACAGCAAGAACGCACCTCCACTGCTGGCGGCATTTGCCAAGGCCATCAGCCGTTATCACGATGGCTCGATGCCTTACATCAAGCTGCTGGATGGCGGGCTGGTGGATAACTACGGCCTGTCCGGTTTCACCATCGCACGCCTGTCCTCGGATACGCCTTACGGTCCGCTCAGTCCGAAACAGGCAGTGAAGCTCCGCCGCGCGCTGTTCCTGGTCGTCGATGCCAAGACCGGCGCCTCCGGAAACTGGATCAATACCGTAGAGGGGCCGAGCGGCGTCGATCTGGTGAAGGCGGCCGCTGATACGGCCATCGACGCAAGCGTCGCCGGCAGTTTCACGGCCTTCAACAGCACGATGGCGGCCTGGCAGGCCTCACTGATCAAATGGCGCTGCGGTCTGTCGGCCGCGGAGCGGGTTAAATACGGCGCGCGTCCGGGCTGGAACTGCCACGACCTGAAGTTTTTCGTCAGCCGTCTCGGATTCGACCAGCTGGATTCAGCCCGTGCGGCTCAACTCGAGAATGTCCCAACCCGTTTCAATCTGCCGTCGGAACAGGTTGATGCCGTGATCGAGGCCGGCCGTGACGCGCTGCGGGCCAGCCCGACCCTGCAAGCCTTCGCTTCCAGCCTGTGACAGATCGCAAGGCGAGGGGTTTTCTCCCGCCTGCGACCGGAGTAAAAGCCCTCGCATGAACGCACCTATCGATCCCAAGAAACTCATCAAAGGCGCCACCGGAGATTGGGAGGTCGTGATCGGCCTCGAAATCCATGCTCAGGTGACCTCGAATTCAAAACTGTTTTCCGGCGCATCGACCGCTTTTGGCGGCGAGCCAAACGAGCATGTCTCGCTGGTCGACGCGGCGATGCCCGGCATGCTTCCGGTCATCAACGAGGAGTGCGTCGCCCAGGCGATCCGCACCGGCCTCGGCCTCAAGGCGCAGATCAACCTGCGATCAACCTTCGACCGGAAAAACTATTTCTATCCCGATCTGCCGCAGGGCTATCAGATCAGCCAGTACAAGTCGCCGATCGTGGGCGAAGGCGTCGTGATCGTCGACATGCGTGACGGCGAGAGCATTTCGGTCGGTATCGAGCGGCTCCATCTGGAACAGGATGCGGGCAAGTCGCTGCACGACCAGCATCCAACGATGTCATTTGTCGATCTCAACCGGTCCGGCGTGGCGCTGATGGAGATCGTCTCAAGGCCGGACATGCGCTCCTCCGAGGAAGCGCGGGCCTATGTCACGAAGCTTCGGACCATCCTGCGCTACCTTGGCACCTGCGACGGCGACATGGAGAAGGGCAATCTGCGCGCCGACGTAAACGTATCGGTCCGCAAGCCCGGAGCGCCGTTCGGCACACGCTGCGAAATCAAGAACGTCAATTCGATCCGGTTCATCGGGCAGGCAATCGAGCATGAAGCGCGCCGCCAGATCGGAATTCTTGAAGATGGCGGCTCCATCGATCAGGAAACCCGGCTTTACGATCCGTCCAAGGGCGAAACCCGCTCGATGAGGTCCAAGGAAGAGGCGCACGACTATCGTTATTTCCCGGATCCGGACCTGTTGCCGCTGGAATTCACTCAATCCTATGTCGAGGAACTGAAGTCGAAGCTGCCGGAGCTGCCGGATGAGAAGCGGGCGCGGTTCATGTCCGACTTCGGTCTGACGCCTTACGACGCCAGTGTGCTGGTCGCCGAGCGTGAGAATGCCGACTTCTACGAAGCGGTATTGACGAAGCTGACGAACAAGGAACGCGACGGCAAGCACGCCGCCAACTGGGTGATCAACGAATTGTTCGGCCGTCTCAATAAAGAAGGGCAGGACATTTCCAAGTCGCCGGTGACGGCGGAGCAGCTTGCAGCGATCGTTGATCTGATCGGGGACAACGTCATTTCCGGTAAGATTGCCAAAGACTTGTTCGAGATTGTCTGGAGCAAGGGCGGCGACCCGAAGGTGCTTGTCGACGAACTCGGCATGAAGCAGGTGACTGATCTTGGCGCGATCGAGAAGGTTGTCGATGAGATCATCGCCGCTAACCCCGACAAGGTCGAACAAGCCAAGGCGAAGCCGTCGTTGATTGGCTGGTTTGTCGGCCAGGTGATGAAATCTTCGGGCGGTAAGGCCAATCCGCAGGCCGTCAACGACTTGCTGAAGTCCAAACTCGGTCTCTGACAACCGATGCTTATGCCCTCTGCGGCGTCGCGATCATGCCGCGCGACGCCGCTCTCGTTAATCATGATCGGTGCCAGATGCGAATCCGATTCGCGAATCGGATCGTGTGAAAAGTCCAAAACGGCCGGTATGGCGAGCGGCGATCGCCCAAATCACAAGAATCCACGAAAAAAATTTCGTTGCCAATTTGGGCGACTCTCGGGTGTCGCCTGACGTTGTCAGGGACGATTCCGACTTGAAGTCGAGACGTCGCGCGTCGAAGCGAGATTTTTTGTCGATGAAAGAAATCCACGCGCAACAATGGTTTTTTGAATCGATTGGTGAAAGCGAAGTTGACCGAAGTGAATTTTGGGATGTGGTCTGAAAACCTGCGGTGCTGTTTTGATCGATGCCGCAGCTGACGCATCGCGTCTCGTGCGTCAACACTTCCTTAAGCGGGACACTGTTTTTTTACCGCGTTGGTGTAAATCCAATAGCAGTGCATTTCGATTCCCGAATGCACAGAGCGATCACAAGCCATCTCATTACGGAGGGCAACATGGCCAAGAAAGCAAAGAAGGCGAAGAAGGCGAAATCGGCAGTGAAGAAGACTGCCAAGAAGACCCGCAAGGTCGCCAAGAAGAAGAAGTAAGGCTTCGCCTTACGGAATTGCCGGCGTTATCGCCGGCAACGTCACATTGGTCTCCCCATATAGCTTCGGCGATGTTGTGGAAGGCTAGGTAGACGATAGAGGGTGTCGGCGAGACATCAGGAGAGACGGTTGGATCGATCCGCAGGTTCTCGGACCTGCAAGTAGACCCGGCAGAAGAGCGTCAGCGTTCTTCGTTCGTTGCGGATTTCGTTTCCGCAGTTCATCGGAAACATCCGGTTGAATCTCAATCCTGACGTGTTCACCGACGCCCTCGTTCTTTTTCGAGCCGGCGTGGTCGAGCTTTTCTTCCCAAGCGCCGAGCCTTTGGATCCTTCGATCCGCTCCCCCGATCCCTTCGCTGTTCAGCCAGGCTTGCGATCGTTCCGGTCGTGAGTCGTTCGCGGTGGTTATCGCTTTGCCAAAGGCAATGCTGAATCGATTTTTACGCTCGCAGGAAGTTATTAAAAACAAACAGTTTTTCCGGCTATTGGCGCGGACGCGCGCTGACCTCTTCAGCTTTGATTCATCGCGATACTTAAACTGCTCTTCAAATTTTACAGGTCTGATGGCTCTCAAGTCCGGCAACAAGCCGGCCCACGGCAACAGGTTCAGACAGAGTAAGAACAGCGCCACGGCGGTTCGCCATCGGGCGCAAAGCAGGAGAGTAGGATGCTTCAGTTAGCGATCGATCTCGAGGCCGCGTCTCCGGTTGAGGAGGCTGCGAGCGGAGATGTGCTGTTCAACCTCGGCTTGATGTTTTCGACGGGACGGAACGGGGTGGTTGACTTCGTTGCCGCGCACAAGTGGTTCAATTTGGCTGCGTTGAAGGGTCGGGCTGATGCCATGGCTTTTCGCCGCGAGCTCGCGGAACTGATGTCGGATGCCGAAATCGCGCTGGCTCAGCGTGAAGCCCGTGCCTGGATGACGGCTCACTAGTCCATCGACGACTGGCCTCTCACAACAAATCCTGGACGGCGAAGGTCTGCGGCGGCTGGCCGCGGCGTGCGCGTTCGACCATGGTGAGGTAGGCGGCCTCCAGATGCCGGGTGTAGCGCGCGGTATCGAACAGGGGAGCGCTGCTGCGGTTTGCCGCCAGCTTTGCCTTGATCGAGGCAAGCAGGCCGGGATCGCGCGCCAGTTTCAACGCCAGCGCCTCATAGTCTTCATGCGATGTGGTCACCAGTTCGGATAGTCCGGCCGCGCGCAGCAGCGAACTTGCGACGCGGCCGGCGAAGGTGTGTCCTTCACAGGTGATGATCGGAAGCCCCGCCCAGAGCGCGTCGCTGGCGGTGGTGTGGGCGTTGTAATAAGGGGTATCGAGGAAAACGTCGGCCAGCCGGTGGCGGGCGAGGTGATCTTCCTGTTTCTCGACGCGGTTTGCGAAAACCAGCCTGTCGGAGGCAACCCCGCGCTGCTCGGCCTCGCGCCGCAGGTTGGTGCGGGCGGTCTCGTTGAGCTGGGACAGCCACAGCACGCTGCCCTCGACCTGCCGCAGCAGGCTCATCCAGACATCGAAGATCATCGGTGTGATCTTGTAGCCGTTGTTGAAGGCGCAGAACACCAGGCCATGGTCCGGCAGATCGAATGTGGCGCGGGAGGGCGTCTGGGCTGCGATCGCGCGGGTGTTGTCCTGCGGCATGAAGCTGCCCGGCAGATAGGCCACCTGTTCGGTGTAGTGCACGCGTTCGCGCTCCGGGATCGTCGTCCGGTCCGCAAGGATGTAGTCGCGATGCCGTGAGCCCATGGTGCTCATGAAGCCGAGATAATTGATCTGAACCGGTGCCGGGCGGGAAGCCAGTATGCCCAGCCGCATGTGCTGGGTATAGCCTGCCAGGTCCACGACGATATCGATCTCTCTGTCGTCGATCAGCCTTGCGATCTCAGCGTCAGACTTTGACCCAACCTCGTGGAAATGCTGGAACGCAGCCTTCAGGCGCTGCTTCATTGGACTTCGTGGATCGTCCACCAACGACAGGCCGAATGTCTCGAATTTTAACCGGTCATGGTGCTCGATCACGCCGGAAAGCAGATACGACACGGCGTGGTCGCGCAGATCGCCTGACAGGTAGGCGACTTTGATGTGTCCGGTATCGAGCCGCTTTCGCATCCGAAGCGCGGGAAATTGCGGGCTCTTGTGCGCATCGTAGAGTTGCGCGCAGCGCAACAGCTCCGCTGCCGATGCCGGAGTAGCGAGCACCGGCATCGGTTGTGTGCCGTGGCCCGCGTCGAGATCGCTCAAAACGGCCGC
This sequence comes from Xanthobacteraceae bacterium, assembly GCA_019750915.1. Taxonomy (GTDB): domain Bacteria; phylum Pseudomonadota; class Alphaproteobacteria; order Rhizobiales; family Xanthobacteraceae; genus Afipia. The sequence continues at coordinate 63,413 of JAIENY010000037.1, forward strand.
CCATAGCTCCTTGATCTGCCGCCAGTCGCAAATCTGGGCCATCGCGTGCAGAAGGTCGCCCTTGATTTGTTCCATGCCGGGAAAAATGCCGATCGCCGCGCCGTAGGCCGCGATGGCTTCGTCATAGCGCTTGAGATCGGTGAGGATGTTGCCGCGGTTGACGAGGGCGTCCGGATAGCGGGGCTCGATCGCGAGCGCCCGGTCGACTTGCGCCAAGGCATCCTGGAGCCGTCCGGCATTACGAAGAATGATGCTGTAGTTGGACAGCGCCATCGCCGAGCGCGGTTCGATTGACAATGCCTTTTCGTACTGCCGCGCGGCGGAGGTGCGGTCGCCAAGCTGGAATTCGACGCGGCCGAGATTGATGTAGGCATCCGCGCACTGCGGATTGAGCTTGATTGCCTGCCTGAAGTTGGCTCGCGCTTCCTCGAACGCGCCGTGCTGAGCCTTCACCACACCGAGCAGCAGGTAGGCGCCGAACTGTTTCCTGTCGGCTCGGATGACAGCATGACAGAGGGTTTCAGCTTGCGCCCAGTTTCCGGTTTGGACCGCCGCGACGGCCTGTTCGAGCATTTGGACGGTCATGAAATCGGGTAACACCGGCTGAATGGAAAAGTGATGGCGGCTGCTCGGTGCAAGCCGGCCGACGCCGTTCGGGTATCGGTATAAAAGGAAAAGCGGTCTCTGTCTGCGGTGGGATTGATTGTGTCGCGCCGTCAGGCCGCAGGCCGGGCTGGTACGGGCCGCAAGACCTGCGCCGCTTCGCTGTGGCGGCCGGTTCGCATCAGCAGGATTGCATATAGATTGAGGGCGCCGAAATGTTCAGGATGATGGCGCAAAAACTTCTTGAAGCCACGCTCGGCATCTTCAAAGCGGCCAAGTCGAAACGCACTGAGAGCGTCGGTCAAAATCTGAGTGGTATTCAAGTTCGCTCCCATGCAACTCTGCCTTCGTGGGCAGGGCGTTCAAAGCACGGGCGGCGTTATCCAAAGTGGCCTCAGTCTCTTCTAAAAAATGCTCTCGGATGTCCAGCGATCGAGAACTTCGAACAGAACCGTTTCTGAAAATAATCAGGCCGACAATACACTTTGAACATGCTTAGCCCGAGCAATGCTCGTGCTCTTCGACTGTAAATTCTTGCGTTTTATTCATAGCACGGAAGATATTCGCCGTTTCCTTCCTGGATTTTTTTTATTCAACGTCGTCGTTGCTCCGTCGCCGCTCGCCGTCGGCGATGGTGCACAAGAGCTAACTTTAGTGGTCCGTGCCCTGGCCGGTCAACAACCATCGCGGATCGAAGCCGGCGGTCGCGATTGCTTACAAGGGCTGGTTGAACTCCGAATAAATGGGCTCAAGGCTTTCGGCGGAGGCTGCGGCGGTCGGACAGGGCATGCGCCGGCCAGCCCTTAAGGCGTATGATCAGTAAGTCGAATCTGCTGCGGTAGCAGCTTTGAGACCGCTTCTCATCTTCGACGTCACTTGTTGGGCTCCTGCCGCCATCAACCGCGCGTCGGAACTGATGGTCACGAGCCGGAAGCCGCGTTCGATACGTTTGAGTGCGGTTTCGGGTGTGCCGTTGTGGATGCAGGGGACAACGCCGTGCTCCTTCGCCTTGGCAAGGACCATGTCGATGGCTTCCGCAACGGGCTTATCGACATCATCGAAGGTCGGCGTACAGCCAAGCGAGAGCGACAGGTCCGCCGGGCCGATATAGACGGCATCCAGCCCTTTGACCGAAAGGATTTCGTCCAGCCGATCGAGTGCCTGGCGTGTTTCGATCATGGCGAGTGTAACGATCGTCTCATTCGCTTTCGTCGGATATTCAGGGCCACCATAGAGCAGGGCGCGGATGGGACCGAAACTTCGTCCGCCATCAGGGGCATACCGGCAAGCATGGACGAACTTCTCGGCATCCTCGCGCGAGTTCACCATCGGGCAGATCACGCCATAAGCCCCGGCGTCGAGCACTTTCATGATGATACCGGGATCGAGCCACGGCACGCGGGCGATTGGAACCGTGGCTGTGGTGGAGATAGCCGTGAACATCGCCACGGCGGAGGCATAGTCGGTCACGCCATGCTGCAAATCCACGGTAAGAGAGTCCCAGCCTTGATGAGCCATCACCTCGGCAGAGAACGAGCTTGGAATAGCCAGCCATCCGTTGACGACAACGCCGCCGCCCCTCCAGATCGAACGAATTTGATTTTCGCGCATGATCTTGTGTTCCTATTCGACGGCTACCGAACCATGCAGGGCTGCTTCGGGTTGAACTTCCAGTTGGGAATCAAGAACTGCATGGCGATCGCGTCGTCGCGTGCACCCAGGCCGTGGGTTTTGTAGAGCTTGTGCGCTTTTTCGATCTCGGCCATGTCAGGCTCGATTCCGAGCCCATGCCGCTCCGGCACCCGGATCATTCCGCTCCTGATTTGCAGCGGCTCCTTGGTGAGACGCTGGCCGTCCTGCCAGATCCAGTGGGTATCGAGCGCGGTGATCCGTCCCGGGGCCGCAGCGCCGACATGGGTGAACATCGCAAGCGAGATGTCGAAATGATTGTTGGAGTGAGAGCCCCAGGTCAGGCCCCACTCATTGCAGATCTGCGCCACCCGGACTGATCCCTGCATGGTCCAGAAATGCGGATCGGCGAGGGGGATGTCGATGGCATGAAGCCGGATCGCGTGGCCGAGTTGACGCCAGTCCGTAGCCACCATGTTCGTCGCCGTCGGAAGGCCGGTGGCGCGGCGAAACTCCGCCATGATCTCACGTCCCGAAAATCCCTGCTCGGCGCCGCAAGGATCTTCCGCGTAAGTGAGGATGTGGCCTTGCCCCTTGCAGAGGCGGATTGCTTCGTCGAGCGACCACGCCCCGTTGGGGTCAAGGTTGATGCGTGCGTCCGGGAAGCGCTTCTTCAAAGCGGTTACGGCCGCGATTTCGTCCTCGCCCGCGAACGCGCCGCCCTTCAGCTTGAAATCCTTGAAGCCATAGCGCTGTTCGGTGGCTTCCGCGAGCCGGACGATCGCGGACGGCGTGAGAGCCGCTTCATGCCGCAGGCGAGTCCAGTCATCCTTTGCCGTCGCCTCATCATCATAGGGCAGGTTGGTTTGCGTGCGGTCACCGATGTAAAAGAGGTAGCCGAGCATTTCAACGGCGTCGCGCTGCTGCCCTTCGCCGAGCAACGCTGCAACCGGCACTTGAAGATGCTGTCCCAGCAAATCGAGGAGTGCGGCTTCCAGTGCGGTGACGGCGTGAATGGAGGTGCGAAGATCAAACGTTTGATTGCCGCGTCCGCCGGAATCCCTGTCGCCGAAGGCTTTCCGGACAGCGTTCAGGATGGCATTGTAGCCGCCGACCGCATGGCCGACCACGAGTCCGCGGGCGTCCTCCAGCGTCGACTTTATCTTTTCACCGCCAGGTACTTCGCCAACGCCCGTATGCCCGGCGTTGTCGGTCAGAATGACGATGTTGCGGGTAAAGAAAGGACCGTGCGCGCCGGACAGGTTCAGCAGCATACTATCCCGGCCCGCGACCGGGATAACTTTCATATCGGTCACTTTTGGTGTCGAAACCTCACTCACCGGCTTCTCCATCGTCATTGATAGCTGCGGGGCGAGGCTTAATTTCCGGGAAGGTTGTGTGCGACAGGCAAGTAGTAGTCCTTCCAGGATTTCGGCTCGGTCTTCAGCGTCCCGATTTTGTAAAGATGCTGGGCGAACTTCATCAGACCTTGCGGCTGGGGATTGAATTCCATCATCGAAGGCTCCTTCAAATACTGAAGCAGGTCCTCGTCGCTGGTCGGATCGTGGGTGATCTCTTTGTAAATTTTCACCGCGTCGGCCGTGTGCTCCCGGATAAAGGCTTGAGCTTCCAGTGTGGCCGCCATAATGGCCTGCACGATCTTCGGATTGGCATCGGCGAATTTCGTGGTGCAAAAGAACTGCGACTGAGTCAGCGGACTGCCGATGATGTCCTGTGACTGGACCACGATGTGGGCTCCCGGGACACTTTTCAGCTCACGGAACTGAAAAGGCGGCGCCGCGAAATGACTTGTGATTTCGCTTGTTGGATTGGACATGGCAGCAAAGGCGTCGGGATGCCCAAGCTGAACGGTGTTGGCGTCCAGCTTGGCATATTCGCTGTCCCCGTAGAGTTTCGCGGCGGCCATCTGCAGCAGGATCGCCTGCGTCGAAACCTTCACTGTCGGAACAGCGATCTTGTCGCCGGGCTTGATATCGGACAGCGTCTTGATGTTCGGATTGCGCGAGATCAGCGCGAGAGGAAGGGCAGACGTCGCGACAATTGCTTTCACGCCGCCCTTGGTCCGGTCGTTTAGAAGCAGCAGGTTGCCGACGCCGGTGTTCACGACATCGATGCTGCCGGCCAGCAATGCATCGGTTTGTGCACCGCCACCACTCAGATTTGCCCAATTGACCTTGAGATTCTTCAGGCCAAGCTTCGCGGCCTGCTTTTCGATGAGATGCTGTTTCTCCATCACCTGGCTCGGGAAATAGACAATCCCCGGCTGGCGCGTGATGGTGATTTCGGTTTTTTCCTGCGCGTGCAAAACGCTCATCGTTGCGAAAAATGCCAGGCTCGATATCGCAGTGCGAAAAATTCTGATCGGCAACGTCGTCATTGCGCTCTCCCTCTTGAATGTCGTTTCTTCCCAAGGGACCCGCTTTGCGGGTTTTGTTATCCCCCATTCGGGGTGGTTGATTGGATGCTTTTCGGTCAGGCTAATCGCGCATCGCAGGCGGGTCTAATCCAAAGAGTGGATGGATCGATACATATATTGTATTGATAAAATTTGCCCTCAATGAGGATGCCGCATTGTTCGAACTCAATCATCTCCTCTGTTTTGTGACGCTGGCCGAAGAGTTGCACTTCGGAAGGGCCGCGCGCCGCTTGGCGATGACACAGCCGCCCCTCAGCCGGCAGATCCAGCTTTTGGAGCACCATGTCGATGCGAAGCTGTTCGACCGCACGAGCCGATCTGTGCATTTAACGCCTGCAGGAGAAAGATTTCTGGCGGAAGCACGTCAGATATTGCGGCTTGCGGAGGGGGCTTCGTCGGTTGCAAGGAAGGTGGCTCTGGGCAAGATCGGGGCGATACGGGTCGGGTTCACCGCCGCGTCGGCTTACGACTTCGTGCCCCGGCTGGTGATGGCGTGTGTTGCGGAGTTGCCCGATATCGATCTGTCCTTGAAGGAAATGGTCTCCGGCGATCAGTTCGAGGCGCTTGGTTCCGGTCAGATCGATGTCGGATTTATTCGGCCGCTTCTGGTGAGACCCGGCATCGAGTCGATGAAGGTCTTCGCCGAAGGCTTATGTCTGGCGGTGCCGGGCGATCACCCGCTGGCTCTTAAAAGGGCCCCGGTGCTGGCGGACCTGCATGGTGAGCCTTTCGTGATGTATTCGCCGCACGAGTCCCGTTATTTTTATGAACTGATTGTCGCCCAGTTGGCGCAGGCCAATGTCCATCCGCGATACGTTCAGTATCTCGGGCAGGTTCACTCGTTGCTGTCCATGGTACGCGCGGGACTTGGCCTGGCGCTTGTTCCGGAGTCCGCAGCCGGACTTCATCTCGACAATGTGGTCATGCGGCCGATCGCTTTACGTTCGAAAATGCCGGTGGAAGTCAACGCTGTGTGGAGGAGGGATGCCGTCTCGCCTCTGATTCCGCAGGTCGTGGCGATCGCCAGGCGATTGGCTCACAGGCCACGCCGACGCTGATACGTCAGTATTGCGCACCTTCTTCGTCCTCCGACATCGATCCGATGGCAGCGACAGGCATCTCGCGAAGGCGCTTCAAGCCGAGATGCCTCTCGCGTAAAATGACAAAGATGCCTGCGCCTGCGACGATCGCGGCTCCCAAAAGCACAAACACGGTCGGGACTTCGGCAAAAACCCAGTAGCCGAGCACGAATGCCCAGAGCAGTGAGAAATAGTCGAGTGGCGCCAGGAATGATGCGGGGGCGTAACGGTAGCTTTCGGTAAAGCCCATCTGGCCCAGTCCGCCCGTAATTCCGATTCCCGTCAGGAGAAGCCAGTGAAGCGGCGTTACCGGCATCGTCCAGCCGAACGGCAGGGTGGTGAGGGAGGACAGGAGCACGATGAGCGCCATGAAAGTCACGACAGCGGGTGTTGTTTCCGTCGCTGTGATGCGTCTGATCTGGATCGTCGCGCCCGCCGTTGTACAGGCGTTGGTAAAGGCGAAGATGATGCCAAGACCAATGGTCGACGACCATGCCAGGTGCTCACGAAAATAGGGAATCAGCATCAGCAGCACGCCGCAAAATCCGATCCCGACCGCCGACCACCTGTAGACGTGGACGTGCTCTTTAAGGACAAGCCACGAGAAAACCACCGTCAGCAGGGGCGCCGAATAGACGATGGCTGTGTAGTCGCCGATGGGAATCCGCGCCAGGGCGGCGAAGGTGCAGAACGTGCCGATGACGGCGAAGCTGCCGCGAATGAGATGGGCGCTTGGATTTTTGGTTTTGAGAGCGAGATGGAGTTCGCCGCGCAGACCAAAGAAGATGAAAATCGGCACCAACGCAAAAAACGATCGGAAGAACGCGACTTCGCCAGCGGGGTAGGCGCCCTCCAGATACCTGGCTTGAGCGCCCATCAAGGCAAACATTACCGTGCTGAAGAGCTTGAACGAAATGGCTGGAATGATCTTCATTGAAAGCCCGGGCGAGAGCCGATTTCAGGATGTACACCTGAGGTCGTGTAGTATTCGTTGAGGCCTTCGTGACTGATTGCTGATCGCGTCCGGCAAAGCGGCATCAAAAACGCCAACAATCGAACGTGCGTCGTCAGGATGGTGAGAGCGAACGGGCCTGCGTTTCGCCGCTACGGATAATGCGCATGGGCATTTTTGGCTGAGGCGGGATTAGCCGGCGTTCCTGGCGCCGTCCAATTCAGCGGGTTGGAAATGGCGGAGACGGAGGGA
>JAIENY010000009.1 GCA_019750915.1 Xanthobacteraceae bacterium
TCAAAGCTTCGCTGTCGAGCGCGCGGCGCGACCTTGCAGTTCTCATGGGCGATACGTCTCCGCGATTTTCGACCGTGACGGGGCGTCTCGAAACGGTCGGACGCCCGCCATCGTTTAAATCCGTCATCGCCGCCATCGATGCAAATCCGCAATTGGTGCGATGGACGGCAGTCTACGCGCAGCGGAATGCCGAGTTGTTGCTGGCGCGACTCAAGCCTTATCCCGACGTGCGAGTGAGCGCGGGCTGGCGGCACTTCAATGAAACCGGCGACAATGCCGTGCGGCTGGGAATCTCTATTCCGATCCCGGTGTTTGACCAGAACCAGGGCAACATCCTCTCCGCACAGGAAAGCTTGGCAAAAGCCGCCGCCGAAAGAGCGGCGAACAAGGCCACGCTCGTTGTGCTGGCGGGGCGGGCCTATGACTCTCTGGAAGGATCGCTGCGCGAGCTTGCGATCCTCAGGAAGTCCGCAATCCCGAAGGCGGAAGCAGCGGCGCAGGCGATCTTCGACGGCTACGGCCAGGGACGGTTCACGCTGCTTGAAGTCCTCGATGCGCAAGCCACGCTCGCCCAGGCTCGGCTGCGCGAGCAGGAAGCGTTGCAGAATTTCCATATTGCCGTGGCGACAATCGAAGGTCTTGTCGGCAACCCGTTTTCGCTTACCCATCAGAGTTCAAGATGATCAAGGCAATTGTTCGCTACTCCGTGTTCATTCTGGTTGCCGTCGCGCTGGGCTACGGCGGCTATCGCATGCTGATGCCAGCAAGCTCGAAAGTCACACCCACCGAAAAAACGGACAAGGACGAGCATTCAGACAGCATTCTCCTGAGCGACGCCAAGGTCGAGGCTTCGGGGATCGAACTCGTGAAAGCCTCATCCGGAGTGCTGCGCGAAAGCCTTTTCCTCAACGGCATTGTCCAACCGAACCAGGAATCGCTGGTCCAGGTTACGCCCCGCTTCCCGGGGATCGTCCGCGACGTGCGCAAGCGGATCGGCAACGCCGTCCAGAAGGGTGACGTCCTTGCAGTCATCGAGAGCAACCAAAGCCTGACCCAGTACGAATTAAAGGCCTCGTTGGCCGGAACGGTGATCGATCGCCAGATCACGTTGGGCGAGTACGCCTCCGAACAGAAGCCCGCTTTCGTGGTCGCGGATTTGTCGACCGTATGGGTCGATTTCTCGGTCTATCGGCGCGATCTCAAGCGGGTCAGTGTCGGTGACCAGGTGTTCATCGATCCAGCGGACGGCGGCGCGCCAATCGATGCGAAAATTTCCTATCTCTCCCCGGTTGGCAGCAGTGACACCCAGAGTGCGATCGCTAGGGCAGTGGTACCGAACGCCGGACAACGGCTTCGCCCGGGACTCTTCGTCACCGGTCGTTTGATGCTCACCGCGAAAAAGGTCGGCGTCGCCGTGAAATCATCGGCGCTGCAGACCGTGGAAAACCGCACGATCGTCTTCGTTCGCAACGGCGAAAAGTTCGAGGCACGAAACGTTGTGATCGGTGAACGCGATCCGCAGCTCGTCGAGATCACCGACGGCGTCCTGGAAGGCGACGTCTATGCGGCCAAGAACAGCTTCATCGTAAAGGCTGAGATGACAAAAGGAGCGGGCGGTGATGAACACTGAGAACGACATGATTTTGATCACCGCGTTGATCAGACCTCACATGGAGGGCCACGTGGTCCGCGCCCTTCATGATCTCACGGAGTTTCCAGGTTTTACCTTCGACGAGGTGCGCGGCCAGGGCCGCGGCCGGGGACAGGGCGGGTCGTATGTCGCGAGCGATGAGGATATCACCTACCACCAGTTTCTGGAACTGAGGCTTGTCTGCCAGTCGGACCAAGCGGCGTCGATCTGCGAACGCATTGCAGCGGCCGCTTGGACCGGTCGGAAAGGCGATGGCGTGATCTACACAACGCCCGTGCATTCGTTCGGACGCATCCGGGAGATCGGCGAGCATCAGGAGCAGCGTCATGATTGATGGAATTCTGTCGTTCGCCATCCGGCAGCGATGGCTGGTCATGATCGGCATTCTCATCATGGCGGCCCTCGGCGCCTGGAATTTCACCCGGCTGCCGATCGACGCGGTGCCGGACATCACCAACGTCCAGGTCCAGATCAACAGCAGCGCGCCTGGTTATTCGCCGCTGGAGGTCGAGCAGCGGATCACGTTTCCGATCGAGACCGCAATGGGCGGGCTGCCGCATCTCGACAGCACGCGCTCACAGTCACGCTACGGCTTGAGCCAGGTCACGATCATCTTCAAGGATGGGACCGACATCTATTTCGCCAGGCAATTGGTCAACGAGCGCATCCAGCAGGTCAAGGATCAACTGCCCGCCAGCGTCGAAACCGCGATGGGGCCGATCTCGACGGGACTCGGCGAGATCTATTTGTTCACGGTCGAAGCGAAGCCCGGCGCCCGCAAGGAGGGCGGCGGCGATTATACGCCGAGCGACCTGCGAACGATCCAGGACTGGATCATCAAGCCGCAACTGCGCAACGTTCCGGGGGTCATTGAGGTCAACACGATCGGGGGCTTCGAGAAGCAATTCCATGTACTGCCGGATCCGGCGCAACTGATGGCCTACAAGCTTAGCTTCCGCGACGTGATGACGGCGCTGGCGTCGAACAACGCCAATGTGGGGGCAGGCTATATCGAGCGGAATGGCGAGCAATATCTGGTTCGGACGCCGGGCCAGGTGGCGAACGTCGAGGAAATCAAGGAAATTGTGATTGGCTCTCACAATGGCGTTCCGGTTCGAATCGGAGACGTTGCTGAGGTGAGGGAAGGCAAGGATCTGCGGACCGGCGCGGCCACCGTGAACGGCAAGGAAACCGTTCTCGGAACCGCGATGTTGCTGATCGGCGAGAACAGTCGCGCCGTCGCGCAGCGGATTGCCGCCAAACTCAAGGAGATCGGCCGATCGTTGCCGGATGGCGTGATCGCACGCGCGGTATATGACCGAACGCACCTTGTCGAGGCGACGGTTGCGACCGTGGAGAAAAACCTGGTCGAAGGTGCGCTGCTCGTCATCGTGATCCTCTTCATGATCTTGGGAAATTTCAAAGCGGCGATCGCGACCGCATGCGTGATTCCTCTGGCCATGCTGTTCACGATCACAGGCATGGTGGAGAACAAGGTTAGCGCCAACCTGATGAGTCTCGGCGCCATCGACTTCGGCATTATCATCGACGGCGCGGTCATCATCGTCGAGAACTGCCTGCGGCTGCTGGCGCAAGAACAGCATCGGCAGGGCCGATTGCTCAATCGTCAGGAACGGTTCGAGACCATTCTCGCCGGGTCGCGGGAGGTGATCGGTCCCAGTTTGTTCGGAACCTTGATCATCGGCGTGGTCTACCTGCCCATCCTCACGCTGACTGGCGTCGAAGGCAAGATGTTCACGCCGATGGCCTTGACGGTCCTGATGGCGCTCACCGGCGCCAGCGTCCTGTCGCTCACCTTCGTGCCGGCGGCGGTCGCCCTCTTGGTGACCGGAAAGGTCTCCGAACATGAAAACTTCTTCATGCGCGGCGCGCGAAAGCTCTACACGCCGTTGCTGGCCGCCTCAATCCGTAACCGTTTCGGTGTCGCCGCCATCGCCGCGCTGCTGGTCATCGTCTGCGGCATCGCCGCAACGCGCATGGGCGGTGAATTCATTCCCAGCCTCGACGAGGGGGATGTCACGCTGCAGGCGATCCGGATTCCGGGAACGAGCCTGACCCAGTCGCTGGAAATGCAGGCGATGCTCGAAAAGCGGCTGCTGAAGATCCCGGAGGTCAAGGAGGCCTTCGCACGGACCGGCACCGCGGAAGTCGCAACCGATCTGATGCCACCGTCGACTTCGGATGGTTACGTAATGTTGAAGCCGCGCAAGGAATGGCCTGATCCGGAGAAGAGCAAGGCCGCGGTGGTTCGCGAAATCCAGGAAGCCGCCGAAGAAATTCCGGGCAGCGTTTATGAGATATCGCAGCCCATCGAAATGCGCTTCAACGAGCTGATCTCCGGTGTCCGCAGCGACGTCGGCGTCAAGATTTTTGGCGATGACCTCGACACGCTGGTCCAGTCGGCGGCGAAGGTGCAAGCCGTGTTGCAGAACGTTCAAGGCGCGGCCGACGTCAAGACCGAACAAGCTTCGGGCTTGCCGGTGTTGACGGTGAAGCTCAATCGACAGGCCTTGTCACGATACGGAATCAATGTGTCGGACGTCCAGAATTTGATCGAAATCGCCGTTGGGGGAAAACCCTCCGGCCTGGTCTTTGAGGGTGACCGGCGCTTCAAGATCGTGGTTAGGCTTCCGGAGTATCTGCGATCTGACATTCAGGCGATCCGGGCGCTGCCGGTGCCATTGCCGCCTCTTGAAAATGACGCCAAGGCAAAACCAGCGGTCTGGAACAACTCGCCGCTTGCTCAGATCCGGTACGTGCCGCTTTCCGAACTTGCCGAAATCGACGTTGCGTTGGGTCCCAATCAGATCAGCCGCGAAAATGGCAAGCGGCGGATCGTGGTTACCGCCAACGTGCGCGGCCGTGATCTCGGGTCATTCGTTGCCGACGCACAGAAACAGGTCGAGGAGAAAGTGAAATTGCCGGCGGGCTACTGGATCGGATGGGGCGGCCAATTCGAACAGCTTGTTTCCGCCACACAACGATTGACGATCGTCGTGCCGATCGCGCTTTTGCTGATCCTTTTGCTTCTGTTTATGAGCCTGGGATCAATGGCCGATGCGTTGCTGGTGTTCAGTGGGGTGCCGCTCGCACTGACGGGCGGCATCGTGGCACTCCTGCTGCGCGGCATCCCATTGTCGATCAGCGCTGGGATCGGCTTCATCGCGTTGTCCGGCGTAGCGGTGCTCAATGGTCTGGTCATCATCACCTTCATTGAGCGCCTGAGGCGAGAAGGACATGCCCTTGTCGACGCGGTCCGCGAAGGTGCGCTGACCCGGCTGCGACCCGTGTTGATGACGGCGCTGGTCGCCTCGCTCGGCTTCGTGCCGATGGCGGTTGCCACCGGTGCGGGCGCCGAGGTGCAGCGACCGCTGGCGACCGTGGTTATCGGCGGAATCATCTCCTCAACGATCCTGACGTTGCTGGTGTTGCCCGCGCTCTACGTCCTGTTCAGGCGGGAAGATCCGGAGAATGGCGGCTCGAACTCGAACTCGCCCGCTGTGGAGGGAGTAAACCCATGAGGTGTCTCACCGGGGATCATCGTCCCTGTTCTGAATGAGGCTTGACGATGACCAACAACAGAGCTCCAGGCAAAAGTGACGGCCAGGACGGAACGAACGCTCGCGTGAGTCATACAAGCGGTTGGTGCAGGCGATGGCTTCTGGTCCTAGCGCTATCGTCCGGTCCATTGCTTGCGACCGGCGGATGGCAGGTGCTGCAGGCGGAACCGCAGAAGGCCAAGATTGTGGGTCTGGGCGCCACGACGTGCCAACGCTTCAGCGATGACGTCAAAGCGAATCCGGTGCTCCGGAGAGATTACCTCGCCTGGGCACAAGGCTTCATGAGCGGAATCATCCTCAGCAGGCCACCAGGCGTGGACGAGGGGCTCGATCTCGCCCCGGTAACGTTCGATCTTGTCGGCCAATTGCATTTCCTTGAGGACCATTGCGCTCGGAATGCGGCGGTGGATTTTTCCGATGCTGTCGAGGCGCTCTACAAGCGCTTGCGCAAGGAGGGCAGGACATGAGTTCGAACGAGGACGTTCGCAGCAAGCTCCTTGGGTGCCGATCGTGAGCGAGTTTGCGCAGCCCACGAAAATCCGGCTCCGTGTCGAGGGCATGGACTGCGCCTCCTGCGCCACGAAGATCGAGAACGCCCTGCAACGATTGCCCGGCGTCCAGGACGTAGTCGTCTCTGTCCCCGCAGGCACCGTGGTCGTCAGCCATGACGGCAGCGAAGCCGACGATGGCATACGTCAGCGCGTTTCGGATCTGGGTTATCGCGTCGCGCAAATCGACGCGGCGGGAAGCAGCAATCATCGCCAACAGCAAGCCGATGGCGAAGCGTCCCACCCCGAGGACGGTCACTCCCACCTTCATGAACACACCACCTCCAGCGGCGGGGCGTGGTGGCGGACCCGCAAGGGCATCCTGACGATCGCGTCCGGAATGACATTGGCTGCGGCCTACCTGCTTGGCAAGGTGGCACCGACGACCGAGCATTGGGCATTCCTGCTCGCCATGCTGGTTGGTCTGATTCCAATTGCGCGTCGCGCGGTCTCCGCCGCGCGTGTCGGCACGCCGTTCTCGATCGAGATGCTGATGTCGGTTGCCGCGATCGGTGCGGTCGTGATCGGTGCAACCGAAGAGGCCGCCACGGTGGTCTTCTTGTTCCTGATCGGCGAACTGCTCGAAGGCGTCGCCGCCAGCCGTGCGCGGGCCAGCATTCAGGACCTTACCAGACTTGTTCCGAAGACCGCCCGGGTCGAGGAGGATGGGCAGGTACGCGAAGTACAGGCAGAAACTCTTGCCGTCGGGGCGCTGATTCAAGTCCGGCCCGGCGATCGAATCCCCGCCGATGGCATGATCGTTTCCGGACAGAGCGCGATCGATGAAGCGCCCGTGACGGGCGAGAGCACGCCGGTCCGGAAGGGGCCTGACGACACTCTGTTCGCCGGCACCGTCAACGGCGATGGGCTGCTGCGGGTGCGGGTGACCGCCGCGGCTGCGGACAATACCATCGCGCGGGTCGTGCGCCTTGTCGAGGAAGCCCAAGAATCCAAGGCGCCCACCGAGCGGTTCATCGACCGATTCTCGCGATTCTACACGCCGGGTGTGGTCGCAGTGGCAATACTGGTAGCTGTCGTGCCGCCGCTGCTGTTCGGTGGCGTTTGGAGCGACTGGATCTACAAGGGTCTGGCGATCTTGCTGATCGGCTGTCCCTGCGCCCTGGTCATTTCGACGCCCGCGGCGATCGCCGCCAGCCTCTCCGCAGGCGCGCGTCGGGGCCTGTTGCTGAAGGGTGGTGCCGTTCTCGAACAAGTCGGCAAGGTGACGATGGCTTGTTTCGACAAGACCGGCACGTTGACGGCGGGCAAACCCCAGGTCACGGACGTCATCGGGCTCGCGCGCAGCGAGAACGACGTACTGGGTTTTGCCGCCGCGCTCGAGGCCGGATCGAGCCACCCATTGGCTTCCGCAATTCTGGCCGAGGCGCACAAGCGCGACATTCCAATTCCGGCGACTTCGACATCCGAGGCGGTCGGCGGAAAGGGAATTCGCGCAAGGGTCGATGGACTCCACGTCTTTCTCGGGTCGCCGGCCGCCGCCGGTGAAATCGTTTCCCTGAAACCCGACGATGAACTTCGCTTCGCAGGACTCACCGACGACGGCAAGACGGTTTCGGTTCTGGTGATCGGTCAGCTTTTGGCCGGGGCGATAGCGATGCGCGATGAACCGCGTCCGGATGCCGTGAAAGGCCTGAAACTGCTCAACAAGGCGGGCATCAAAACGGTCATGCTGACTGGCGATAACCAGCGGACAGCGACGGCGGTTGGCAAGCAACTCGGAATCGAGGTTCGGGCCGGGCTGTTGCCACAGGACAAGCAGCGCATCGTCGCCCAATTCAGGAGCACGGGATGGACCGTGGCCAAGATCGGCGATGGCATCAACGACGCTCCCGCGCTGGCGGCAGCGGACATCGGTATCGCCATGGGCGGCGGCACTGATGTCGCGCTGGAAACGGCCGATGCGGCGGTGCTTCACGGTCGGGTCTCCGATATCGCGGCGATGGTCGATCTGTCCAAACGAACCATGGTCAACATCCGCCAAAACATCGCAGTCGCGCTCGGCCTGAAGGCAATCTTCCTGGTCACCACGATAGTCGGCCTGACAGGGTTGTGGCCGGCCATTCTCGCCGACACCGGTGCGACGGTGCTGGTCACGCTCAACGCGCTGCGGCTGCTGGCGCCGTCCGGCGCCAATGATGCAGACGAAAGGTAACCCTCAAAACACTGAACGACTTTAAACCGAGGAGAATTTTATGGGCTTCGACCAGTATCACGAACCGCCGGGCGAGCTGTCGCAAGATATCCGGACGTTCGCACGGATGATCACCTCGCTGATCGAGGAGGCGGAAGCGATCAGTTGGTACGAACAGCGGATGTCCGTCGAAAAAGACAAGGCCGCCAAGGCAATCATGGCGAATGCGCAGAAGGAGGAATTCAAGCACTTCGGCATGAACCTGGAATTCCTGTTGCGCAAGAAGAAGGCCTGGCGAGCCGAGCTTGAGGGAATCCTCTTCAAGGATGGCGACATCGTCGCGCTCGCCGGGAAGGCGGAGAAGAAGGTCGACTGAAGAGACGGAGGACGCCGTGGAGGAGCGCCGATGGAACAGGCGGAGCAAGGTGCTCAAGGCCGGCACGATCTCGTTCGGCGGGGCGACGATATCCTGCGTCGTGCGCAATCTCAGCGCGGTGGGCGCGCTGCTCGATGTCGAAAGCCCGCTCGGCATTCCGAGACGCTTCACGCTACTGGTCCGCCTCGGACTCGTTTGCGAAGGAGTGTCGCGTGATCTGGATCACGGTGTCTCTTTCTGAGCAGCCGAACGACGGCGGTGTGAGGCATCGCGCGTCGGAACCTGAATGACCGCGACCGCGACCGACCGCTTTCGGCGCGGCTGAGCGCAAGGAGGACACAGATGCACAGGATCCGTAAGAAATGGGTGCGATCGGCGACAACAGGGCTGATTTTCCTGCTTGCCGCACTAATCGATATTCATGCTGTGGCTGCAGCGCGCGGCAGCTCCGCGTCGGAAAACCCCTTGGCTGCCGAACACATCGATGCCCTGCCGCCCGATCTCCACCGTGTGGTCGTCAACCGTGCGCGCGCCTGCGGCAATAAGGCGGCGGCCGCGCACTATTTCTCGGTTTCAATCGAAGCCGAAGGCTTCCGCTTCGTCTCGTTGCATTTCGAGGACTTCGCGTGCGCGAACCGCGCCGCCGTCTGCATCGCCGATCGCTGTCTCCACGAGGTGTACCTGGAATCGCACGGGCGGCACCGCCTCGTCTTCACCACGCACGCCCGTGATCTGAAACTCACCAACGATGGCGCTGCTGGAATCGAGGTGACTGATGGCACATCGATACGAGTTTTTCGCTGGAATGGATGGCGGTTTGTGTCCGTCCGTACGATCAAGAATGGTTGGTAACGCGTGACATCGTCGATCATTGGACATCTCCATTTTGGAGGTGCGGACCTTAGCTTCCGCAAGAAGTTCCGCCTGTTCTTCACGGTCGCGGCGGTCGTGCTGCTGCTCGGCGGCATCAAGGCCGCCGTGCACTTTTTCGGCTTCGAGTTTCTCGAACTCAACAGGTTGCTGACGAGCGGCATCGGCGGCGCCATCTTCATCATCGGATTTCTGTTGTCGAGCATTCTTGCCGACTACAAGGAAGCGGAACGCATCCCGGCGGACATCCGCACGTCCATTGAAGCCATCGACGGCGATCTGGAATCGTTTGCCGTTATCAACAAGGACTTCGATTTGATTGCGAGCCGCCGCGTCCTGATCGACACGATCGATAAACTGCGGACCGGTCTTGGCCACGCCAGCGATCACAAGGATATTCCACCGGTTCTTGAGGAGATCGGCAAGTTGACGCCGATTTTCGGACACCTGGAGGGAATGGGGATGGCGGCCAACTTCGTCGTCCGCCTCCGCTCAACGCAGGATGTGATCCGCAGAGCCGTGCTCCGAATCTACCAGATTCAGCGCGTGGAGTTCGTGCCATCGGTCCACGTTCTGGTGCAGACGCTGGTCGCCGCTATTGTCATGATGATGCTCTTTCTCAAGACCGAGGGCGATCCGGCATCGGCAATCATGTTTGGCTTCATTTCCTACATGTTCGTCTACGCGCTGTACCTCGTCCGTCTTCTCGAGCAGCCATTCGCCAAAGGACACGATTCAGTTGATGACGTCAGTTTCTTTCTGCTGGACGAACTCGAAGTAAAATTGCGCGGATCGATCGGCGAAAGCGCTTCGAATCCAATGCTTAAACCGGAGAACTGACGATGCATGGTGGAGGTCCCGCCGGGACGGCGGCCGCGCGACACGCAGGCCGACTTGCATGGGCGCTTGCCCTGACGGCGACATACATGTTTGCCGAAATTGCTGGCGGCCTGATCACGGGCAGCCTGGCGCTCCTGGCTGACGCCGCACACATGCTGACCGACGTCGGCGGACTGGCGCTGGCGCTGCTCGCGATCCGCTTTGCCGCCCGAGAGGCCACACCACAGCGGACCTTCGGCTACCTCCGTATGGAGGTGCTTTCCGCGCTGACGAATGCCGTCGTGCTGCTGCTGCTTACGGTCTACATTCTCTATGAAGCATACCAGCGTTTCCTCGCCCCGCCGGACATCCTGAGCGGACCAATGTTGATCGTGGCGTGCGTCGGTCTGATCGTGAATTTGGTCAGTATGTGGCTGCTGGCGGGCGGTTCGTCGGAGAGCCTGAATGTCAAGGGCGCCTATTTCGAGGTGCTGAGCGACATGCTGGGGTCCATCGGCGTCATCATCGCCGCGCTGCTCATGATGTGGAAAGGATGGGTGCTGGCCGATCCTATCATCGGCGCGGGCATCGGGCTGTTCATCGTGCCGCGGACGTGGATCCTACTCAAACAGGTCACGCACATCCTTATGGAAGGCACGCCTCCGGACGTCGATCTCGGTCTTCTCGAGCGCCAACTATCGACCATCGAAGGTGTGAAGACGGTCCACGATCTCCACGTCTGGACGATTACGTCCGGCTTCGACGCCATGAGCTGCCACCTGGTGGTTAACGACATGTCGGTCGCCAGTACGATTCTGCAGGAAGCCCGCCGCCGCATGAAGGACGGTTTCAAGATCGACCATG
This sequence comes from Xanthobacteraceae bacterium, assembly GCA_019750915.1. Lineage (GTDB taxonomy): Bacteria > Pseudomonadota > Alphaproteobacteria > Rhizobiales > Xanthobacteraceae > Afipia. The sequence goes on from JAIENY010000009.1 coordinate 10,862, forward strand.
TCACAATTCAGATCGAGGACGAGGCGTTACGCAACGAGGAAGGCGTGCTGCATGTCTAAGCACGAACAACCATGAGCATGTCGGACATCGCGAAGGTCCGGATGATTGCGCGGGGCGGTAATCCATGCGCTGGCCGGCTTCGAGGACGTTTGTGATCGGCGCAACGGCGCGACTTCCTTCGGGCTTTAAAAAATAAGCGCGAGCGCGCTTATTTTAGCGCTGGGCGTCATCGGAGAACCGCGCGCGCGATGACCGAGAACCGGGTTCGGCGTCGTTCGCCCGTCAACACGCCACTGTCGGACCCATTTGATCGCACTGCTGGCGCTTACCGAAAATACCTTTGGCAACGCAGATGCACGCGGAATGGCTGGTCTTTCGGACCGGCAGAGTGTTGCGATGAGGCGTCTATGGCGGAGTAACCCTATGGGCGCGGTCCGTTGGTGCACGAAATGAGGTTACTGGCGGCGAACTATCATCTCACTGCGACAATCGTTCGCGACGCGCTTCGGCGAGGGCCTTCGCACACCCGTCCATATCACCTTTGGCGTTAGCCATACGCGCGCGTTGCAGCGCCGCGCGATCGTGGCGCTCATCGACTCCCGCCTTCTCCTTGCCTCGCCTGACCGAATTTGGAGTCGGTTGATGGTGTAGGTTTGCGGCATGCGATTGATGAGCAGAACCGCTCCCCTGATTTGAAGCCAACGCGTCCATGGCCGTCTCCACTTGCGCGATGTCGGATGCACACGGGCCAGCGAGGACCGTCTGGCTTGGAAAAATCGACGTACCGAAGAAACAGACTGCGGCGATCGCCTGGACTCGGTGGATCGGTTTTTTCAACAATCAATCCTCCTGCCAAATTAGAGCTGCAGTGGAAGTTACAAGATGTCACGGACGCTAGCTGACGAAAACGCCGCCCTTTCGTCCGGTTTGAACTGCCTTCGCACGCGGAGAAGAGCAGCGGTTCTTCATGCAGCGGCTGTGAAAGTGCGACAACAACCGCAAGATCTTCTGACGCCGATCCTATGATCGCTAGAACCTCGAACGGTCTCCGTCGCCCCCGTCCTACAAGGACGGAAACTGCCGGGATACGTTGCAGCACGCAATTTGCTACCGCACTCGAACGATGTCCATAGTAGTTTAAGCCGTCCGACGAAAACACAAAATTTACGTTGGTTCCGGAATAATGCCATTAGCACGCGAAAGTCTCTGCCGTCTTTGTGAAATTGGTATAGAATCTCTTTTGCGGGTGTAGCTCGAGGGTTGAGCAACAGTTTCCAAACTGGAGGCGTGGGTTCGATTCCCTCCATCCGCTCCAAATTTTCGATGTTCGTGAGCCGATTGTTAATGTCAATTTTGCTTTTAGGCTCTGACCTGCGGGAGGCCGGAAGCAAGATAAATCGATCAGGCATACAAGTCGCAATCGCACCGGTGCTTGTAGCAGAAATCGCGGCGCCTGAGGCCATCGCATAAATTGGGCTTATCGTGGTTTAGGTGGCAAGTCTTCTGAGTAATTCCTAAAAGGAAATTGGTGCGACCAGAATTTCAGCGAAATTGTCGTGCTAAAGTTTAGGAGTTATAGCTGAGATAATCCAAGCATGAGCCGTCAAGTCTGACATCAACTGGAGCCGACTACTCAATCGACTCTACAATTATGAGGAGAAGATCGAGGTCTTCCTGCGCGGCGTCGTCGATGGGCAATATTCGTTCGTCGATTGAGCGAAAAGTACGCCATGTTTGCCAGGCTGTGTTGAAACCCCGCCGCGACGAACAGCGACACGGCAAGGAACACGGGGACGAACCTGTCGATGATCGTCCGCCCATGGTGGCGAAGAACGCTGCCAACCCACGAGCCAGTTTGCGAGCATCCCGGACAGGACGGTTTGGATCCATCCATTGATACCGCTGGTTTCGCGATATGCCATTTCAGACTGGTTCCCAAAACAAGTTGACATCCAGATGCATCTGGAGCGGATCAGGGCCCGGAATAAGAACTCTTGAGGTTGGATCATCCTCGAACTCAGCGGGCGCTCAATCACAGCCCCGCTGAGTTCGAACAGCGCTTTCAGTCCGACACCTCACAAGTTCACAGTCTTCAATCGTAGCGCATTGCCCACGACGCTGACTGAAGATAGCGCCATCGCCGCTGCAGCGATGATGGGTGACAGCAGCAATCCGAACGTCGGATAGAGCACACCGGCCGCGATCGGAATGCCGGCAGCGTTATAGATGAACGCGAAGAACAGGTTCTGCCGGATGTTGCTCATCGTCGCTTCGGAGAGACGGCGGGCACGAACGATTCCCATCAAGTCGCCCTTGAGAAGAGTGACTCCCGCGCTTTCCATCGCGACGTCGGTCCCGGTGCCCATCGCGATTCCAACGTCCGAGGTCGCCAAGGCAGGGGCGTCGTTGACGCCATCTCCGGCCATTGCAACGATCCGCCCCGCCTTCTGCAACTTGCTGACGACGGCGCTCTTCTGGTCCGGAAGCACTTCTGCCTCCACATCGGAGATGCCGAGCCGTTTCGCGACCGCATTTGCCGTGGTTCTATTGTCGCCGGTCAGCATAATGACCTTGATGCCTTCTGCCGCCAGCGCCTTCAAGGCGTCAGGCGTCGATTGCTTCACTGGATCGGCGATTGCAAAGAGTCCCACCAACTTTCCATCGAGTGCGATATTGATAACGGTTGCACCTTCACCGCGCAGGTTTTCGGCTTGTGGCTCCAACGTTTGTGTCTGGACACCTAACGATTTCAGATAGGCCGCATTGCCCAGCAGGATAGTCTTGCCTTCGACCTTTCCGGTCACGCCTTTGCCCGTCGGCGAATCGAATTCCTCCACGTTCGCCAGTGTCAGATCGCGCTCTTTGGCTGCGCGAACGATGGCGTCCGCCAGCGGATGTTCGCTCGATCGCTCGACGCTTGCCGCGAGACGCAGCAGGTCGTCCTCCAGAAAATCTGGAGAAGTTTCGATGGAAACGACCTTGGGCTTGCCTTCGGTCAAGGTGCCTGTCTTGTCGACCACGAGCGTGTCGACCTTTTCCATGCGTTCGAGCGCTTCGGCGTTCTTGATCAGGACGCCGACCTGTGCGCCGCGTCCGACGCCGACCATGATCGACATCGGGGTGGCCAGGCCGAGGGCGCACGGACAGGCGATAATCAGCACGCTGACAGCCGCCACGAGACCGAACGCCAGACGAGGCTCAGGGCCGATCATGGCCCAGACCACGAAGGCGACGAGCGCGGCCACGATCACCGCAGGCACGAACCAGCCCGCGACTTGATCGGCGAGACGCTGGATCGGCGCCCGCGACCGCTGCGCCTGCGCGACCATCTGTACGATTTGCGACAACACCGTATCGCGACCGACCTTCTCGGCCTGCATCACGAAGCTTCCAGATTGATTGAGGGTCCCGGCGATCACCTTGGCACCAGCATCCTTGGTGATGGGCATGGATTCTCCGGTCACCAGGGATTCATCGATCGATGAACGCCCCTCCAGAATGACGCCGTCGACCGGGACTTTTTCGCCGGGACGGACGCGCAATCTGTCGCCGACGTTGAGACCATCGAGCGGGACTTCATGGTCGGTGCCATCCTCCGCAACGAGGCGCGCCGTCTTCGGGGCGAGGTCGAGCAGGGCCTTGATCGCGCCCGACGTCGCCTCGCGGGCACGCAATTCGAGGACCTGCCCCAGCAGAACCAGAACGGTGATCACTGCCGCCGCTTCAAAATAGACGGCAACGGCACCATCGTGTCCGCGGAAAGCGGGAGGGAAGACATGCGCGGCGACGGTGGCGACGAGGCTGTAGACGTAAGCCACACCGGTCCCCATCGCGATCAAGGTGAACATATTGAGGTTGCGGGTCAGCAGCGATTGCCAGCCGCGCACGAAAAAAGGCCAGCCCGCCCAGATTACGACTGGGGTCGCAAAGACTAGCTGAATCCAGTTCGACAGGGTCTGGTCGACCCAGCCGTGGCCACCGACCAGGTGTCCGCCCATCTCGAGAACGACGGCGGGCAACGCGAGCACGAGACCGATCCAGAACCGCCGGGTCATGTCCGCCAGTTCGGGATTGGGTGGCGCATCCAGTGTCGCCACATCCGGCTCGAGCGCCATTCCGCAGATGGGACAGCTGCCGGGTCCTATCTGCCTGATCTCCGGATGCATCGGGCATGTGTAAACGGTGCCTTCCGGAACGGTCGCCTTCATCGCCGAGGCCTGCGACTTGTCGAGGTACTGCTCCGGGGCCGTGGCGAACTTGGTGCGGCAGCCAGCCGAACAAAAGTGGTGGGTGCGGTCGTGGTAATCGAACCGGTGCTTGCTCGTCGCCGGATCGACGGTCATCCCGCAGACCGGATCCACGACCTTTCCATCTCCGGAGACGGGATGATGGTGGTGCTCATGAGCACGGTGACCATGGTCACCGTGACCGCCGCCGCAACATGCCGCCTTGGTTTCGTCGGGACCCGGGGCTGCCATCGCCTTCGAGGAGCAGCCGCATTCGCCTGTGGAATTTGCCTTTTCCGGACCGCTCATCTAAATCTCCTGCGTGGCTTGCAACCCATACCCTGTAGGGGTATATAGAGCGAATGCGAAAAGACATCAAGACGTCCTGCCAAAAACGCCTGAGCCGGATCGAGGGACAGGTGCGCGGCCTTGCCAAGATGGTCGAAGAGGACCGCTATTGCATCGATATCGTAACGCAGATCTCGGCCGTTCGTGCCGCGTTGCGGCGCGTCGAAGAGGAGGTCCTGAAGGATCATGTCTCGCACTGTGTCGAACACGCGATCGCGAGCGGCGACAAGGCGGATCAGCGCCGCAAGATCGCGGAATTGATGGCGGTGGTCGGACGTGCGGAACGATGATCGTCTCGTCAGGTCAGGTTCCATCTTGGCGGCCCGAGATTTCGCAGTTATGATTCCGAATCCGAGCACGGCAAATTGAAAGTATTGACGCGTTTATGTTAACCGGACTCACCAGAACGCAGCGGCAGAGGACAGGGTGGCTGGTTGCCTTGGCTTATCTGTTTTGCGTGCTGGCCCCGACGCTTTCTTTCGCGTTGCCGGGCGGTCATGCGACGCCCTATTGCCTGACCGACGAAGATCACGTACCCGGCATGGTCCATGTGCACGACGAAGGCATGGCGCACGTCCACAAGGATGGGCATGCCCATCATCATTCCGGCGTCCAGACCCAGGCTGATTCATCCGCGGACCATGATGCGAAACCCGCCGCGTTGAAGAGCGATTCCGGCCCGGCAAAGGCGCCGCATTCGGTGGACGGCAAGTGCTGTGGCCTGATGTGCGTCACGGCGCTTCCTGCCACGCTCGTTGGCGTTGCCAAACCGTCGGCACCGAAGGCCGTCCGGGTGTCCGATAATTATCGGAAACTGACGGACAACGCGCCCCCGCAGCGCTATCGCCCCCCCATTTCCTGACCTGACCAAGCATGACGCGGTGTTGCGCCCGTTCGGGGGCACGCGCACCTGTGGTCCATCGTCAGTTCAGGAAAGTCTTATGTCAGCGCAAATTGGGGCGACTGCCGCCGCCGTTGGTTCGGTGGTGCGCGGAATATTCGGAATCAGATTCGGGACATTCGCAGGGGTGGCTGTTGCGGCCCTGATCTTGGGCGGCTGCGCGGTACCGCTGGCGCCGCTCGTCGGCGCGGACCCCGCCGATCCCGGGGCAAAGGTCGCGGGCGTCGGCTACCGGTCGACCATCGCCCCTTACGCCAGCCTCCGTCCGACGACACCCTCCGGCTGGAAGCAGCAGAACCAGAGCGTCACGCCGTCACCCAAATCCGGGCATGAGCATTAGGAGCACGTCATGAAAATCATCAATGGCGTGCCGTTCCATCAGAGCCTCCGCCGCCATCGGTCGGCGTTGGCGCTAACCGTGTCCCTTCTTCTTTCCGGTTGTGCGACGTTCTCGCCGGATCGTGGAATGGGCGTCGTGTCCGATATCGCTGGCCAGACGATCAAGAAGGACGTGGTCGCGATCCGCTCCGTGGACGAAGCCCAGCAGGCCGACGATGCTGTCAAGCGGCTGCTGCGCCGAGCGCTCAATGTCGATACCGCCGTCCAGGTCGCGTTGCTCAACAATCGCGGCTTGCAGGCCGCGTACAACGAATTGGCGTTGGCGGAAACCGACCTCGTCCAGGAAAGCCTTCCGCCCAATCCGACATTCTCGATTTCGCGAATATCGGGCGGCGGCGCCGTCGAAATCGAACGTCAGGTGGTCGGGGACATTCTTGCGTTGGCGACGCTGCCGTTCCGTTCCGAGATCGCCAAGAGGCGATTCCACCAGGCGCAATTGCGGGCAGCATTGGAGACCTTGAGGCTCGCGTCCGATGTGCGGCGATCCTACTACCGCGCCGTCGGCGCTAACGAGATGGTCGGCCTTCTCACAGATGCCAAGTCCACGGCGGAGGCGACCGCCAAGCTGGCCTCAAAACTGGGTGAAACCGGTTCGCTCAACAAGCTCGATCAGGCCCGCGAGCAGGTCTTCTACGCGGAGACGACAGCCGATCTCGCTTCGGCACGTCAGGAGGCGACCAGTTCGCGTGAACGTCTCGCACGACTGATGGGGCTTTGGGACGGCGAACTTACGTTCCGCCTGCCCAAGACGCTTCCGCCATTGCCACGACGTCCTTCCGCTCTGCCGTCGATCGAAGTGGATGCAGTGACGCACCGGATCGACCTGCAGATCGCACGCATCGAACTGGATGCGCTGGCGAAATCGCTCAATCTCACGGAAGCGAGTCGTTTCGTCACGCTGCTCGATGTTGCAGGAATCGCGAAGACCACCAGGGATCCCGATGGCTCCCGGTTCCGTGAACGCGGCTTCGACATCCAGTTCCAGATCCCAATCTTCGATGGCGGCGAAGTCCGGGTGCGACAAGCGAGCGAGACCTACAATCAGGCCTTCAATCGCCTGACCGAGAAGGCGATCAACGTGCGCTCGGAAGCACGAGACGCGTACCGGACGTATCGATCGAGCTACGAGATCGCCCGGCAGTATGAGCGCGAGGTGCTGCCGCTCCGGAAGATCATCACCGAAGAAATGCAGCTGCGCTTCTCGAGCATGCAGGTCGATGTGTTCGCGCTGCTGACGGAAGCGCGCCAGCGCATCGCGTCGCTGCGGGCCGGAATCGATGCCAAGCGCAGCTTCTGGCTCGCCCAATCTGATCTGCAGACCGCCGTCAACGGCGGCGGCTCGGGAGAAACACAAATAGAGTCCCGTCCGACGACCACCGCCCAGGCTGGCGGCGGCGGCGGTCATTGATGGAGGCCAACATGCTATCGCGAAGAGGATTTCTGGGAACGGCGGCGCTGGTCGGCGCCAGCGCCGGCCGCGGCCGCGTGCGGGCGGCCCACATTCCGGAAGCGCCGATCATGGACAAGGTGACGTTGCAGCCGCCGCTGCATCCGACCAGCGGTCCGGATTACCGTCCGGTCGTCACGCTCAACGGCTGGTCGCTTCCCTGGCGAATGAACGGCGACTGGAAGGAGTTTCATCTCGTCGCTGAACCTGTCGTCCGCGAATTCGCGCCCGGCATGAAAGCCAACCTCTGGGGCTACAACGGTCAGGCACCGGGGCCGACGATCGAGGCGGTCGAGGGCGACAAGGTCCGCATCTTCGTCACCAACAAATTGCCGGAACACACGACCGTGCATTGGCACGGCATGATCGTGCCGAACGGCATGGACGGCGTCGGCGGACTCAATCAGCCGCATATCAAGCCCGGCAAGACCTTCGTCTACGAGTTCGAGATGAAGAACAGCGGGACGTTCATGTACCACCCGCACTCCGACGAAATGGTCCAGATGGCGATGGGCATGATGGGGATGTTCATCGTGCATCCGCGCGACCCGTCCTTCCGCCCGGTCGATCGCGACTTCGTCTTTATCATGAGCACCTACGACATCGATCCCGGCACCTACCTGCCGAAGGTCAACGAGATGACCGACTTCAACATGTGGACATTCAACAGCCGGGTGTTTCCGGGCATCGACCCGCTGCCGGTGCGGCTCGGCGACAAGGTACGAGTGCGGATCGGCAATCTCACCATGACCAACCATCCGATCCACCTGCACGGACACCATTTCGCGGTGACCTGCACGGACGGCGGCTGGGTTCCCGAAAGCGCGCAATGGCCGGAGACGACGACCGACGTACCTGTCGGCGCGGTTCGTGCGTTCGACGTCGTCGCCGACAATCCCGGGGACTGGGCGTTTCACTGCCACAAGTCGCACCACACCATGAACGCCATGGGCCACGACATGCGCAACATGATCGGCGTCTCAAAGAAGGACTTGGCGAAAGCGGTCGGCAAGCTGGCGCCCGACGCTATGGTGATGGGGTCGACGGGCATGGCGATGGGCGAGATGGAGATGCCCGCGCCGGACAACACGCTGCCGATGATGACAGGCTCCGGACAATTCGGGCCGATCGAAATGGGCGGCATGTTCACGGTGATGAAGATCCGCGAAGGCATGGCAAGTGACGACTATCGCGATCCAGGGCCGTACAAGAACCCTGAGCGTACGGTTGCTTACGAGGTCGATGCGACAGGAGCCCCAGTCCCCGCGTCGTCAAAACCGAAGGCGATGCCTGACGACATGAAGGGCATGAAAGGAATGAACATGAAGGGAATGAATGGCATGAAGGGGATGTAGTTGGCTGCGATCTCTCCACGCTGAGCGGGTAGGATCGGAAAGTCCGACCGCAGGCGGCACCAACACGTACTCTCGAACATCAATTATAGCTGCGTCCGAAGCATGACGCATGGAGACCTATCGATGAAGCGAATAATACTCGGGGCCAGCCTTTTCGGCTTGATGGTACTGTTCGGAGGCGGTGCATTCATCGTCTCTGGAGCTTACGAAATTGGCGCTGATGTTCCGCATTGGAATATTACCAGCAAAGTGCTGGAAGCCGCACGCGATCGGGCGATCGCGGTTCGCGCACGCGATATCAAGGTGCCCGATTTGGCCGACGAACAATTGATTCTGAAGGGAGCGGGGCAGTACGCCGCGATGTGCGTGGGCTGCCATCTTGCGCCCGGCAAAAGCGATTCGGAGATCCGGCCCGGCCTGTATCCGCAGCCGCCCAATCTCTCGCAAACGAAGCTCGATCCAAGGACCGTCTTTTGGGTGACGAAGCACGGCTTGAAGATGACGGCGATGCCCGCATGGGGATTAGGTCATGATGACGATACGATCTGGAGCATCGTTGCTTTTGTCCAAAAATTGCCGGGTATGTCGCCGCAGGACTACAAGGACATCGTTGCCAAGGCGCCGCCCGACGAAGAAATGGGGTCTATGGATCAAGGTGGCGGCGGCAATCAACATCAACACGGTAGCGAACCACATCAGCACGGCACAAAGCCTGAGCCCTCAAAAGGTGTAGGACAACAGCCATGATCAATTATCCGTATCACTTGCACGGCCACCACTTCGCGGTGACACGGACGGCGGCTGGGTGCTGGGATCGCGACGATGGATGTTCCTATCGAGCCGCTTTCAACATCGCCGACAATCCCGGCGGCTGGGCGTTCGCCTACCGCGAGCCGGCGGTTCGCTTCACTCCGACCGTGCCGATCATTCCCGCTTCGCGATGACCGAGAGTCGGATAGGAATGTTCGAACAAGCCGCGCGATATTTGTCATGCAGGGTGATGTTATGAACGAACGCCAGATCGACTGCGTGCCGGACGACGGATGGCACGCGGCGATGGGGACGTTCGCCGACGTCCACTACGAGCAGACGGCAATCTACGGCTCCGGACAACGGGGCGAACGATCGAGCCATATTCTGCTGCGGCGCGAGAGCACTCCCGTCGCAGGTGCCCGGATCGGATTGTATCTCGTGCCTTATCTCGGCCGCGGCATGGCGCTCGTGCGCTTCGCGCCGTTCTGGCGCCCCTTTGACGTTGCTCCCGACCCGGAGCACTACCGGACTGTGGTGGGAGCGTTGGTGGACGAATATTGTCGGCGGCGAAAGCTTTACCTCGTCCTCCGTCCGCGTCCCCATCCGGACTTCTATCCGATCGAAGCGCAAATTCTGACCGAAATGGGTCTTACGGACTCCAAGTCATCGATGCTTGACCGCTATTTCGTCGATGCGTCGCTCGACGAGGCGGAGCAGCAGAAAAGCCTGGATCAGCGATGGCGCTATAATCTCCGCAAGGGTCTTGCGCACGGCCTTGACGTTCGTATCGGTGACGCTCCGGCCGACATCAAGACCTTCCAGGAGATCTATGCCGAGATGGTTCGGCGCAAGAACCTGAACTATCCGGGCGTCGATTTGCCCGCATCCATTCCGGACCTGATGCGGCTTCCGGAACGAATGAAGATGCGCATTGCCTTGGCGTATCACGATGGAAAGCCGATCGGCGGGATCGCTTTCAGCGTCGTGGGCGATCTCGCCTACTACGTCTTCGGGGCGACCAGCGACGAGGCGACCGCACTGAACGCCGGATACGTCCTGCAATGGCACGTCATGCGCTGGCTGCGGGAAAACACGAAGGTGCGCTGGTACGAACTCGGCGGTCCCGGTGATCCGGGAATCCGGCAATTCAAAAAGGGACTCGCGGGCAAACGAGGCGTTCTGCTTGCCGTCCGTGAATTTCACTACTGCCCCGATGTGACCGCGCGCGTGGTCGTGGGAGGACTGTTCGCCCTCCGTGACGCACGTAACAGGATCCAGCGCTGGCAGCGTGAAAGAAGGCCTTCCGAGGGAAGGCGAAGTAACTGAAGAGGAGAGAAAATGAAAACACGCAACTTCATCGCGGGAATTGTCGCGATCTCTTTCGCTTTGTCGTCAGCCGCTGTAATGGCGCAGGCCGACATGGCCAAGGGCGAAGTCAAGAAGATCGACGAGTCCGCCGGCAAGATCACCTTGAAGCACGGGCCGATTAAGAACCTCGACATGGACGAGGACGGCATGACGATGGTGTTCCGCGTTCAGGACCCGGCGATGCTCAAACAGGTCAAGGTCGGCGACAAGGTGCAATTCCAGGCCGAACGGGCAACGGCTGGCATCACCGTCACCAAGATCGAGAAGCAGAAATAGCACCCGGCTTTTCGACGCCGTCGGCCTCAGGTTCGGCGGCGTCGAATGCGGCGGAGCAGGAGTTTTAGGATGGAGGGATCGTTGCGTCGTAACAATGGGGCCGATGCAGAGTTTTTCTACGACCGCCAGAGCGGCAACCTAAGTGGGGCAAGCCTGGTCGACCAAATGGCGGTCTACGCACTGCAGATCGGCTCCGTCGTTACGCGGCCGTTCGGTCACCGCGGTTACGGATGGGGGTGCGACGTGGTTTCCAGCGCCGTCGCGCAACGCGACATCGTCGTTGGATTGAATGCAGATGCAAGATTTGCGATTCCGTTTTGTGATCGATACTGGAGCCGAATCCTCAACGATCGGTACGACTACGAAGAAGAGATCGAGGTGTTTCTGAAGAGCGTCGCCGACATCAGGTACACCTTCGTCGATTGCGGGGCCAATTTCGGCTATTGGTCGGTTCTCGCATCGAGCGAACCGTTCGGCCGCCAGACCGTCCTGGCGATCGAAGCCTCACCCGATAACGCCGCGCGGCTCGCATTGAATGCTGGATTGAATGGCAACCGGTATCGCTGCGTGAACGCGGCCATCGGCGGCAGCACAGGCGGATTCGTGCGTGTCGCGGGACGACGACATGAGGCATTTTCGACTTATGCGGTTGCGGATGACGATCACGGAGCGGTGAGACGAGTCTCGCTCGACGGCCTACTTGGCAGCGTCCTCGATGCACAGGCGCCGACGGTCATCAAGCTGGATGTCGAAGGGGTAGAGATCGAAGCAATCGAAGGCGCAAAGAACTTGTTGTCCGGAGATTCGCTTTTGATCTGCGAGGATCACGGCTCGGATCGGGCGCACGGTGTTTCGTATCATTTGATGAATGAGGCCGCGTTGAGGCTCTACATCTTCGACCCCGCCGATTGTCATTTCGTTCGCGTCGAAGGTCCGGCGGTGCTGGATCGCGTGAAGCGATATCGTTGGGTCGGCTACAACGTATTCGCCACGCGAAGCTCGGTTTGGGAAGACCGATTGCAGTCTGCGCAATGGATTTGCCGATGACCGAGGGCGACATGCGGTGCGCACCGAATGCAGGTTCGCCTAGCGGAGGCACGGTCGAAGGCCATGGAGTACGCAGATCATCATCCTTGGGGCGCGACTTGCGGCTGGATCTGTTCCGCGGACTGGCGAACTGGGCGATCTTCCTTGATCACATTCCGAACAATACGGTGGCATGGGTGACCACGCGAAACTACGGCTTCAGCGATGCCGCGGACGTTTTCGTGTTCATTTCCGGTTACACCGCGGCGTTCATCTACGCACGCAGGATGGCCGCGCAGGGATATCTCGCGGGGACGGCCTTGCTGATCCGCCGGGTGTGGCAGCTCTATGTGGCGCATGTCCTATTGTTCGTGTTCTACGCCGCGGCGATCGGCTACGTCGCGCAGGACTACGGACATTCCCACTTGCTGGATGAGTTCAACGTGGCCGGGCTGATAGAGCGACCGGTGGCGACGCTCACACACGGCCTCCTTCTCCAGTTCAAGCCGCTTAATCTGGACGTCCTGCCCTTATATATCGTGTTGATGGCGGGCTTTGCCCCGTTGCTGATGCTGATGATGCGGACTCCGAATACGGCGCTGGCTGCCGCAATCGCGGTCTATTTGCTGGCCCGCCATTTCGGCTGGAATTTTCCGGCCTATCCCGCGGGCGGCTGGTACTTCAATCCATTCACATGGCAGCTTCCGTTCACGATGGGAGCATGGGCGGCGTTGGGCGGCGCCGCCCGGGCGCAAGCGTTGGCTCGGACCCGAACAGTCCTGATCGCGAGCATTGCATTCGTGGTTTTCGCATTCGTCGTAACAGTTGGTGCTCGCCTTGATGTATCGACGTTGTCACCCCTGTTCGATGTTCTCAGTGAGAAAACCAATCTTGCACCCTACAGGATTGTTCATTTTCTGGCGCTTGCGGTGATCGTGGTTCACCTCGTTCCGCGAGACTGGAACGGCCTTCGTTCGAGCCTGGTTCGTCCGATCATCGTATGTGGTCAGAGGTCGCTGGAGGTTTTCTGCATCGGGATTTTTCTGTCGTTCGTCGGACATTTCATTCTGGAGATGTATTCGGACCGTATGCTTACCCAGATCGGGGTGAGCGTCGGCGGACTTCTGCTGATGACGGCCGTCGCGCTCTATCGGACCTGGTCCCGAACGCTTGATGTCCGCGCACCCAAACTATCGGTAACGCCCGCCGCAATCGGGCCCAAAGGAGGGAATGAATGACGAACCAAAGGACTTTCGCGTTTTGCGGCGCAGGCGACATAGCTGCGAAGAACGATACGACGTCTCGGACGTTTAAAGGACAACCGGTAACCAGCCTACGGTCGATGCGAATCAATACGCGCAGCGACTGGGCTTAAGCGAGGTCTCTATGATTGCGCTTCCTTATGATTATTTCCTGATCGCATGGTTCGTCATCGCGGTTGCCTCCGCCGCGTACGTCGCCTTCGACCAGTTCAACGGCAATCCTGAGCCGACGGTGATGAAGTGGGGCTTCATCCTCGTCACGCTCTACATGGGACCGTTCGGTCTGCTACTTTACGTGCTGGCGGACAAAGAGCCGCATCCCGGCGAGCATGAGCGGTTCACCTCTCCGCTGTGGAAGCAGGGGATTGGAAGCACCATCCATTGCGTCGCCGGCGATGCCACTGGGATCATCCTCGCGGCCACAATAACGGCGCTCCTGGGCCTTCCGATGTGGATCGACCTGATTGTCGAGTACGTTGCCGGGTTCACGTTCGGCCTCTTCATCTTCCAGTCCCTGTTCATGAAGAAGATGATGGGCGGAACGTACTGGGAGAACGTGCGCAAGAGCTTCATGCCCGAGTTCATCAGCATGAACGCCATGATGGCGGGAATGGCGCCGACGATGAGCCTGCTGATGATGGGCCGTGACATGCGCGCCATGGACCCGCTCGAACTGGTCTTCTGGGGCGTGATGTCGCTCGGCGTCATGGTCGGGTTTGCGACGGCGTACCCGTTCAACGTCTGGATGGTGAAGAAGAAGATCAAACATGGTCTGATGACCGTGCGGGCAGAGGGCGGGGCGTCGCAGCCGCGTCAGGAAGCATATGGGAAACAGAGCGAAGCCGGACACCATGGCGGAATGCAGCATGGGGGCGGTCACCGGATGGGCAGCGAGGCCACGGTCCCGCAGTTGGTCGCGTTGGCCGGGGTAACTTCGTTTCTTCTGATCTCCGGAATGGTGGTGCCGGGATTTTCTGTGAACCTGGGTCTGAGCGTCCGCGACGTAGACGGCGCCATCATGCCTCCGGGCATGATCAACACCTTCGATCTTCCGGGCGAGGCGATGAAGGACATGGCGGCGGTCAAGCCAAGGCAGGTCGTCTATAAGGCGCCGCCCGATGCCAAGGGCGACCGCGTGCTCGAACCGCGCGTCGAGAACGGGGTCAAGGTATTCGATATCGAAGCTTCCATCATCCAATGGAACATTCTGCCGGACGTTGCGGTCGAAGCCTACGCCTACAACCGCCAGGTGCCCGGACCGCGGTTGCAGTTGACCGAGGGCGATCACGTCCGCATCAATTTCCACAACGCGCTTCCGGAAACCACGACCGTTCATTGGCACGGGCTGATCGTCCCGAACGAGATGGATGGTCCGGCGAAGATCACCCAGAAACCGGTGCCGCCCGGCGGATCCTACACCTACGAATTCACGGTCGGGCAAAGCGGCACGTATTTCTATCACAGCCACGACCATCCGGATCGCCAGCAGGCGCTGGGACTCTACGGCGCGTTGCTGATCGCGCCCAAGGACCCCGGTGCCGAAGTCAAAGCCGACCTCGATTACACGATCCAGCTGCAGGAATGGCTCAAACGCGAGTGGTTGACCTATCCGGCCATGCTGATGGAGGGAGCGTTCCCGAACTATTTCACCATTAACGGCAAGGCCTATCCCTCGACCGATACCGTTGCCATGAAGGTCGGTCAAACCATCAAGTTGCGATTCATCGGCACCAACAATAATTTCGTGCATCCTATGCATGTTCACGGCGGACCGTTCGAGGTCGTTGCCGTCGATGGCGTAACCCTGAACGAAGGTGCCAGATATCAGGCGGACACCGTCAATGTCGGACCCGGCCAGCGTTATGACGTTATCTGGACAGCGCGCAAACCCGGCAAATGGCTGGTGCATTGCCACATCCCGCATCACACGGCGAACAACAATGTCGAGCAGCAGGGCGGCGGAGGCCTGATGCTCGTTCTCGACGTGAAATGAGCTTCCGCTTCACCGCAAACAGGAAAACAAATGTCGAAGGCTTCAACGATCGCCATTGCATTGATCGCAGCAATCTTTTCAGGCGGAGCAGCCGTTGCTCATCCGCAACTCGAGACCTCCGAACCCGCCGCTGGCGCGACGACGTCGTCGCCCAAGCAGATCAGGATCACCTTCAATGAAGTGGTGATACCGAAATTCTCCGGAATCGAAATCAAGGACAAAGCGGGCCGAACGATTGCGACCGGGAAATCCCAGGCAGACCCGGCCGACAAGAAGCGGCTGGTGGTCCCGGTGAAGGAGGAATTGTCTCCCGGCGAGTACAAGGTCGATTGGCACGCCGTCTCGGACGACACCCATCGCGTCAAGGGCACCTATTCGTTCAGCGTGACCCGCTGATGATCGAAGCCGGACTCATCATCGCGCGGTTCTTGCACTATCTGGCGACAACGGCCCTCGCGGGGCTGTCGTTGTTTCCGCTCTATGCCTACGCGGGAGCCGAACCGGGCGTCTTGGGCCGCTGGCGGCAACGCTGGATTTTGTGGATCGCCGTTGCAGCACTGTTCAGCGGCCTATGCTGGTTTGCGTTTGCGGCCGCGAATATGAGCGGCAGCATGGCTGATCTCCTCGATGCGGAGACGCTGTGGGCGGTCGTCCACGACACGGGTTTTGGTACTGTTTGGACTCTGCGCATGCTCCTTGCGACCCTCATGGTTGGCGTGGCGGCCCGGGGTCTCCGTTCGAAGGGGACGGCGTATCATCAGAATTGGATGATGCCACTCCTGGCCGCAATCCTTTTGGCATCGTTGGCGGGGACGGGTCACGCCCAGATTGAGGAAGGCTGGGCTGGCGTCATGCACATTGTTGCCGATGCCGTACATCTTCTTGCCGCCGGAGTCTGGCTCGGCGGCCTCATTCCATTGGCGTTGATCCTGCATCGCTACCTCGGAACGGACCTGAACGTCGGACCGAAGGACATGGATCGAATTCTGATGCGGTTCTCCGGCATGGGATATCTTGCAGTCGCCGCGTTGATCGGGTCCGGCTTCGTCAATAGCTGGTTTCTGGTCGGATCGCTGTCCGGATTGCTGAACACGCCGTACGGCCAAATCCTTCTCGGGAAGCTTGCCCTGTTCGGTGGAATGCTCGCGCTTGCGATTGCGAACCGATTCTGGCTCGTTCCGTCGATGGGCAGGATTCGAAAGGATGCGGCCGAGGGATTGACGAGGTCGTCCGCCAGGCTGCGCAACCACGTGCTTGGAGAGCAGTTCTTGGGATGGATGGTTCTCCTGGCGGTCAGCATTCTCGGCACGATGCAGCCGGCCGCCGGGTAGTGACAATGGGATTATGTAAAGGATGATCCGCTTGGAAGGAGGCTCAAGATGAACACAGGTAACTTATCGCGGCGGAGCGCACTGGGAATTGTCGCGGTGGCATTGATCGCTCCGGCGGTTTCCGACGCTGCACAGAGCACCATTATCCGTGTTCACAAGGATCCGAGTTGCGGTTGCTGCTCAGGCTGGGTGCGGCATCTGGAATCTGCGGGGTTCAGCGTCGCGGTTCAAGAAGAGAGAAACCTTCAGGGCATCCGAAAGCACTTGAGCGTCCCGACCGATCTCGCCGCATGCCATACGGCCGAGGCGGGCGGGTACGTCATCGAGGGACATGTTCCGGCGGCGGCTATTCAGCGCCTATTGAAAGAGCGCCCCGTTGCGACAGGCGTGGCGGTCCCGGGAATGCCAGTGGGGTCGCCCGGTATGGAGGGCGGCACGCCCGAACGATATGCCGTTGTTCTGTTCGGGCCGGGCGGTCGACGCGCGTACATGGAATTCGAAGGCGTGCGTCCCGTTGGGTGAAGTGGTGCGAGCAGCCAAATATTTAGCTGGACCTACTTGTCGGTAATTGGCTGCATCGACCTTGTATGTTGTGCCGTCTCATCCATGGGTTTTGATATTAATCGCTGACGCAGACGGTCAATGCGTACTTCAATTGAAGTCGAGATGGTTCTGCGCGCGCGCATAGCAGGTCGCTCGATTAACAGCCACGATGGAAGTGCGACAGCCATGGCCAACATCAGCGAAAGCAGTGTTAGCAACCAAACGCTGATGCTTGGCTGCACCAACATCAATGTTTGTGTGATTGGCCAGCCGAATATGTAAATGCCATAGGAAAGATCGATGCGATTGGTGAGGCTGCGCAGACGACCGATGGGCAGTTTTCCAAGCCAGACAATTGCGTACCCTGTCGCAAAAAGCGAAACGATGCGCTCAAGAGGAGATCCAATCGTAAGCCAAAACAAAACGGATACTGCGCCCACCCCGAAGGCAGACAAAACGATCTGGCTCCGGAAAACATAAAATCCGATGCCTAGAGAAAAACACAACCAAAAGCGCGCCGCCTGATCGAGAGGGGTTGTGTCGTGTCCGAAACGAACGAACAGAACTCCTCCCGCAATAGCCCACGAGAGGCCGAGCAGCCAAGCAAACCGCCGTTTGGTCAGAAACCCAAGCCA
Organism: Xanthobacteraceae bacterium; assembly: GCA_019750915.1. Lineage (GTDB taxonomy): Bacteria > Pseudomonadota > Alphaproteobacteria > Rhizobiales > Xanthobacteraceae > Afipia. The sequence continues at coordinate 28,725 of JAIENY010000009.1, forward strand.
TCCGACAAATGCGAGCAACAAATAGCACGCCGCTTCATACTTCAGCGTCCAGATCGATGCATTCATGACGGAAGGATGTGGGTTCTCGCCGAAAACGCCGGGCAAACCTGTGGCCGCGGAACCCAGAAGCAGGGTGCTCAAGCCGTACCGCCAAACACGGGTGTCCGACAGGAATTGCGTCGGTGTGCAAGTCGTAACGATTGCTCCTACGAGGACCAGGAGCAGTGCGCAGACCCCGAGTGCAGGAAATATTCTGAGGCCGCGCGCAATCGTAAACTCAGTGATAGAGGGCGATTTAGCGAAACTTCCGGCAACCGTTAAGCCGGACAGAACGAAAAACACATTGACGGCATGATCACCCAGATTGAAGTAGGTGATGCTCGAAAGGATTTCATCGGCCTTGTGACCAGAGTGTAAGAAAACTGCATGAGAAATGACCACGGCCGAGGCGGCCAGTAGACGTAACAGGGTAAAGTTGTTCTGTTTCGGATCAAGAATGTCTCCGACACGGGTTAGTGCCATCTTCCCACCTATTTGAACGGCGTGATGTGCCGGATCGTTACGACATGAACCGCCGCTTCAATCATCAGCAAGAAGTGCGCCAACGGTATGAATCTACGAGGACGCGAGCGAGCTGAGAGACTTGATCGGAAGCGGGTCGCCGACCTCTCTCATCGGAAAGGCGACGACCGAGCGCCCCTGAAATCTTAACCGACAGGCATTTCTGAAAGGTTGAATTGAAGGCACGCCTGTCCAGGCAGTCATTTGCCAAATATTCACTTTGGGTTTTCCAGCTCCAGCGTCGTTCCTGGCTTCGTGCGACTGTTACAATTGCTGCCCCTAATCGAAACAGGTTTTCGACAACCGCGGCCATGGCCGCAGTTCTCGAATACGACTCGTTCGCGGCCAGGGCTTGTGCGATCCGATTCCGTCCGCCGCGTGCGTCAAGGCGCCGGCGTGATCGACTGGACGGTATAGGTGCCGCCGGAGCCGCTCAGGGTGAAATTGACCTTGTCGCCGGTCTTCACCTTTGCGAGATCGACCGACGGTGCAACCGCGAACTCCATCGTCATGGCGGGCCAGTTGATGGCGGGAATCGGACCGTGATCGAAGGTGATCTTGTGATCCGCGGCGTTTAGCGCCGTGACCGTACCGGTGGCGGTCGCGCTCTTTGCGGCCTTCGCGTCGCTCATCGGCGCCATCTTCTTCATGTCAGACATGCCCGTGCCGCCTTGCGCGGACGCGGAGCCTATCTGCAGCGTCAGGGTTGCGCTGATTAGCGCGGCGGCAAGAACCCCGGGACGCGAGGTCCAGCGATGGTTGTCGACGAAGTACATAGATATTCTCCTGTTTGGCTTGATGATTGGCAGAGACCACGAGGGCGTGGGTTGCTGGTGATGAACGATTGAACGGGAGCCGCTAGGACCGTCTTCGCGTCCATTGCCGCCGTTTCCGACGCGCAATTCTGTGAGGCCGCTCTTCCATCATTGCACGTTCTCCGCACGATGCAGGTCTAGCGTCGGCGTCAAATTCCGATGTCCACCGTCTTTCTCTTCGCCGTGCCACGGCGAGGCTGGCAACCCGTATCCCTTGACGATCGCAAAGATGGCGGGAATGACCACGAGGGTCAGCACGGTCGACGAAACCATGCCGCCAATCATCGGCACGGCAATGCGCTGCATGACCTCCGAGCCGGTCCCCGTGCTCCAGAGAATCGGCACCAGGCCCGCCATGATAGCGACGACCGTCATCATCTTGGGCCGCACCCGGTCCACCGCGCCGACCATGATCGCGTCGTACAGATCGACGCGCGTGAAAGGCTCGCAGGTAGCCGCGCGTTCCGCCTTCAATTCGGCCATGGCCTGTTCGAGGTAGATCAGCATGACGACGCCGGTCTCGGCCGCGACGCCGGCCAACGCGATGAAGCCAACGGCGACGGCGACCGACATGTTGAATCCCAGCCACCACATCAACCAGATGCCGCCGACCAGCGAGAACGGCAGCGACAACATCACGATAAGGGTGTCGGCCAGTTTCCGGAAATTAAGATAGAGCAGCAGGAAGATGATCAGCAATGTCACCGGCACGACGATCTTTAGCCGCGCTTCCGCGCGCTCCAGATATTCAAATTGCCCGCTCCAAGAGACATAATAGCCCGGCGGAAACTTGACCTTCTGCGCGACCGCCTGCTGCGCCTCCGCGACGTAGCCGCCCAGATCGCGACCGGTAATGTCGACGTAGATGTAAACCGCGAGTTGACCGTTCTCGGTGCGAATGGACGTGGCGCCGCGGGTCAATTTCACGCTGGCGACCTGGCCGAGCGGAACGCTTCCGCCGGCCGCCAGCGGCACCTGGACATCGGTGCTGATCGTTTGCGGGCTGGAGCGCAACGCGCGCGGGTACCGGATGTTGACGGCATAACGCTCCCGGCCTTCGACCGTCGTGGTGACAGTTTCACCGCCGAGTGCCGTGGAGATCACGTCCTGGATATCACTGATCGTCAGCCCGTAGCGACCCAACGCCAAACGATCGGGGATGATCTCCAAATAGTATCCGCCGATCACGCGCTCCGCGTAGGCGCTTGAGGTACCGGGCACCGATCTGACCACCCCTTCGACTTCGCGGGCGATCTTCTCCATTTCTCCAAGATCCTTGCCGAAAATCTTGATCCCGACGGGGGTGCGGATTCCGGTCGACAGCATGTCGATGCGAGCGCGGATCGGCATTGTCCAAGCATTCGACACCCCAGGAAACTGGAGCGCCTTGTCCATCTCGGCCTTGAGACTGTCGATCGTCACGCCGGGCCGCCATTCCGATTTCGGCTTCAAATTGATGATGGTCTCGAACATCTCGGTCGGCGCCGGATCGGTCGCGGTCGAGGCGCGGCCCGCTTTGCCATAGACGGACGCGACTTCGGGAAACGACTTGATGATGCGATCCTGAGTCTGCAACAGCTCCGCCGCCTTGGTGATGGACAGACCGGGCAGCGTCGTCGGCATGTACATCAACGTGCCTTCATTGAGGCTCGGCATGAACTCGCTGCCGAGTTGGCGGGCAGGCCAAATCGTCACCGCAAGCGCCACCAGCGCAAACACGATCGTCAATGTCTTGGCGTTGAGAACCCACCGGATCACCGGTCGGTACACCCAGATCAGGAACCTGTTCACCGGATTCTTGTGTTCCGAGATGATGCGCCCGCGGACGAAGATGACCATCAGGGCAGGCACCAGCGTGATCGAGAGCAGGGCGGCCGCGGCCATCGAAAATGTTTTAGTGTAGGCGAGCGGCCCGAACATGCGTCCTTCCTGCGCCTCCAGGGTAAAGATCGGCAGGAACGAGACGGTGATCACCAGCAAACTGAAGAACAGCGATGGTCCGACCTCGCTCGCCGCATTGATTAAGATCTGCGTCCGCGGCGTTCCGGGCTCCGCGCGCTCCAGGTGCTTGTGTGCATTTTCGATCATGACGATCGCTGCGTCGATCATGGCGCCGACCGCGATAGCGATGCCGCCAAGGCTCATGATGTTGGCGCCGAGCCCCATGAATTTCATGGCGGCGAAGGCCATCAGGATGCCGACGGGGAGCATCAGAATGGCCACGAGGGCGCTGCGCAGGTGAAGCAGGAAAATGAAGCAAACGAAGGCAACGATGATGCTCTCTTCGAGCAGCGTGCCCTTGAGGGTCTCGATGGCCGCCTTGATCAGTTCGGAGCGATCATAGACCGAGATGATCTCGACGCCCTTGGGCAGGCTTGAAGCGATCTCGGCGAGGCGCGCCTTCACGTTGTCGATGACTGTGAGGGCGTTGGCGCCGAACCGCTGCAACGCGATGCCGCTGACAACCTCTCCGTCGCCGTTGAGTTCGGTAATTCCTCGCCGCTCGTCCGGACCGAGTTCGACGCGAGCAACGTCCCGCAATCGAAGCGGAGCCCCCGCGTCGGTCTTCAGCACGATGTTCTCGATGTCCTCGATGCCCCTGAGGTAGCCGCGGCCGCGGACGACGAATTCAAACTCCGACAGTTCCACGGTGCGACCGCCAACATCCATGTTGCTCGCCCGGACGGCACTGCGGAGCTTGTCCAGCGAGATGCCCTGGGCGCGCAATTTCTGCGGATCGACGACGATGTTGTATTGCTTGACGAAGCCGCCGACGCTGGCCACTTCCGCAACGCCTTCGGCATTGGAAATGCCATACCGAACGATCCAGTCCTGGACCGACCGCAGTTCGGCGAGGGTCATGTTCTTGGCCACGACGGCGTACTGGTAGACCCAGCCCACGCCGGTTGCGTCGGGCCCAAGAGTGGGTGTCACGCCGGCAGGAAGCCGGCGCGCTACGGTGTTGAGATATTCCAACACGCGCGAGCGTGCCCAGTAGGGATCCGTGCCGTCCTCGAAGATGACGTAGACAAAGGACACGCCGAAAAACGAGAAGCCCCGCACCACCTTCGATTTCGGCACCGTCAGCATCGCGGTGGTCAATGGATAGGTCACCTGATCCTCGACGACCTGCGGCGCTTGCCCGGGATATTCGGTGTAGACGATCACCTGCACGTCGGAGAGATCGGGGATGGCATCGAGCGGCAGGGTGCGCAGCGCATAGATGCCCGCCATGACTGCGAATACCGTCCCGATCAGGACGAGCATGAGATTCCGCGCCGACCAGGCGATCAGGCGGGCGATCATTTCGATTTCTCTCCGTCTGTAAATGCCTGCAAGGCGGATTTCAGGTTGCTTTCGGCATCGATCAGGAAGTTGGCGGCAACGACAACGCGATCGCCTTCGCCGACCCCTTCGCGGATCTCAGTGTAGTCCTCGCCGTGCGTGCCGACCTTGACTTCACGCGGCTCGAAACGGCCTTCGCCTTTGTCGATGAAAACGATCTGCCGCGCTCCGGTATCGATCACCGCGCCGTTGGGTACCGCGATCACGGGCTTTTCCGCACCGAACGCGATTTCAACATCGGCGAACATGTCGGGAAGAAGCACGTCGTCCGGATTGGGTAGTTCGATACGCACCTTGGTGGTGCGCGTCTCGGTGTTGACCTGGGGATAGATCAAGGCGACGGATCCCTTGAATTCACGTCCCGGCAGGCTGCGGAGCTTGATGGTTGCCGCCGAGCCGATCTTCACGGCATCGATATCCTGTTCGGCGACGTCGGCGATCACCCAGATCACGGAGGTGTCGGCCAGCCGAAACAGCACGTCGCCCGGCATCGCCCGCATGCCTTCGACCGCCGTTCGTTCCAGAATCACGCCATCGCGGGGGGCCGTCCAGGTAATGGTCAGCGGCACCGTTTTGGTGCGTTCGATGTCGGCGATCACGTCGGCGGGCACGGCAAGGTTTTCGAGTCGCCGCCGCGCGCCCTCGACCAGTTGCTTGCGCCCCGCGAGATTGGCTGTTCCAGCACTGTCCCCGACGATGGAGAGATATTGGGCGCCGGCGGATGCCACATCCGGGGAATAAAGTTTCAGAAGGGGCTGTCCCTTGGTGACATGATCGCCTGTCGTAACGTTCTCGACGCTTTCGATGAACGACTGCGCCCGCAACGAAATGACGGCCACGCGCCGCTCATCGAGCTTGATCGTTCCGGGGGCGCGGATGGGCCTCGTCACGGTGCGCAGAGCGGCGGGCTCGGAGCGCACGCCGGTGCGCTGCAGCTTGCCCGGTGAAATCTGGATCGTGGAGGCGTCGTTCTCACCCTCGTAGACGGCGATGTAGTCCATTCCCATCGAATCCTTTTTCGGGACGGGAGAGGTGTCGGGAAGACCCATTGGATTGCGATAGAAGAGAATTCGCTTGGCTCCGGAGTTGGCGTCCTGGGTTGGCGCTGCGGTTTCCCGAGGATTGTCGAAGCTGACGTCTTCGCTGGTATGAACGGCGATATACGATCGCCCGTCCGGCGTCGTCCTGGCATCCTTGGAATAGAGCGCCTTGCCGTCGGGGTCGCGGTAGTAAATGACCGGACCTGAGCCTGCGGGTTGGCTGGGGTGGGATCCGAGCATGGCTGCGATGCGTGGCGGGATCCAGTCGGGCAACGCCGGATCGGAGTGGCCGAGACGATAGCCAAGTCCCAGCGTTGCGGCGAGGGCGCTGATCGCGAACACCATGAGCACGATCCGTTTCGCGGTCGATCTTCCGGCTCGGGCGCGGCGCGTCATATGTCCATCTTCGAATGGATGGTAATCAGTCAACTTGTCCATCAATAGTGTGCCCCTGATGCGGCTTGCGCGGAAGAATGCAATTGAACCCTCTGGCGACCGCTCGACGTTCGGAAGGAGATCGCGAGCCGTCCCCCCCGCCCGGGATGATCTGACGATCCTTCAATCCCCACGAACCATTGCCCGGACCCGAGGCGGTTCGTCGGCAAGGCAAGACGAGCTTGCAGACGAACCACCTGTTAGTTCGCGCCGCATACCGAACCGGTTACAGATTCACGACGACGTGAAAGCTTCGCCCAAGTGGTCCTTCGTGCTGCGAAACAATAGGGCGGCGATGAACGGTCCACCGCGGCTGGTTTCATCCGCGGCCGTCTTTTTGTTCCGGCGTATTCTGCTTGTCGTGACGCTCGTTGCTGGATTTCATCATATGATTGCAGCTTTCCATCATTTGCTGCATTTGGCCCATCATGTTCATCATTCCCTGTGAGCCGTTGCCCATCATGGGTTGATTGTTTTCCGTCGGTTTCTTCGGCGGCGTCGACGTCTCGTCCGCCCGGACGGCTGCGGAAGCCGCCAAGGACGCAATCAATGTGAGCGGGATGAGCGTGGTGATCTTCATCTTGTTGCCTTTCCTAAAGTTTGGACTCGCGTCACTGGTCAACGCGAGTTGCGGTGCGGTTTGGTGCAGACTGCGACGCTTCGCGTCGGTCGCATCCCGAGGCATTGCCACGAGAACACAGGTGCAGGGCGCACATCGCCAGACAGGGGAGTGCGGGCAGCAGGAACGGTCCGATGCCCGACGCAACGAGCCAAGGCCAGCCGAGCGCGGCTCCGGCAAGCAACGCCGACGTGGCCAGAATCAGCCACAACGTGCGGCTGCGGAAGCCAAACGTGCCGGGCATCCGACGGCGCAGATCTCGCCTATCCAACGCCGACGTCAACCACGTCATGGTCGCGTCTCCTGTCATGGTCTCCTGTCATGCACGACAATTGCACTTTGGGCGCCCGCTTCAGAGGGCGAGCGTCATCTATTAGTTCGCGAAGGGGCGCACGCCGGTTACATGCTCACGCCTTCGTGAGATCGACCGGATGAGCGGTTTTCTCGGCACGGACAAACAGGTGATATGCCGTCTTCCATCGTGGCTGCACTCATCGCCGCCGCCGCGACCTTCAGCATTCATGTTGGTGTAGACGAAGTAAGAATTTGGTCTTTCCACCGCGCAATGCCCGGGCGCGCCCAATGCCAGCCTACCAACGCAGCAGTTTGGGGCCGAGCACGGCGCCGGCGACCGTGCACAACACGATCGTGCCCCCATACCAGAGCGCAATGAAGGGAAGCAGGTCATCCATGCAATGCAAAGCATAAGCGGTCGCGCTGACGCCGCCGGCGACCAGCCCGGCGAGCGCACCGGTGTGGACCAAATCCGTCGGGGCCGCGAGGCGGACCGCCGCCATGATTGCGGCGAACGGTACGACCGCCACCGTGGGGATGGCGATCAGGCATTCGAGCCAGTAACTGCCGAACACCATGGTCTCCCAGTGCGACCGCGGTGCCGTGGCAAGACTGATGGCTGCGATGATCATGGACGCGAGAAACGGCAGGACCGTGACGGCAAACCGGACCCCAAATTCGCCGCCAGGACGGATGTATTTGACAAGGTAATGCGAGGCCAAGATCACGATTGACAAACTGAAGGTCAGTTTTGCGAGTAGGAAGATTTTGGCGTGCATCTCTCTGAGGTCGGCGCGAACGCCGAGGACGAAGACCACCGCCAGCAGGGATGCCGCGGCTCCTATCAAGATTGCATTCCGGACGTTCCGGACGACCTCCCGCGTGTCGACCGGGTCGACCTGCGAACTGAGCATGGAAATCAATTCGTTGGTTTTCACGCTTTGGTCTCCCGTGCAATCAATGCCGTGAGGATCTTCAGCCCACGGTGAATGTTGACCTTGACGGCGGATGGCGACATCCCGCTACGATCGGCGGCTTCGGTCACGCTCAAGCCGTCGAGCTTCACGTATTGGAGCGAAAGTCTCATTCGTTCCGGTAACCTTTCAAAGAGCTTGGCGAGATCGAGCTGGCTTTCGGCGGCGGCGTTGTCGTTGGATGCCAGGATGTATTCGGCGTTTTCCAAGGGTACGTGCGCCGTCGTGGTCCTGGTGCGTCGCAAATGGTCGATAAGCTTGTAGCGGGCAATAGCGTACACCCACGGCGTCAGCGGCTGCTCCGGATCGTAGGTGTGACGTTGCATATGGATGACGATCAATGCCTCCTGCACGAGATCTTCAGTTTCTTCGGCCGCGCGTCCGGATCGCAAAAGTCTGCTCTTGTAGTAGCTTCGCAGATGTCCGCTCAAAGCCGTCAGCAGCGATCGATGCGCATTGGAATCGCCTTCGAGGCTCGCCGTCATGAGTGCTTTGAGCTCGGACTCCTTTGTCATCTCTCCCTCATTTGATTCGAACGGAGAATGCCCGCGGTTACACGCTCACGGGATCGTGAGTGCAGTGACCGCGACAGGCGGAGGTCAGGAGAGATCACAAAAAGATAGCACATCGGCATGGTTCCTCGATCAGACCGTTCAACGCTTCGATCCGACCGAGGATTATAGCGTGCTTTTGACGAGGGCAAGCTGCGGCGCCGCAACGAATTCCTCGGCCATCGAACAGTTCTGCGAGTGGTTCTGGATGAAGACGGCGCTTGTGGCGACAGAGCTGGCTTTCGACGTTAACCGGCCGAGCGGCCCGGGGGGATCGGAACTGAGGAATATGGGAGGTTTGCACGAAGGGCACGTCTCGGTCGCCGCGTCTGCCCGACTCCAAAGTATGCGGTCGCGCTCACATCGTCGTGACCTGTAACCCGCCCGATCTCTCGCTCGAACTCATCTACATGCGATCCATTCAGGATCTGACGATCAAGCCGAGCCGGGAGACGAAAATGGGCAAATCAAGCCTGGTTGCATTTCTGCCGCTGTTGCTGATCGCTGCCGCGTCGCCAAGCTTTGCGCACACGAACGGGATCGAAATGGGTTCGGCTCTCCGAACCAAGCCTGCGGAGCGGGCGGCTTCCGTAGTCTCGCGCGACGGCTGGGTCGGTACCCTGCGTTCGCTTCCGAAAACTTGCAGCTATCGCGGCGGACCGAAAACAGGCATGTGGTCGTGCGTACTAAACGTACGACGTTATGAACGGCGGAAGCCTTCGTTGAACTGATTTCCGGGTGTGCCCATCGCCTAGCATGACGGCATCCCTCAGGAACGAACCCACATCATGAATCTTTCATGCGGGATGGCGATTCAGTATCCAAAGCTCGATTAGATCCCAATAGCGGGCCATTTCAACTGCGTGGTCATGAGAGAATAAAAAGAGAATATTGGCGATCTGACAGGAGCATGCTGAAGTCGTTACGGTTGATTCCAGGACCGATGCAGAACGACGTCGTTGCTCAACCTGAGCGATGTTAATTTTCACTGCACTAGGCGTTGACCGCGCGCATTCTGGGAACGCAACCTTGGTTTTCACGACGGACACAAGCATGACGGACCGCAGAAGGATATCCCGGCGAATATGCCCGCAAGAATGTTAGGCGATCGGGCGGCCGTGATCTTTTGCATTTCCTGGTGAGATCGGAAGGTTCTGTCCTGCCGAGATGCAGGAGGTTATGGTTTCTTGGTGTCCCTGGAGCGCGTGATCGCGACTTTACGCTCTGCGAGTTTGTTTGGCCGATTCTTTCCTCTCGCTGTAACGATCTGTGAAATATCCGGTTACGCGGCATGTCAACAACGTGAACTTTATAGGCTCTTCCCTGAGGACGACGGCTTCATCGACCCGGCGGCATCGAATTGTTCATAGGCGTTTGCGACCGATCACTGGTTGGGAAATCGCGATCGTCCGCATCCATCGGCCGAGGACACGGATTGATTGACAGCATTGAACGATTGGAGAACCGCCGCACGCCTGCATGACGGCCAGCATCTTGTGCGTCGGCAGCACCGCGCCGTACGACAGAAATTAATCCCGTCCGAAGGCCCGTCCCATTGAGCGTGACGCCGGCTTCCAGATGGCCGGTTACCGTGACGGTATCCCACGAAGATGGCAACGCTTTGGGGCCTTACCATATCCGCCGCCAACGCGGCAGCGGAAGAGACCCAACGCGACCAGTCCCAGTAGCACGGCATTCTTCATTGCAGCTCCGCCCACGGCAACGCTAGCCTCAACATTCGCTTTCACTGGAATGCTGCCACGAAAAGCATCATATCCTTTGATGTGGCGAGCTGTGATGCAGAGCCCAGAGTTCGACAACGGCAATTGTTGCGACGATGATTCCCACCACGAGATGAACCTGCATCGCCATGGCATCGTCGTGGAAGCTGAGAACCCAAGGGCAGACCGCCAACCACGCGCCGATAGTGAGGTTGATCCATTCCTCCTGTTCGAAGAACATCGGAATCGAGACCGGCTTGAGGAGGTCGGCAATCGAAAAAATAGCGACGATGCCGATGGCGGCACCGGCCATCCAAGACGTATGCCATCCGAGCCGAGAGCTGAAGCCGAATATCCAGGGCGATAGAAACAGAAACCCGCCCAGGGCGAGATTGGCGACGTCTATAATAGCTTCGGTTTTCCAGCTTTGCTTGAGCATAGCGACCTCGCTTTGTGAAGGCCACACGATGTAGTTACAATGACACTATAGCCCCTTTAACCTGGAATTTTCCAAGGATTTTCGGACCGGTCACGTTGGGCAGCGGGCGTCGCTGTTCGATGCGATCGTCGCCAGGGCCGGCCCCGCCCCGAAATCGCGGCGGCCAGACAGCCGTGGCCAGCAGAAATCCCGCTCTCGCCTTCATCTCGTGTAACCGGGCGGTCGCTTGACCCGAACTTATTTGAGAAGCGCATGCAAAGCGCAATGGAAAAGCGCAAGGACCGCAACTGCCCTAACCCACGAGGGATGGCGATACCCGAGGAGCTGCGGTCGATTCATTGGTGCGCGCCGCACGCTTCTGTTTCACCGGCCGCCGGCAAACTATCTGCAGCGCGAGAACGAGAAAATCGCGATCGCGCTCTAGCACAAAGGGGCCAACCGACGGCGGTCAAGCTGTCGACTGCAAACACTACGGGAGGTCGCATCGCCGGGGAAAATCCGCGACGGCGTGCGAATCATTGAGTATCGACGACGGAGGCAGATGGATGCATGCAAACATATTCTGGGGAGGCATAGCGATCTCGATCGTCGTCGTGTCATGGTTTTTCTATCGTCTTGTCGTGCCGAGCAACTGGCGTGAATGGAGCCGGGCGGGACTCGTGCAAGCATTCATCATTGCGTTTTATGCCGAGATGTATGGATTTCCCGTTACGATCTATCTACTGACGCGGATTTTCGGTCTGGACGTCGCCGGCAACTTTTGGGACGAGAATCTCTGGGTTTATCTAACCGGCGACTGGTGGGTGATGCCGGTTTCGATGGCGATTGGCTACACGGTTGTATTTTCGGGGATCACGCTGCTGATCGCAGGTTGGCGTGAGGTTTATCGAGCGACTGCAAAAAGACGGCTCGCCTCCGAGGGGCCTTACGCTTTTGTGCGCCATCCGCAATATAGCGGCATTTTCCTCGCCCTTTTTGGTGAAGGCGTCGTGCATTGGCCGACAATATTTTCACTTGCGGCCTTTCCTATCATCGTCATCGCCTACCAGCGTCTGGCTCGAAAGGAGGAGAGGCAGATGCTCATACGGTTCGGCGATGAATATCAGAACTATCAAAAGCGCGTACCGATGTTCTTGCCGGATCGTTGCTGTTGGCGTGCAGCTCTTGGTGACCGGCCGTCTCGAGAGAAGCAATAGCAGGAGCGACGACAAAAAGAAATTTTAGCAGTGTATTTGGACATGCGATAGAGCGTCGCGCGCAAAATTGCGAAAGCTCTTTGCGGAATGGAGCAAGGGGACCGGAGGTCAAGGAAAGCGAAAGGGACTGGTCAATGACCGCCGCGGGCTCGTCGATGAGCATTCGATTACCTTGATCGACGCCGCCGCAGTAGAAAACTCAACGAAATAGCTAGCCCAGAACGAGCGTCCGCGCTTCCTGATGTCGCCGTTTTCTACCGTTCGTGAGAGAAGCCGATTCGGCCCAACCAAGTCGGACGGTTGGTCGATGTTTCAGTATCATCGCTGTTGGCAGCATTACTCGCATCTTTTCCAGTGCGTCCCGCTAGGAAAAGCGGTCGTGGTATATCCAATGTTTTGGACCAAGACACAAAGTACGCAACTGCAGTCATCAGCGAAAGCCCAGCTACGCTGACGAGGATTTCTGTCCACACTGTGCGTGAGCCGGTCTCCAATATGAAATGGGCCAAAAATGATAGAAGAACTCCCGAACAAAAGACGTTTAATGATTGCTCACCGCATTTGATTAGAGGCTGAAGAATGCGAGATTTCAAACCGCGCCAGTTCCTCGGCAGAAATCTTGTGACAAAGAGTGCAAAGAATACGAAGTGGACCACGCGGTAAGGGGCGAGATTGGTCTTGTCGTTAGGATTGAATGCGTCAAAAAGCCATTTTGGGAGTTCGTTTGCCAGATATGGGATATGAACTGTCATCGTCATCACAAGCGAAAACAGCAGATAGGCGGCTCCAACGTAACGAAGGGCTCGCGAATTGGTGAGGGGACGCAATCGGATTGCAGCTACGGTATACCACGCACCAAGGACAAACAGTAGTTGCCATGCAAAAGGATTAAAATACCACGCCCCCCGGGGGTAGGAGGATAAATTCCAGCCGAGATCTCGTGCAACGAAGTATATGCACAATGATCCTAGCATCGTAGCGTTGGGCAATCGCAACATAAGCCATAGAATTGGCGGCATACCTGCCAAAAGCACGATGTAAAGGGGGAGCACATCCATGTTGAGGGGTTTGAAACGGAGGAGCAAGCCCTGGGTAAGGACATCGAACGGGTTGTGCAGCAACCCGGCTATATTGAATTCATTTATGAGCTCGGGATTAGCGTAGCTTTGTGCGACATGGCCGATCACGGCTACATACAACACAAACAAGAAAATGTGTGCAACGTAGAGCCGCCAGACGCGCCTCATCAACCAAGACGTTCCCGCAACAAAACCGCGCTGAATCATGATGTTCGCGCAGACCAGAGATGTCATATAGCCTGACATAAATATGAAGAGTTCCGCTGCATCGCTGAAGCCATAGTTTCTGGTCGTGATCCACGCGACAACGTTGTTTGGTATATGGTCAAGGAAGATCGCCCAGTTAGCAATGCCGCGGAAGAGATCAAGGCGAAGGTCGCGTCCGCTCATTGGAGGGGTGGCATTAATGCGCATGCGTATCGTCTTTTATTTTCTAAACGCTTGCTTGACGCGGGTCTGTTTGCGATCGCAGGGATTTTCGAAGAAGCGGAACACGATTGGAAAACCCCGTACCGGGGATTGGGTACGTTGTGGGTGGATTGTTTGCGTCTCAGTCGATGTACGCGATGAGAATCGTTTTCGTGCGACGACCATGGCCCCCGAGTCCAGCGCTAACTTGTTCGCCTACATTTAAGGTCACCGCTCACAAGCGGTCTCGTGACGCCGGCTGTTAGCGTTCCTCACAATAAGTTCGGAGATATCGCTATGTCGGTTACAGGTTCACGCTGACGTGAGAGGCTAGGCGCCGCTTCTCGCTATGGTGATCATAACCGCGGTTAAGTCTTGAGTGGCTTGCACGACAGCGTCTGCACGATGCGCATTAGGTGCTGTTCCACTGGCTGGTCCATTGGGCACTACAAACCCGGCCAATTCTTTTCAGTGTCACCTATCCGTGAACGTGTAACCTGTCCGGAGCGCTTTGCGAAGTTATCATCAAGATCTCACTTCGTGGCGCGTCGACCGCGTGGCGGGACGCTGGTTTGTTGCGAATATGACAGTTCCTACCTTTCAATGACGGGAAGGTCACAGTTCTTTTTCGTATCTTGGCGTCACAGCATTAGGAGAGAAGATGATGGGACCGAATGAAAAATCGACAGGTACACGGCCTGACTCTTCTGCGACTGTAAAGTGGGATAAATGGCTCGGTGGATGGGGCTGGATGGTGGTCTGCGTGCTCGTCATCGTCGGCGCCATTCTGGCTGTCAGCGGCGAGCTCGATGGCAAGCTGCCTGCTGGCGCCTTGTTACCCCTTTTGTTTGTACTGCCATGCGCGCTCATGATGTTTATGTGCATGAAGAACATGGGCGGCAATCAAAGCGGAGCGCACAGGTCAATTTCAAGAGCCGATGTACGCAAGAGGGACGTCGAAGATCAGCTGTGATTACATCCACGAGTTCCCACCGGGTCATTACGTGGTCTGGAGCGGCGGCCAGTAGGAATATCTCGAGCGTGCCATCGCGCGCCTCGAGATCGTCGTACCGGTGACGCTGATCATCATCTTCCTCTTGCTCTTCCTCAATTTCCGCAAGCTCACGGAAACGCTCATCGTGGAGGTAAGGGAAGAACGTGTCCGGCAGGGCAGGCCGTTTACCCGGATGGACCTGCACTAGGCCATCATGCGCGGAGCTGTGGAGCGCGTGCGGCCGAAGATGATGACGGTTGTTCCCATCATGGCGGGCCTGGTGCTGATCCTCTGGAGCACCGGCACCGGCTCGGAGGTGGTGCAGCGTATCGCGGTGCCGATGATTGGCGGAATGATGTCGTCGACTATGCTCACCTTGGTGGTAATTCCGGCGATCTACGGTCTCATCAAGGTATGGCGGCTACCGACGAAGTATGCCTCAATCTCGGAGGACGGGATGGAATCCGTACTTCTTCGGGAGGCTGCCGAGTGAGCGGAGGAAATGATGATGCAGGATATGATGGGCGGCGGGATGATGTGGGGTATGGGTCTTTTCGGCGTTGTCGCACTCGTCGTGTTGGTGCTGATCGGCGCGGCCCTCGTAAAATACTTGTTCTTCAGATGAGAAATCTTATCGCCTCATTGTGCCAACTCTGCCGTTTCGGTGTTCCATGCTGCCAGAAATTGTTTTCGGCATACTTTAGTGCGAGCATTCAATGTCATGAAACGCTGGTCGATCCGACGGCTTGTAGCACTCACGGTGTTTGTCACCGTGGGCATGAGCGGCGCGCTCATTTCACAAAAAGTTTAGAACCAACGGTCATCTGAGGTGGCGCACCTCTGGTAATCCATTGTGGAAACCGGTATCTCTAGAAGATCATGACTGGTGTGTTTCGCCAATTTTCTGCCGTGGTTCTTATCCTCTCCTTGGTGTTGGGGACGGTGGGAGTTGGCGTGCGCGCCTCGTCGATGAATGGGAAGATGGCATCAATTGCCCTGAGCGACATGTCCGGGCAAGGCAGTTGCAATGGTTGCGCCGGAAGCAAAAGTGGCGTTCCAGTCAACCTCTGCTCCGTGTATTGCATTGGCGTGGCTGCGGTATTCCCCGAAGTAGCGACGATTGACGGTGTCGCTGGCGAAAGCCGTCAATATTTGACGCCGCGTCTTTTGGTCGGGCACGATGTGTCCCCCGATCCTTATCCCCCTCGATCTGTTGTCTTGAGCTAATTTGCACCCATTGCGGGTGCAATTCGCAATGAGCATCGACGCGTTGTGGCGTGTCGTGTGTGTCTAATCGTGGCCTGCGTCTGGCTGAAAGGCTGCGGCACGATTCAAAGCGGCATCAAGGACGGATCTTCATGCACTCGATTCGATGGCCTGGCATTGACCGGCGGTCGCTTTTCGTCGGCGGCGCAAGTTTGGCGGCAGCGGCTCTATTTCCGCGCGGCAGTCGTGGTGGTACTGCTGCGCCTGTTCGAGAATTTACGCTCGTAGCTGCGCCAAGCCGCGTATCGCTGGTTGGTCCGCCTCACCCTGATACGGCTGTCTGGTCCTACAACGCCAACATCCCTGGTTCGGAGATTCGAGTTCGCCAAGGCGAGCGCTTGCGAATCCTGGTTGAGAACCAATTATCTCAGGCAACGACAGTGCATTGGCATGGCGTGCGGGTGCCGAATGCAATGGATGGCGTGCCGTTTCTGACCCAGAAGCCGATCGCCCCCGGGGAGACATTTACCTACGAATTCGATGTTCCGGATGCTGGCACCTATTGGTACCACCCGCATCACCACAGTGCCGAGCAGGTTGGCCGAGGTTTGGCTGGAGCGTTGATCGTCGAGGAGAGCGAACCGCTTGTCGTGAATCGCGACCTTGTCTGGGTTCTTCGCGATTGGCGCTTGGCGCGTGATGCGTCGATTGTCAACGACTTCGGTGATCGCATGGAAGTGACGATGGCCGGGCGCATTGGCAATGTTGTTACCATCAACGGCCATGTGCCCGAGAAAATCTCCGTTCTCGCCGGAGAACGGCTGCGTTTGCGATTGATCAATGCCGCACCAGCGCGGATTTTCGGACTCGAGTTCAGGGATCTTCGGCCGTTGATTGTTGCGCTCGATGGGCAACCAGTCGAGCCGCGCGAGCCATCAGATAACCGCGTTGTATTGGGACCGGCGATGCGCGCCGACGTTCTGCTCGACATGAGCGGAACGCCCGGCGCAACCGCGAGCGTGGTCGATACATTCTATCGTGATTTCTACAAGCTGGTCGAACTCGAATACGGCAAGGAGCCGCTGCTGCGAGCGCAGCCACTCCATGCGCCCTCACGAATACGCTCCAACACCATGCCGGAGCCAGATATCGACAACGCCGAAAAGCACACCGCAGTCCTGGGGGGCGGGATGATGAGTGGCCGCGGCATGATGATGGGCATGAGCGGCAACGGCATGGGATGGTCGATTAATAACGTTGCTGGAACGAGTCACGATATGACGCCGATGATCACGTTGTCCCGTGGACGTTCCTGCGTCATCAGCATCCGCAATGAAACCGCCTGGTTTCATCCGATACACCTCCACGGGCATTCGTTCCGGGTAATTGCACGTAATGGCCGACCTACGCGCGACCGCGAATGGCTGGACACTGTGCTGGTTCCACCGCGAGAGACCGCCGACATTGCTTTCGTCGCCGACAATCCAGGCGACTGGATGTTCCACTGCCACATTCTCGACCATCAGGACGGCGGCATGACGACCGTCATCCGTGTAGCCTGAGGGGAGCTATTCGATGAAAATGAAAGCGTATCTCGTTTTCTGTACGGCACTTGTATTCTTCGCATCGCATATGGCTTACGCCGATGGCGATCCAAAGCGCGGTGCAAGGATCTATGGCGCCTGTGCGGCTTGCCACTCGCTCGAGCCCAATTTGCATCTGACCGGACCCAGCCTTGACGGGCTGTGGGGCAAGAAGGCCGCGTCGGTCACGGACTTTGTGAGATATTCCAGCGCGCTCAAGGAGCAGGGCTTTCTGTGGGATGAGACGTCGCTGAATGCCTGGCTTACCGATCCGAAGGCATTCGTGCCTGGCACTTACATGACCTTTCGCGGGATCAAGGACGGAAACGTGCGCAGCGATCTCATCGCCTTTCTCAAGATCGCTATGATACCTGGCGGCGCAAAGACCGTTGTCGCGCAGGGACTGATCGACGCTGAAACCGCACGCGGTCAGGCGCCAGAACCGCTAGCCGCCGCCCCTCCGGAACAACAGGTGACGGGCCTCCGGTTTTGCCACGAGACATTTTTCGTCGCGACGGCGGACGGAAAACAGCGTCCGTTCTGGGAGATGAATCTGCGCCTAAAAATCGATTCCAGCGCGAACGGCCCAAAAGTGGGAAAGCCTGTGCTTGTGCATGGCGGGATGCAGGGGGATCGCGCGTCGGTCGTATTTTCAAATCTGGATGAAATCGGAAGTTTGGTCGAGAAAAAATGTTGAACGCACTACGCCAAGGGAGCGAGATCGCCGATGCTAGGACATGACTGCATTGCATTGGATCGATAAACGCTGACAGCGCTGGTCGACACGTGAAGAGCATCGCCTATGTCAAAGACAGAGAACGATCATTCGACATCCTCAACGAGGTCGCAATCGCGACTAGCAAAAGGGCAATATCATGTCTGACATTGATTCATCTAAAGGTCGGCTGCTTCGCCGCCGCTCATTTCTTGCCACGGTTGCGAGCATTGCAGCGACCTTGACGTTGACCCGTCGTGGCTACAGTGACGAAGCGCTTGCCGCAAACATTGGAAGCGATAAGTCACGTGTTTCTCGAGAGAACCTGAAGCCTACCGCCCGCGCTCCAGCGGCGGCGACCATGGATTTGAGAACGCTCGGCCCGGAACATCAGGTCGTCTCAATCAGTAAGCTCGGCGATACTTATCGCGTTGTTACGGCTTCCGGGAAAGTGGTCTCGTACTCGGAATTCGACCTGCATTTCAAGACCGATGCCAGCGATCATGGACCAGCCGAACACACCCCGGTTTTGATGCCCACCAGTAGCGACCGGGCGTTCGTCGTGTTCGCCGCCCCGCGCGAAATCAGTTCTTTCATCGGTTGAGCAGCACCACGCTAGATCTACCTCTCGCAAAGAAGAAATATCCATTCGGAGACGGAAAATGAGAATAGTCAAAATACTGCTTGCATCGCTTTTGTTGGGATTGGTGGCAATGCCAGCCGTCGCGCAAGAGAAAACAAAGGTCACACTGTACAGAAATCCGAACTGCGGCTGTTGCCTGGATTATGCTGAGTATTTGCGCGGTGCAGGTTTCGAAGTCACGGTCGATTCGAAGCAGGATCTCGCGGTGATCCGGAAGCAGTTGCACGTTCCGGAACAATTCGAGGGCTGCCATGTGTCAGTGATCGGCAAGTATGCCGTCGAAGGCCATGTGTCCGCTGAAGTCATCAAGAAGCTTTTGGCCGAACATCCAGCTATCGTCGGCGTTTCAATACCGGGGATGCCCGCGGGGACGCCGGGAATGACCGGCCACAAGACAGGACCGCTTCCGGTCTATGAAATCGGGAGCGATGCCGCGCCCGGGAAGGTCTTTGCGACCGAGTAGAACCGGAGCATCAACGATGCTGGCCATGGGTGAATCCGAGTTAGGTTGGGAGTCCGCTTTACTGGCGATCGCCGCAACGGGCTTACTCCTCGTATCGGCCATCTTGGCCGGTATCGTGCTCCTGTTGCGACGGTACTGGCGCTGGCCATCGACAGCATTTGGAATGGAAACAGGCACCCAGCCGGTTCTTGCCACACCCGGCCTTGTTGGTGGCGGTGCGCATGCGGGAATCCGACGGATTGTCCTAATCGCCCCCCTCACGATTTTTCTGGGAGTCGCAGTCGTGCTTGCCTGGGGGATGACTCGCAACCCCAGCGCGATCCCGTCGGCGCTGATCGGGAAACCGGTACCAGAATTCACGCTGCCGCCGGTCAAGGGCCGCACGCTTGGTCTGGCTAGTGCCGATCTCAACGGCGAAGTGTCACTAGTGAATGTCTTTGCCTCATGGTGCACCGCTTGCCGGGAAGAGCATCCCATATTCATGCAGTTGAAGGCCAAGGGTATCGTTGCCATTCATGGGCTCAACTACAAGGACCAGCCCGATGATGCTGCGCGATGGCTCAACACGATGGGCGATCCTTATGCCCGCACCGGTGCCGACCGCAACGGACGTGTAGCGATCGACTGGGGGGTTTACGGCGTGCCCGAAACCTTCGTCATCACCAAGGATGGCCGTATTGCTTACAAACACATCGGAGCGGTGACGCCAAAGGTGCTCGAGGACACGATTCTTCCACTGATCCGAAAGCTGCGGCAACCATGATGTCCGTGAAACGATCGCTCGTACGTGGTGTGGTTCTCTGCTTCGCGGCAACGGTCCTCGTTGTTGCGACATGGACAATTGCGGCGGCACAGGAGCCGAGCAGGCATCTCACGGTCAACGAAAGACCCAAGCCGCTTGCGGCGATCCAGTTCGAGGACGCCAATGGCCAGTCCCGAAGTCTAACCGATTTTCGCGGCAAGGTGGTGCTCCTCAATATCTGGGCGACCTGGTGCGTACCGTGCCGCAAGGAGATGCCGACGCTCGACCGGCTGCAGACCAAGTTGGGAGGAACTGACTTCGAGGTGGTGGCGCTGTCGATCGACCGCCGCATGGATGCGGTACGCAAGTTCTTTGCCGAGATCGGAATTAGAAAGCTTGCGATGTACCTTGACAGTTCGGCAAAGACAACGCGCGACCTGGGAGCGGTAGGCCTTCCGACGACACTGCTGATCGATCGCGAGGGTCGGGAGATCGGCAGGCTTATCGGACCTGCCGAGTGGGATGCGCCAGAGATCACTGAAGTCATTCGTTGCGTGATTGCGAGAGATGCCGCGGCGCCGTTCTCGAAAGAATCAAAATTAGCCGCAACGCCACCCTGCGGCAAACGCAGCGTTGGCATTCCAGCCGGTGGCACCGATAGCAACAGGCAACCATGAAGGAGGAGATCGCATGACGTTACCACGAACCACCGCGACGGCTGAGCCGTCGCTCGGGCGGGATGTACTCAACGCGGCACGATACTATCTTGGCAACCGATGGGCTCTTCTGGCGCTCGGCAGTCTCGCCGTGATTGCCGGACTATCATTCGGAGGCTGGGGGTGGCTGGTGGCAGCCGGCCTTGCGCCGGTCATTCTCAGTACGCTGCCTTGCCTGGTGATGTGCGGGTTTGGCGTATGCGCGATGTGCCGGTCCAACAAAGCGCAATCGACAGTATCAGGCGATGCGGCGAACTCTGCGACATCGACCGGCGTGCTTGGGGTTGCCAAGATGGACCAGCCAACGGCGAGCGGCTCAAGTTGCTGCCACGGCGTGGTTGATCAACCTCAATCATCGCAAGTCAAACAGCTTCAGGCACTCAACGAAAGGACAGACTCCCATGCGTAAGATCACAACACCGCTCTTGCTCGCGTTCATTGTTGCCGCGAGCGTTTCAACCGCGTCGCCCCTCTACGCCGAGGAAGGGGCGATGCAGAACGAGCACTGCGACATGATGCAAGGCGAGCATGGCGGGATGATGCAAGGCCGTCAGGGTGGCATGATGGGTGGGGGCGGGATGATGGGCCAAGGCGGGATGATGGGGGGCGGTCACGGTGGCATGATGGGTCAAGGCGGCATGATGCAAGGCGGTCACGGCATGATGGGTCAAGGCGAAATGTCGCAAGGCAGCCAGGACGCAATGGTCGGCATGATGAAGCAAATGAGCCAAATGATGAAACAGATGAGCCAAATGATGGAGCAGCACAACAACATGATGAGCAACAACCAGCCGAAAGACCAGGAAAAGAAGAATGTGCCTGCTGAGCCAGAGAAGAAGTGATGCCGATAAAGGCTGGGCGGCGGTCCCGATCGGTACTCAGCCCTCTACTGTGCTGCGACTGAAGCCCATGAGGGATTGCAATGAGACGGCTTAATGGTTTTGTACGCGACTTGGGTGCCGCGGCGCTGGTGATTGTGCTCCTTCTCGGGGCCGGGGCAATCCGAACTGCCGGAGCAAATCAGCAAGATGCCGCTGCCGTTGCTCTGGCCTATGACCGCGGCACTGATGCGCTATTGAAATCGGACGGCCGAACACTTTATCAGAGCGCCGACGGCGGACGAAGCTGGAAAGCGATCCGGATTCCCGCTTCCGAGAACGGCCAGATAGCCAGCATCGCACCATCCCCAGCCGCCAAGGGTGTTACCTACGTGGTGGGAAAGGGATTGGGTGTACTGCGAACCGAGGACGGCGGTAAGAGCTGGATCGAGCGCAACGACGGACTCCCCAGCCGAGATGTTGTCGCTGTCGCAGCACATACCACCGAACCGGAGACCGTCTACGTTGTCGTATCGGATCACGGCGTGTACCGCAGTCAAGACGCCGGAAGGAACTGGCGTTTGATGGACCGTGGCTCTCAGGGTGGCATCCGTCAGTTGATCCACTCCGATATGACCGGAAGTATGCAAACTGGCTGGCTGTTCGCTGCGACCGCCAAAGGCGTTCGGCGGACGATGGATTGCTTCTGCCTTTGGCAGGATGCCGGAAAGCTCGGGACCGAGGCCCGTAGCGTTGCTTACGACCCGAGCCATCCCGATCACTTTTATGCCGTCACCGACAAAGGGCTTTTTCGCAGCAAGGATGGCGGAGAAAATTGGAGTCAGATGGTTTGGCCGAACGCCAATGCGATTGCAGTCACGTTTGCTCCTTCCAATATCCTCTACGTGATCGACGGGAACGGCGCTTTGTTCCGGAGCACGGATGACGGTAACACCTGGACTCGGGTCGATGCGTAGGGTCGCGATGGGTGTGATGCTTATCGTGGCCGGTCAGACCGTCGTCGCACGTGCGAATGGTGAAACGCCGGTGCCCGACGTCGACTCGATCAATTCAGGGCGGGCGATCTACGAACAACATTGCGCGTCGTGTCATGGCGCCAACGCTGAGGGGGCGCCAAATTGGCAGGAACGCGATGCGCTTGGCGAGCTTCCAGCGCCGCCGCACAATGCAGAAGGTCACACCTGGCGGCACTCCGATGCCGCTCTGTACGAGATGGTGAGCAAGGGTTGGCGCGATCCGTTCAACAAGTCTAAACGAATGACCATGCCAGCCTTCAGCGATGCGCTCACGCCGGAGCAGATCCGCGCGGTGATTAGCTATCTGAGGACGCTGTGGACTCCCGAGCAACGCCAGTTTCAATCGGACGAGACCCGCGATCATCCCGCGCCGAGCCGGATGCCCTAGCCCTCGATTATC
This sequence comes from Xanthobacteraceae bacterium, assembly GCA_019750915.1. GTDB lineage: Bacteria > Pseudomonadota > Alphaproteobacteria > Rhizobiales > Xanthobacteraceae > Afipia. The sequence goes on from JAIENY010000009.1 coordinate 51,519, forward strand.
GCAAGGACAATCGATTCTTATGAGAAGCCTACGCAAATTTCTGATTATCGTCGCTCTCGCTATCGCAACGTCTGTTGCGATAGCTTGGGCGTGGCGGACCATTAGCCCGGTGACGCCATCGTTACCAAAACCAACAACGTCCGGTACCCCTCTCATTGGCGGCCCGTTCACGCTCGTTGCAACGAATGGCGAAGTCGTCAGCGAGAAAACCTATCTGGGCAAGTGGGCCCTCATTTTCTTCGGTTACACATTTTGCCCGGATGTTTGTCCGACGACGCTCAACAACATGACCGTGGCGCTCGAGAAGCTCGGTTCGGATGCGGTCAAGATCCAGCCCATGTTCATTACCATCGATCCCGCGCGCGATACGCGGGACGTCTTGAGCGAGTACCTAAAATCGTTTGACTCACGGATCCTCGGGTTGACGGGCACTCAGGCGCAGATCGATCGCGTCGTCAAGGAATACCGTATCTACGTCGCGCAACAGAAGTCAGGGACCGATGACAGGGATTATCTCGTCTCGCACAGCGGTTACCTCTATCTGATGAGTCCCACGGGAAAATTCGTGAGCGTCATCCAGGGCAGCGAGGATGGCGAAGCGATCGCCAGCTGGCTGCGCAAGGAAATATCACGTTCAAGACAGTAACGGAGAAATGAGATGAAGCTCACATACAAACTGATTGGTGCGTTGGCGGTTGCGTTGTCCGTCAGCGGTCAGGTGGAAGCGCAAACGGCGGACGCCAATACGATTGCTGTCGAGCACGTGTGGGCGCGCGCGACACCGGCAGGAGCGAAGGCTGGCGCGGTGTACATGACTGTGGTCAACAAAAGTGCGATCCCGGATCGCCTGCTAGGTGCGACAACGCCAGTGGCAGACAAGGTCCAGTTTCACAGCGTTAGCGAGGCAAACGGTGTTTCCAGTATGCGTGAGCTGCCTGCGATGGATATTCCACCCGGCGCGAAAGTCATCCTAAAGCCCGGTGATACGCATGCGATGCTGGTCGGACTGAAACAACCGTTGAAGGAAGGCCAGACTATCCCGCTGACCCTGGATTTCGAAAAGGCCGGCAAAGTCAACGTGGCAGCTTCCGTTGCGAAGGTTGGCGCCATGCAAGGCGGGAGTATGGGATCGATGGCGCACGGGGCTGACAAGCCGATGAAGAAATGAGCGACGATCGAGCAGCGAAAGTATCGATGATGAATCTCACGCGACGGAGAAATTTGAGGGTCGTTGTGCCGGCCATTGGCGTCATCGGCATCATGCTTGGCGTCGTTGCATATTCGCCAACGCTTTACCGACTGTTCTGTGCAGCAACCGGCTATGGGGGCACGACGCAAAGGGTTGACTCCGACATGAACGCTATCTCAGGTCGTGTCATTACCGTGCGGTTCGATAGCAATGTTGCGCCAGGCCTGCCCTGGCGTTTTGAGCCGGTGCAGCGCGAAGTGAAAGTCCGTCTCGGGGAGCAGCAGCTTGTATCCTTCACAGCCGAAAATCTCACGGATCAGGCTATCGTTGGGCATGCCACGTTTAACGTAACGCCTCAGACTACGGGTATCTACTTCAATAAGATCCAATGTTTCTGCTTTGACGAGGAGCGTCTCAACGCACATCAGAAGGTCGATATGCCCGTCGTCTTCTTCGTCGACCCGGCGTTAGCCAGCGATCCCGATACGCGCGATGTCGATGCCATTACGCTGTCATATACGTTCTTTCGCTCTGTCAAGCCGGAGAACGCCAAAGATCTTTCGCGCTTCGTTGCCAGTGCCGAACCTGACCCAGTTCGCGGGCAGGCGCTCTTCAGCGAAAGGTGCGCTTCGTGCCATGCACTTGGCGCCAACAAGACAGGACCGATGCTTGGCGGCGTGTTTGAACGCAAGGCCGGCTCTGCTGCCGGTTATAAATATTCGCCTGCGCTGGCCAATACCAGTCTTAGCTGGTCCGCTGACAATCTCGATCGCTGGCTGACCGATCCTCGCAAATTCATCGCTGGCGTGAGAATGCCGGCGCGCGTTGTAGATGCGGCGTCCCGGAGAGACATCATTGCCTACCTGGAAAAGGCAACCCGCGAGACGAGTGCCCGATCACAATCGAGATCGGTTGCGCAGGGTTCAACAGATCAGCATCGGAAAGAATGACGAGGGGTTCGGATGACACAAAGATTTTGGACAGGGCGCCGTGTCGCTTGGTTGGTTTTGCCGCTTGTTCTGGTGAGTGCGGCCGCTGCATGGCTTGCTTTCGATCCCGGATTCCGCCGACAGCAGACCGCGAATCTCTCGACAGGCGCGCCGAACGACGAATTTGAACGTCGCGTGCATGACTATCTGATGGCTCACCCTGACGTTATCATGCAGTCTGTCAATCAACTTGAGGCGCGTCAACGCGCCAAAGACGAGACCGAAGTTCAGGCGATTGTCAAAAGCCGCGCAGACGAGATTTTTCGTGATGCGGCCACCCCGGTGAGCGGGAATGTCGATGGGGACATCACTCTTGTGGAATTCTTTGACTATAACTGCCCCTATTGTCGCCAGGTCGCGTCAGTCGTGACCAAGGCCGAGGAATCCGATCCAAAACTGCGCGTGGCTTACAAGGAGTTCCCGATTCTGGGGCCAAACTCGATCGTTGCTGCCAAAGCGGCACTCGCGGCCAACAAACAAGGCAAGTATGTTGCGTTCCATAGGGCGCTCTATGAGGTGCACGGCGCGGTTGATTCAGGAAAGGTCAAGGAGGTCGCCGCCGCGGTGGGACTGGATATGGATCGTCTCAACGCCGACATGAAAGACCCTGCAATTGAGGCGCTGATTGCCAAGAACTTTGCATTGGCTCAGGCGCTCCGCATCAACGGCACGCCAGGCTTTGTTGTAGGTGATCAGATTCTGCGCGGTGCGACCGATCTGAAGACCCTACAGACGATGATTCGTACAGCGCGAGAGCATCGGCAATGACGAGGACGAAACCCGACGGTTTTGACAAGTGATGGAAAGTTCGGTTGCTGCGACTTCAGCCGTCTTTATTGCGGGCGTCATTTCGTTCTTGTCGCCTTGCGTCCTGCCGTTGGTGCCCGGTTACGTGTCGTACATTGCCGGGCAATCGATGCCGGATTCGAGCGCGTCGCGAGCGCTGGTCGTGCGAGCACGTGCGCTTGCCCTGAGTACCTGCTTTGTGCTGGGATTCGCGACAATTTTCGTAATCCTAGGTGCAAGCGCAACGGCTCTCGGCCAAGCGCTCATCTCTTATCGCTACGAGCTGAATCTGATTGGCGGGCTGGTCGTGATTGGCTTTGGCCTTTTTGCGACCGGACTGCTGCGTCCTTTCTGGCTTCAGCGTGATTTCAGGTTTGATATTGTGCTTCCGGGCGGCCGCCCGGTCGCCGCCTATCTCCTAGGAATGGCATTCGCGTTTGGCTGGACTCCCTGCATTGGTCCCATGCTTGGCGCGATCCTCACGGTAAGTGCAGCCTCGGCCACGGTTGCCGAAGGGGTGAAGCTTCTTGCTGTGTATTCGCTCGGGCTTGGTCTGCCGTTTTTATTGGTGGCCTTGTTTACGGGCGGGCTGTTGGCAAGGCTCAAGTCGATCGGTCGTGTCGGCCGGATCCTTCAGATTGTCGCGGGAAGCATCATGGTCCTCATGGGCGTGGCGATTATAACCGGCCAGCTTTCGACGTTTTCATTCTGGCTGTTGGAAACCTTTCCGCTGTTGTCCACCATAGGATGAGCGACAAGTTTTCAACAGGGTCGCGATGCTTCGAGTTGTTTGATCTTGCCAAGGTTGCAAGCCGACTGGGTCGGTATCGTTGACGGAATTGTGCATCGCACTCGCGTCCGGCCTTGCCACCTCGTCAACGCCAATTAGGTGGCGCTCAGCCGAGCGTTTTTGCTATCCTATCGATATGGAAGCCATCGTACGTTCGTTGTCCTTGCTGTTGCTAGCCATGGCATTGATGCTGCCTACGGTCGGGCAGACGAGTGCGCGCCCAGAAGCCCCGATTGTGACCCAAGCCACCCTTGTTCAATCTGCAATTCCTCGTCAAGCAAGTCGCATGTCGATGAAATGCGGCCGATGCTTCGGAAAGGCTTGCGACGCGTGTGCAGTTGCTTGCGGTACCGGTTGCAGTACGGCAAGTGCCCTCGCTCCACTTGTGATTGTTCTGGCATTGGTCAGCCTCCCGGCAGCAACGCCATCCGTTTTTGAAGCCGCTCTCGATCACGGCCGCGCACCTGATCCACCTCCGCCGAGACTTATCGTCATCAGTTGAGATGGCCGCACCCGCGGGCATCGCAGGTTCGTGTGCATCAGGTCAACATCAAGCCTGAAGGCTTCCTCGAACAATTCATTTCGGTGGTTAATCGTTCGGATTGCTGGCGGACGATAATCTCAATGCGCGGCGCCTGAGATCAGCAGTCAACAGCCGAACCGTTATCCCATTGGTTGGCATTGCGACAACGCAATGACCGGGAGGACGAAATGATAACCTCACAAACTTTGGCCGTACTGGGAAGCCTTGTCGTTTTGCTTCCCGTTGCATTTACTGCGTTACCCTCGGGCTTCAATCCGCATTCAGCAGGCCAGCGCGACGATGCATGGTATAGCGGCTCTGAGATCGACCATCATCAGATCGTCGATGCAAGCTTGGCGCCTTATTCGGCGATCGGAAAATTCAAAGGAACAATGACGTGTACAGCAGCGATCGTGCTCAATCCAAGGATCATCATTACGGCAGGTCATTGCGTCGCTGAAAGAGACGGCACGACAAGAAAATCCAATTTTTCGTTCCATCTGGCCTATCAAGCGGGAGCTGATCTTGGACCCTTCCAGGCAACAGTCTGGGCCGTCGGATCGAAGCAGAGCCTTACGCACGAATCTGTCCGGGATGCTTCGAGAGATTGGGCTATACTTGTTCTTAATCGCGCGCCTACGGACGTCCAGCCGCTTCTTCTGAGCCATCGTTCGTTGAGGACCGAAGAGTTGTCTGAACGGCAAATCCTCTTGCCGGCGTATTCGAACGATATCGGCAACGCCGAAGTCCTTAGCGTCGATCCGGTCTGCAGTGTTCGCGATCTGGTATGGGATACACTCCTTCACACCTGTGTGGCGCGGCCTGGTTCTTCTGGAGCCCCGCTACTGCTGCGAGACGGGTCAGGTTACGCCCTCATCGGCATCCACACCGCTTCGATCTTTGCGAGCGACGCGGATGGCCACGTTGGAAAATTTGTCGGCAACCAGGCCGTCGCTTCCTGGATGTTCTCGGATGCGGCGTTCACACTCTCCAGGCAACTGGACAACGGTCCCGTCCAAACCGTTAATTCCGGGAACTACTGATCGCTGCTACGAGGAATCGATATAGCTATTGGCGCGAGAAAGGAAGGCCATGACAACCGATCAGCTGATTGAATTACTCGCCGCGGACCTCACGCCGGTGGGGCGGCGGCGTATCATGTGGACGATGATCCTCGCCGTCGCGCTCGGCACAGCGGCAGCTTTCGGCGCGATGCTCCTGCTTTTTAATCCTCGCATTGAATTTCCGAGTGGAAGAACCCTGGGCACCCTGTTGATCAAGATCTTCTTTGCGTCAGGCGTTGTTGCAACTGCGGCGGTATTCCTGCCTCAGCTAACACGTCCTGAAGCGCGGATGTACAGTCTTCCCAAGCTCGTCTTCATTCCATTCGCTACGGTCGCAGTATCAGCTACCGTGGCTCTCGCTTTGTCTCATTGGTCTAGCTGGGCCGGCATGATCGTCGGGCGGGATTGGACGACATGTCGCGATTCCGGTGCTCGCGGTCTTGCCTTTCGCGTGCATTATCTGGGGCCTGCGCGTGGGGGCGTCAACCGATCCAATGCGCGCCGGCGAAATCGCCGGTCTCGTGGCAGGCGGCCTTGCCGCATTGGCGTGCGCCTTCCCTTGTGTGGATGGGGCGCTTCCATCGATCGCACTTTGGTACAGCTTCCCGATCGTCATCTGTGCCGTCGTGGGGAGCAAGCTCGGCCCGGGCCTGCTGCAGTGGTGATTTGCTTGATGTCGGCGTCGTACGTCTTGGTCGACGAACAGTTGCTATGCTGCGCCACACGGACAGGTCCGTTGGCGGCCCGTACACCAACTTAACGCCGGCGGAGACGAACGGTGATCAAGTCATCTATCAAGCAAGGTTCGCCAGGACTATTAGTCCGGTACCGATTTTGGGTTGCTAAACTGTTTTATAATCTTTCGTTTGCCATCTTGGCTCGCGATGCAAGCTGGCAGGAAGAACTCGTCGCTTCTCTTAAGCCCAAGGCAGGTGATCGGATACTCAATTTTGGGCCGCACAGTTCCTCCACGGCGATTTCGCTCGCGCTTCGATATCCCGAAGCAACTTTCGTCATTGTGGACCCAAACTCAAAGGCTGCCGAAAGGATGCGGCTTAGTGCTGCTCGGAAACAGCTCGGGAACATTACTGTTGTTCATGCGTCTCTTCTGGGCAAGCTTCCGCTGAACGCGGGTTCGTTCGATGCGGTTATTTGTACGCTTGCGCTCCATGACAATCCTCCGGAGGCAAAGCTTGGCATTATTAAAGAGATGGGCCGGGTTCTACGGCATGGTGGGACGTTACGAGCAGTCGATTTCGACAAGCCGGAAAATGCTAAAGAACGGCGGATTCTCGAGCTAGCGGGACGCATCTCAGGAGTCGCTGCGGTAACGCCACACTTCGACGGTAGTTGGGTTGATTTTCTAGCGAAAGCTGGCCTCGCAGGCGCGTCACGGATGTCATCTCATTCATTCGAGTCAGGACGGATTTCGATCGTGAAAGCACGAAAGCGCTAAGTTTTGTTCGAGACCGTGATCAACCTCAAGCCGAAGCGGCAATGGCGCCCCGGCGCGACGATCGATAGCCTCACCGCCGAAATGGACAAGGCGTTGCAATTCCCGGGCGTCTCCAATGCCTGGACCATGCCAATCAAGGCCCGCATCGACATGTTGTCGACCGGAATCCGGACACCGGTCGGCGTCACGGTGATCGGCCCCGATCTGGATGGGATCGACAAGCTGGCGAAACAAGTCGAGCGGGTTCTGAAGGCGGTGCCGGGCACATCGTCGGCTTATGCCGAGCGCGGCATCGGCGGATACTATCTCGAGATCACGCCCGATCGGATGGCGCTGGCGCGTTACGGCATTATGATCCAGGACGTGCAGGACGTGATCGCCACCGCACTGGGGGGCAGACGGTGACCACGACCGTTGAGGGTCGCCAGCGCTTCACCGTCAATACCAGCATCGCGTTTCCACCGGGCTACTACGTGGTCTGGAGCGGCCAGTACGAGTATCTCGAGCGGGCCACCGCACGGTTGAAAATCGTAGTGCCGGTGACGCTGCTGATCATCTTTCTGCTGCTGTACCTCAACTTCCGCTCCATCCCCGAAACCATGATCGTCATGCTGTCGCTGCCGTTTGCCCTGGTTGGTGGCCTGTGGCTGATGTGGTTGTTGAACTTCAACCTGTCCGTCGCCGTCGCCGTCGGATTCATCGCACTGGCAGGCGTCGCCGCCGAAACCGGGGTGGTTATGCTGATCTATCTCAATCAGGCCTTTGATGAGGTCAAATTGCGATGCACACTCAAGGACCGGAAGGTTACGCGTCGAGACCTTTATGATGCGATCATGGAAGGCGCGGTCGAGCGGGTGCGGCCGAAGATGATGACGGTCGTCGCCATCATGGCGGGCCTGCTGCCGATCATGTGGAGCACCGGCACCGGTTCCGAAATCATGCAGAGGATCGCGGTGCCGATGATCGGTGGCATGATCTCGTCGACGTTGCTGACGCTGATCGTGATCCCGGCGATCTTCGGCTTGGTCAAGGGATACCGACTTCCGAACGGCGGCAGCGATCAATCTGCAACGCCTTCGGCTCCTGTAAAGAGAGTGACACAGCATATTCCGGAACCAGCCAAATGAGGTGAGCCATGATGGACGGAATGATGATGCCCGGGATGATGTGGGGCGTGGCGCTGGTCGGGCTGCTGGTCATCGTCGTGCTGATCCTGACCGCGGCGGCGCTCGTCAAGTATCTGTTGTCCGGACGCAAAGGAGACCGACCATGAGAATATTCGGGATCGCGGCACTGTTCGCCGGCGCATTGCTGACGCCGGCTCTCGCCGAGCAGGGCGATGCCGCACGCGGTCAGCGCGACTTCAGAGCCTGCGCGCCGTGCCACTCGCTCGAACCCGGCCGCAACATGACAGGACCAAGTCTGGCCAACCTGTGGGGACGGAAGGCCGGGTCGCTGCCGAGTTTCGACCGTTATTCCGATGCGCTTAAGTCATCGGGAATTATCTGGGACGATCGTGCGCTCGACGGATGGTTGACTGATCCAAAGCGGATGGTGCCGGACAACGACATGCCGTTCGACGGCATCGAGGACCCCGGCGCCCGCGCAGACCTGTTGGCGTTCCTCAAGGAGGCCACCAAGCCGGGAGCCGCACCCACGCAATCCGCGCAGACGCAGATGAAAGGCATGGGCGGAATGATGGGCGGAGGCCGCGACCCAAATCTGAAGAAGATTGAGCCCGCCAAGCAGGTAAAGGCGATCACCTATTGCCGTGATACTTATCGGGTTGCTACCGCCGACGGAAAGACGCGTGCGTTCTGGGAACGCAATCTTCGCTTCATGACCGATTCAAGCAACGACGGGCCAGAGAAAGGTGCGCCCGCAATTATGCCTGCGGGAATGATGGGGGATCGTGCGGCGGTGATCTTCGCTGCACCTAATGAAATCGGGAGATTCATCGAGAAAAAATGCTAGGAATGTCCGGTTTCGGAGCGTCGGCTAGAGCGCCGTGCCGAGACTCATGCGCTCTGAAATGCGTTCGACCGTTTCCTTGCGCTCGCTGTAACGATCCGTGAGATAACCGGATACGCCACGCGTCAGCAACGTGAACTTCATAAGCTCTTCCATGACGTCGACGATCCGATCATAGTAGGGCGACGGCTTCATGCGCCCGGCCTCATCGAATTGTTCATAGGCCTTGGCGACCGACGACTGGTTCGGGATCGTGATCATGCGCATCCATCGGCCGAGGACGCGAAGCTGGTTGACGGCATTGAACGATTGAGAACCGCCGCAGACCTGCATGACGGCCAGCGTTTTGCCTTGCGTCGGTCGCACCGCGCCGATCGATAACGGAATCCAGTCAATTTGCGCCTTCATGATGCCGGTCATCGCACCGTGGCGCTCCGGACTGCACCAGACCTGGCCTTCCGACCAAGCAGACAACTCACGAAGTTCCTGAACCTTCTTGTGCGTTGCCGGGACGTCGTCCGGGAGAGGAAGGCCGGAGGGATCGAAGATCCTGGTCTCCGCGCCGAAGGTTTGAAGAAGGCGCGCCGCTTCAACCGTGGCGAAACGGCTGAATGACCGCTCGCGCAACGATCCGTACAGGAGAAGAATGCGCGGGCGGTGCGTCGGCATTGGGCGATGCAGCGATCCGGGATCGGGATGGACGAAGGCTTCGTCGTTGATGTTCGGCAAATCTTGCATTTCAGTCCGCATTGATGATTTCACCGTCTTCCTTTACGAACCGTCCGATGTTCGGTTTCGGGAGAATGGACAGCACTTCTTCGGAAGGACGACACAGCGTGACGCCCTTGGATGTCACGACGATAGGGCGATTGATCAGAATCGGATGAGTAACCATGAAGTCGATCAAATCGTCGTCGCTTCACTTTGAATCCGCCAGTCCGAGAGCGTCGTACGGCGTACCCTTTATTCGGAGCAGGTCACGAGGATAGATACCCATTTGGGTAATCAACTCGACCAGTTTTTCGCGTGACGGCGGTTGCTTCAAATATTCGATGATTTCCGGTTCGACGCCGCTTTGACGGATCATTGCCAAAGTGTTGCGGGACGTCCCGCAATCCGGATTGTGATAGATGGTGACGCTCATGAGCGAACCTCGGCGCTTTTGATCTGTTCGGGTGGGCGCGATTCGTACCAACCGCGAGACATCCGCACGATCTTCACGACCGAAAGCATTACGGGCACTTCGACGAGCACGCCAACGACGGTGGCGAGCGCCGCTCCGGAATTGACCCCGAACAGGCTGATGGCCGCCGCCACGGCGAGTTCGAAGAAATTGCTGGCGCCGATCAGCGCGGCGGGTGCGGCCACGCACCACGCCACTCCGAAATGCCGACTGAGCAAATAGGCGAGACCCGCATTGAAGTAGACTTGAATCAGGATCGGGATTGCGAGAATGACGATGACGGCGGGCTGCGCGACAATCTGTTCGCCCTGGAATGCAAACAGCAGGATCAGGGTGGCGAGGAGGGCAATCAGGGATAGCGGCTGGAGCCGACTTAGGGTCCGGGTGAATGCGGCCGAACCGATGTTGAGCAAGGCGCGACGCCATACCTGCGCGATGACGACCGGAACCACGATGTAGAGGACAACGGATAGCAACAGTGTTTCCCATGGCACGGTGATGGAAGCCACGCCGAGGAGCAGGCCGACCAGTGGCGCGAACAGGAACACCATCAGCACGTCGTTGAGCGCCACTTGGCCCAGCGTGTAGTGGGGTTCGCCGCCCACGAGATTGGACCAAACGAAGACCATCGCCGTGCAGGGCGCTGCCGCCAGCAAGATCAAACCGGCGATGTAGGACTGGGTTTGGTCAGCCGGGAGCATCGGCGCAAACAAATGACCGATCAACAGCGTCCCCAGCAATGCCATCGAGAACGGTTTGACCGCCCAGTTGATGAAGAGGGTCACGCCGACGCCGCGCGCGTGCTCCGTGACTTTCCCCATGGCGGCGAAGTCGATCTTCAGCAACATCGGGATGATCATGAGCCAGATCAGCACGGCGATCGGCAGGTTGACCTTCGCGATTTCAGCGCCTGAAACCGCGGCAAAGAAACCTGGCACCAGTTGGCCGAGGCCGATGCCCACGACGATGCAAAGGGCGACCCATAGAGACAGATATCGTTCGAACGTATTCATGATCAGGCCACCTGAGGTCGGTCCGACGTCGAGCCCTCGGAGTTTCCGATGTCATGAAGTTTGGTGCCGAGCGCCATTCTGTCGATCGAAGCAAGCCGAAGAGCGGTGAATAGCGAAATGCGATTCTTCATGTAGCGAAGTGCGGCAACGAACGCGGCTTCCTTCTGGATGTCGATTCCTTCCACGGCCGCGGGGTCTTCGATGCCCCAATGCGCCGTCATCGGCTGCCCCGGCCAGACAGGGCAACTTTCCCCGGCGGCGCCGTCGCAAACCGTAAAGACGAAGTCCATCACGGGCGCATCCGGAGCGGCGAATTCTTGCCAGCTCTTCGAACGCAAACCGTCCGTGGGATAGTCGAGGCTGGCCAGTACGCGCAATGCAACCGGATTGACCGCTCCCTTCGGTTGGCTACCTGCGGAGAATGAGCGGAAGCGGTCGCTTCCGTCCTTGCGCAGGATGGATTCGGCCAGAATTGAGCGGGCGGAATTGCCCGTGCAGAGAAACAGGACGTTATAGACGCGGTCAGGCACGAGATTTCTCCTTCTTCGGAGGCGGACAGCAAGGGACGAGACTTTCGAAAATGGGCGCGCAAATTTCCTGTCGACCGCCGCAGCAGTCCTGCAACAGGAAGACGGTGATCGCCTGGAAGGTTGTGAGGTTCGCCCGATACACGATCGAACGGCTGTGCCGCTCGGACGTCACGAGATCGGCCCGGGTCAGCACGGAGAGGTGGGCCGAAAGCGTGTTCTGCGGCACCTCAAGCAATCGCGCGAGATCGCCGGCGGCCAATCCATCGGGTTCATGTTGTACCAGGACCCGGAAGGCCTGGAGGCGGGTTTGCTGAGCGAGGGCGCCGAGCGCCAGAATGGCTTGTTCGATTTCCATATATCCAGACTTATGGAAATATTCGATTTTGTCAACCTGTTTCGAGGAAATCGGAGGTACTTATATTTCGAATATTCTAGAAATATGGTTTGACTCCAGAAAGCTTCCCGCTCAGTATTCTGGCATGAAACTCATCGACGCAGCATCGCGCCTCGAAGCCCTCGGCAATCCGACGAGGCTCCGGATTTATCGGACGCTCGTGCGGGCGGGGCAGTCCGGAATGCCCGTTGGCCGTTTGCAGGAAAAATTGAAGGTCGCTCCGTCCACCTTGTCCCATCACGTCAAGTCGCTGGTGAGCGTCGGCCTGATCCGGCAAGTCCGGGAAGGGACGACGCTCGTGTGTCATGCCGAGTACGACACGATGCGTGGGCTGGTGGATTTCCTCGTGGCTGAATGCTGTGCCGACGAAGCCACCGGATGTAACGAGACAAAGACCGCTGCCTAAGTCTTTCGGACCTTAAATTTCGGTCATTCTAGAAATATGGAGAATGGAAAATGACATCGAAAACCGTAGCCGTCATCGGCGGGGATCCCGTCGGTCTTGCCGCCGCCGCTCACTTGATGGAACGCGGCATGACACCGATCGTGCTGGAGGCTGGAGAGCGGACCGGTCACGCGGTCAGGCAGTGGCGGCACGTTCAACTGTTCTCGCCTTGGAAGTACAACATCGACGGCGCGGCGGCTCGCCTGCTGGCTTCAACGGGGTGGAATCCCCCGATCCGGAAGTCTATCCTACGGGCGGCGAGTTGCTCGACCACTATCTCGATCCCCTTGGGACCAAGACGCCGCTGAAGGATGTCATCCGGACATCCAGTCGCGTGACGGCGATCAGCCGCGTCGGATTCGACAAGGCAAAGACGAGAGGCCGTGAGAACGCGCCGTTCGAAATCCGGTTTCAGAACGGCAAGGGGCCTTAGGTCTTGCGGGCCGACGCCGTGATCGACGTGTCTGGAACGTGGTCGTCTCCCAATCCCGCGGGCGCGAACGGGCTTCCTGCAATCGGGGAACGGGACTGTGCAAGCCGGATCATCTATGGAATGCCTGACGTCTCCGGAAACGATCGGGAGCGGTACAAGGGCAAAACCGTTGCTGTGCTCGGCGCAGGCCATTCCGCCATCGGTACGTTGACCGATCTGGCGCGCCTTCGCGATGAGGCCCCGACAACGGAGGTCATCTGGCTTCTCCGCGGCACCGATCCGTCGAAAGCATTCGGCGGAGGTGCCAACGACAAGTTGGTCGCCCGTGGCGAATTGGGCGCGGTATTTGCTGGCCTCGTTGCCAACGGCAGGATCAAGGTGGAATGGTTTCGGCGTCACGCACGTTTCCGCGTTGGGAGAACGGTTACGCATCGGGGCAGGGTTAGCCTGCTGCGGCCGCCACGTCGTCGTCGATGAGTTGATCGTGGCGACGGGATTCCGGCCCGATCTCTCGTTTCTGGGCGAAATGCGGTTGCGCCTGGATTCCGCGATCGAGGCCCCGGTCGATCTAGCGCCCTTGATCGATCCAAACGAACACAGTTGCGGGACGGTGCGCCCCCGAACTCCGGCAGGATGAACCGGGGCTGTATCTCGCCGGCATGAAGTCCTATGGGCGGGCGCCGACGTTCCTGATGATCACGGGGTGTGAACATCTACCGCGCATCGTCGAGGCGTTCGGTGCCACACCGGGGCAGGCCGTCTTTGCGGGGATGATGATCGGTCCGGCCCAGGTCGCGGCGCATGTCCTTGAAGCGAGTACGCTTGGCAGATTCCATCCATTGCTTTCGACGCGGCTTGCCTGCATCACGCATCCGATCGATGCCTGCGTGATCGGGATATTCGGAGGGCCTGCGGCCGCGGCATTTGCTTTGCTTCACGGCGCAGGCAACGGCCTGCTCACGATCGCTCGGGGAACGTTGCCGCTGGCGATCTTCGGCCCCGAAAACTATGGCTATCGGCTTGGATTATTGGGCGCACCTTCGCGCGTTTGTCAGGCATTGGCTCCGTTGGGATTCAGCCTGCTGATTGATCCACTATGGGGAGGGGTTCTGGTTGTATTGTCGTTACTGAGTCTTGTCGCATTCGCTGCGCTGTTATTGGTGCCAAGGCATGCAACCAAGAACACCGTGGCCGAAGAGGCGAAAAGCTGATGGCATTGCGATCCCACCGTTAATAACATCGGCCGCTGTTAAGCAGGTTAGAAATTTGATTCGCATAATATAGATTATGGAACATAAGTATTTGATTTAACAGGACAATCTGTAACGGTGCCACAGTATCATCCTGTGAGGTGGTCCGCAAGATCGAACGCGGCAACAGCCGCTGGCGGCCATGAGGCATGAGCCAGGGAAAAACTTCACATTGAGCCGTTGATCCTTGGCGTCGCTTATTGATATCAAGTAATCAGGACGAATCAAAAAGGGCCGCCGTGGCACGTCAAAAAGGCAGACCGAAAGTGGAAACTGAACCTGTCATGGTCAGGCTTCCGCTTCCGTTGCTCGCAATCCTCGATGAGTTTCGACGCAAGCAGGCCGGCATCCCGACAAGGCCCGCAGCCATTCGCTTACTGTTGAAAGATCAACTCGTCAGCCTGGGGTACGTCGAGGCCGAGAAATGACTCAGTCGCCGCCAGGTGCGAAAATCTACCATATCGTCAATGTCGACAGACTTCCGTCGATTATCGCTCATAACAGGTTGCTGTGCGATTCTGAGATCATAAAGCTTGCGCTTCCCGGCACGACCATCGGCATGGGATCGATCAAGGAGCGCAGATTGCGCCTTCCCGTCGATTGCTACGCCAATGCGTTTGTGGGCAATTTCGTGCCCTTCTACTTCTGTCCCCGCTCGGTGATGCTCTATGTGATCCATTGCGCCAACAGTCCCGAACTTGCGTACAAGGGTGGGCAGGGGCCGATCGTCCACTTAGAAGCAGACCTTCACAAGGTCATCGAATGGGCAGATGGAAACAATCACAGCTGGGCATTCAGCGGATCAAATGCGGGCGCGGCCTACGCGCAGTTTTGGAAAGTTGCCGCCCAACTCGATCAGCTGAACTGGGAACATATCGCTGCCACGCAATGGGCGCAGGCTGATATCAAGGAGGCCAAGCAAGCCGAGTTCCTGATGTATAATCATTTCCCATGGCATCTGGTTGAACGCATCGGCGTTCATTCGAAGGCTGTGTCCAATGTAGCGGTAAATGCCTTAGCACAAGCTGCGCACAAGCCTACCGTACAGATCCTACCACACTGGTATTACTGAGGAGGACCGCATGATCACATTCACAACCGGTGACATCCTCGATGCCGACGCTGATGCGCTGGTGAACACCGTCAATTGCGTCGGCATCATGGGTCGCGGAATTGCGCTGCAATTCAAGAACAAGTTTCCGGGTAACTTCAAGGCCTATGCCGCCGCATGTGATCGCCACGAAGTTCAGCCTGGGAAGATGTTTGTCCACGAGACAGGCAAGCTGTCACCGCGTTATATCATTAACTTTCCGACCAAGCGCCACTGGAAGGGCAAGAGTCGCATCGAAGATATTGAGACGGGTCTCGAGGACCTTGTGCGGGTGATAGGACAATTCAAGATACGCTCCATCGCGATACCGCCGCTTGGCTCAGGGCTGGGTGGACTCGACTGGGACAACGTTCGGCCCAAAATCATTCAGGCGTTGGAAAGTGCCCCTGATGTTGTTGCGATGATCTACGAACCCTCTGGTGCTCCGGATTCCGCCGCACTAGCGCGCAATCGTAAGGTGCCCAACATGACGCCCGGTCGTGCCGCACTGGTCATCTTGGTCCAGCGTTACCTAAACGGCCTGATGGACCCATTTGTTACGCTTCTGGAAGCACATAAGCTCATGTTCTTCATGCAGGAGGCCGGTGAGAATCTGCGCCTTAAGTATCGCAAGGCCAACTACGGACCATACGCTGAAAACTTGCGCCACGTACTCAGCAGCATCGAGGGTCACCTGATTTCCGGCTATTCCGACGGTGGTGACGACCCGACGAAGCGGTTGAGCCTCGTTCCGGGTGCATTCGAAGATGCAGACCGCTTCCTCGAGGATCAGTCCGAGACGCGGCTTCGTTTTGATCGTGTCGCCGAATTGGTCGATGGTTTCGAAACGCCCTACGGACTGGAACTGCTGTCCACGGTATATTGGGTCGCAACGAACGAGGAAGCTCTGTGCCTTTCGGACCTCCAATCCAAACTCTACGCCTGGAATGAGCGAAAGAAGCAGTTCACTCCCGACCAAATCGCCCTTGCGTTGAAAGTTCTGATCGAAAGAGGATGGGTTGACCGTAAAGTGCATGTTGATCAACCACGCCAGCGGTCGGCTGTTGCGACGGCGTCGTCGTCTGCGGTCCAATGAACTTGGAGCGGTGCAAGTCCATACGGACACCATTCTTCCGCGAGAGAGCCACATTAGACCGGTTGCGATGGCACAGCTGGAACTAGGCTTCGTCTTGGACGGCGTGATCAACAAAGGTTGCCAAGCCCTTGAGGCGTGAGCCCTTCGCCCGTATAGGCGATCACCTTCGGCCGGCGCTTGATTTGTCTTGTTCTCCGAAAGATTCGTGTAGGTCTACCAAGAGGCTTCGCGCTTTCTGCACTCGGTCTATCTCTGCGAAATCAGCACCGAGCACTTTGGTCATCGCAGCGAATTCTTGATTCTGCTCATGCGCAGCGGCGGCGAGGATATCACGCACATCGCAGTTCTCGCCCGCCGGCGGCGACGGCGCCTCGCCGAGCGACAGCGTCTTAGGCGATGATGTCCGAGTGGCCGCATCCCGCCGGATGAGCGGAAAAGGCGCGTCCGGCAAGTCCGGGGGTTTTACCGACGTCGCCGGAGCGGTGGACTTCTTATTCGGCCGCCGGCCCGGTTTTTTTTTCGGCTGCGAAGCGGCTGGCGGCATGACATTGTTCTGGTCTTCTTGTTGCTCGGGAGCTGGATTGATCGCGCCTCTCAGGGACTCGTCCTGCCAAGCACGCAACCTGGGCAGGACAGGCGGAGAGCCTTTGGCGCGTTCGAAGTAGCCGCGATATGGCTTGTCCAGGTAGTGCCGGATCTTCGTGAGCTCGAACGAGCGCGAGTTCTTTACCATCAAGATCGAGAGGCGCGCGGACATCTCGCGCAGCTCAAGTGCGCTGCGCAGCGGCCGTGGCGTGTAGTGCGGCGACCAGACGCGCGGCGCGAAGATGCCCTGCCCCGGTCTCTGGATCGGTGTCTTGTAAACCTGTGTTGTCTCGCCGAGCATCTCGGATACGAACTCCGACGTGTCGAGATCGTTGATCTGGATGAAAAGCTTAATCTGCGAGCCCGACACAGTCGTCACGCGCGTGTTCTTGCCGTAGAGCTCGTCGAGCTGCGCGATGTCCTGCATCACGATCGCCATGCGGAAGCCGTAGCCCGCACTGATTGTGATCTTCGAGATCAGCGAGTCCATCCGGCCGACATGGTAGAATTCGTCGAGCATCAGCAGAACTTGGTGAGGTTCGTCGTCTCCCGGGATCTTTACCATCATCAGGTCGTGGATCTGCTGGAACAGGATGCGAATGAGCGGCCGGAAGATCGATAGCTCCGCGATGGTGCACCCGATGAAGATCGTCATCGGCTGCCGGCGCAGCTCGCGGATGTCGAAGTCCGACGTCTCGGTCGCCGCCGAGATGAGTCCGTTGTTCCACAGCGACATCGCCATGTTAACGTTGAACACCGCGCTGTTGCGCGTCTCTGGTTCCAAGGCGATGTACTGATTGAAGCTATCGACGACCCATGTCGGCAAATGCTGACGTTCGGTCCGCACTATCGCGCGCAGGACCGATGAAATATCCTTGCCGGTCGTCGTCATCCGCGCGACGGTGCGCATGTGCTGCGCGCTGGCGATCAAAGGCGATGACAGCACATAGCCGATCAGCGATGACAGTAATAGGCGACCGGCGCCGGCCCACGTGTCGTCGGCTTTCTCCGGAATCACAAAAGAGGCCACTACCAGACAGTCCGTCGCCATGCGCTCGTCGCGGCGCACGAAGTCGAGCGGATTGTAGCGATGCGTGTCGTTTGACCCCGGCGAGAACATGAAGACCTTGTTGCCCATTGCCGCTCGGTGATTGGCCAACGCCTCGAAGTTCTCGCGCTTGGGATCGAAGAACACCGCCGAGCCCTGCCAGAGATAGCCGTTGGGGAGAACAAAGCCGGTGCCCTTCCCCGAGCGCGATGGCCCAACGACCAGGATGTGGGCGGGTTCGTCGGAGCGGATCGTCGCCCCGCCGAGCGTTCCGAGCAAAATGCCGCGTTTGGCTGTGAGGCCTTGCTTCGCCGCCTCCATCAATGTGCCAAAGCGCGCGGCGCCGTAGGGCATTTGGCGCCGGTTGACGATGGCGAAGAGCAATCCAGCCAGCCCTAGCGCTCCGACGGTCGCCACGGCGTAGCCAGCGCGGATGAGCGCCTCGACGCGCGTAGGGGCGAACACGAGCCGATCGTAGAAATGCCGCCAGGCAACTAGGAAGAAGTCGGCCGAGCGGTCGGCATTCTGCATCCGGAAGAGAGCCCAACGGGTCGCGCCCTCGCTCGGAAAGCGGCTCGGCGCCCAGCGAAGCGCCACGACGACTTCATAGGCCATGCTCCACAGAAGCCAGAAGGCGAGCAGCAGCAAGATCGCGACGCCGATCCTATAGGCGACGACGCGCGCCATGACGGCCTCTCCCTCCGGTGCGCTGCTCCCGCCACTCGGCCATGCGCGAGAAATGCACCGCCGATGTGCCACGCCGTCCGCCGACCTTGGTCTGCTGAATGACGATCGGTAGCACCGACTTGATGTAGGCGACGATCTCGTCGCGGCGCAGGCCGAGCCCGGCCTGCATCACCATCAAGGCGAGTTGTTCGAAGGCACCGGCGGGACTGTCAGCATGCACCGTCGTGACGCTGCCGGGATGGCCGGTGTTGATCGCACGCAGGAACGAGTAGGCCTCGGCGCCGCGGATCTCGCCGAGGAAGATGCGGTCGGGCCGCAGCCGCATCGAGGCCTGCAGCAGCGTCTCCACGGTCACCCGCGCCTCGCCCTGGTCGCCCTTCGAGGCGACGAGCGGCAGGTAGTTCCTCTGGATCGGATTGACCTCGCGCGTGTCCTCGATGGTGATGATGCGCTCCTCTATCGGCACTTCCTTGAGAATCGCATTCAAGAACGTTGTCTTGCCCGAGCTCGTGCCGCCAGACAAAAGGATCGAATAGCGGTTCAGCACCGCAAGGCGGATGAACTCTTCGATCCGGCCGGCGTCGAGATGTTCGCACAGGCGCCGGTCGGTCTCCGACAGCGCCCCCTCCCCCGCTGTTGTCACCTTATCGAAGGAACCGAGCTTTCGGTAATCATCGAGCCGCATTTCTTTGATGACCTGCTTTCGGATCGCGAATGCGCCGCCCGCTGTCGTCGCCGGCGGCATCACGCCCTGGAAACGTTCGCCTGTCGGCAGCGCGGCCGAGAGCAGCGGATGCTCCTCATTGACGCTCTGGCCCGAGTGACCGGCGACACGTTCGGCGAGATGGCGGATCGCATGCTCGG